>JBBRTK010000001.1:0-51652 GCA_038244455.1 Actinomycetota bacterium
CGACGCGATGATCCCCTCCAGCCGGTTGGTGCCCACATCCTTGAACAAGGGCAGGCCCGTCGTGCTGGACGAACCCACGTCAGAGGTTTCCCTCGCGGTTCGGTCGCTGGCGATGAAGTTCACCGGCTCGGTCGACTCGGCTGAACCGCAAGTGATCCCCACAGTGGTCCGTAAGAAGTTCCGTCTGTTCTCCCGCTCCTAGGAGGTAGCCCCCGATGTCACTCGCAGATCGTCTTGCAAAGGCGCAGCAACGAGATCGCATCTCGGATGTCCGCACGCGGGTACAGGAGCGGTTGGTCGAGGTCCTTGGTCCCCGGCTTTACGACTCGACCCTGTCCGACACCGAACTCGAAGGCCTGGTCCACCAACGCCTGCGTGAGCTGCTGGATGAAGAGGAGAGCCCGCTCTCCGCGCAAGAGAAGCTCCTCATCGTCCGGCAGATCGGCGACAGCGTGTTGGGGCTCGGTCCGCTTGAGCCCTACGTGCGGGACCCGGAAGTCACCGAGATCATGGTGAACAACTGGGACACCATCTACGTGGAGCGCGCGGGAAAGCTCTACTGGACCGGCACGAAGTTCCACGACGAAGGCCAGCTCCGCCGGACCATCGACAAGATCGTGGGCAAGGTCGGCCGGCGCGTGGACGAGGCCAGCCCCTACGTGGATGCGCGTCTGCCCGACGGTTCCCGCGTGAACGCGGTGATCCCGCCGCTCGCGATCGACGGCCCCTGCCTGACCATCCGGAAGTTCGCAGCCGATCCGTACCAGTCCGACGATCTGGTGGAGTTCGGGACCATGACCTCAGCGGTCTCCAAGTTCCTGGAGGCGTGCGTCCGCGGCCGGATCAACATCATGGTGTCCGGGGGCACCGGTGCCGGGAAGACCTCCACGCTGAACGTATTGTCTTCGTTCATCCCCGATGACGAGCGCATCGTGACCGTCGAGGATGCCGCCGAACTCAAGCTCCAGCAGCCACACGTGGTCCGGCTGGAGTCTCGCCCGCCCAACATCGAGGGCAAGGGGCAGGTCACTATCCGGGACCTGGTCCGTAACTGCCTCCGTATGCGGCCGGACCGCATCGTGGTCGGCGAGGTTCGTGGTGCCGAGGCGCTGGACATGCTCCAGGCGATGAACACCGGCCACGACGGTTCGATCAGCACCATCCACTCCAACTCTCCTCGCGACTCGCTGGCGAGACTCGAAACCATCACGATGATGGCGGGCATGGAGATCTCGTCCAAGGCCATCCGCGAACAGGTGGCCTCGGCGATCCAGCTGATCGTGCACCAGCAACGCCTGAAGGACGGCACCCGCCGGTTCACGCACGTAACCGAGCTCGCGGGTATGGAGGGGGAGACCATCACACTGCAAGACATCTTCCTCTTCGACTTCACTGAAGGCATCGACGACAACGGGCGCTTCAAGGGCCGCCTGAAGGCGACGGGCCTGCGGCCGAAGTTCCTGGACAAGCTGGCCGAGCAGGGCATCAACGTGGACGCGTCGCTGTTCGCGTTGGAGAAGCGAGGCCCTTCGTGATCGCGAGTTCGTTCCTGTCTTCCTCAGGATTCCAGGTGGTCATCGCCGGGCTGGTACTGGTGACCGCGTTCGTGGTCGGGTGGCTCCTGTTCGGAACGGCGATGCGAGCGAAGCAGGACAAGGTGATGGCCGCGCGCATGGCCAGCATCACGGGGACCCAGCAAGCGGGAGTGTCGGGCAGCGACAAGACCGCGGGCGGATGGATCCCGGAGAGCGCGTCCTCGTTCGGCGCCAGGTTCGCCCGTTCGACCGGATTCAGCGATCGCCTCGACAGGGAACTGGAAGCTGCCGGCGTCACCATGCGATCGGGCGAATTCGTGGTGACGTCGGTCGTTGCCGCGGTGGTGGGCGCGATCGTCGGTGCCGCGGTGCTCCAGAGCCTGGTTCTTGGCCTGGTGGTGGCCGGATCGGCCGGCGCCGCCCCGACCGTGATCCTGCGGATGGCGCTCAAGCGCCGCGAAGAGAAGCTCCGGGAACAACTGCCCGACGTCCTCACCATCATGGCGAGTTCGCTTCGTGCGGGGCACAGTTTCCTTCAGGCGCTGGACACGGTGGCCAAGGAGATCAACCAGCCCGCTGCCTCTGAGTTCCAGCGCGTTGTCTCCGAGGTGCGCCTGGGGCGTCCCACCGACGACGCGCTGAGCGCGCTGGCCGAGCGGGTCGGCAGCACCGATTTCCGGTGGGCGGTCATGGCCGTGAACATCCAGCGCGAGGTCGGCGGTAACCTCGCCGAGATCTTGGACACGGTCGCAGACACGCTTCGCGAACGGGCCACCATGCGCCGCCAGGTGCAAGTGTTGACCGCAGAGGGGCGTCTGTCCGCATGGGTGCTCGGGCTGATGCCGTTCGCCATCGGGCTGTATATGTTCGCCGTGAACCCCGACTACATCGGGCTGTTGTTCAAGACCAGGATAGGGCTCATCATGCTGATCGTGGCCGGGTGCCTGTTGTTCGTCGGGGCCTACTGGATGAAGAAGGTTGTGGACATCGATGTCTGAGACCGTCTTCCTGGTCGTTGGGGTCGTGGCGGTGATAGGCGCCGTGTTCCTGGGCGGCGTCGCGCTCGATCCTTCCGGCGGCGACAAGAGTCGTGCGATGAAGCTCCTCCAATCTCAGGTTGGATCGCAGTCCATCCCTGATCTCCGCGAACAGAGCCTGCAGGAGAACTTCGGTAAGCGAGTGCTTGTGCCGGTCGTGGCGGCCGCGGGCAGGGTGGCGAAGCGCATCACGCCGATCGACGCGCGCCAGCGGCTTGCCAAGAAGCTCCTGCTGGCGGGTGGCCCGGCCGGGTGGGACGCCGAACGGGTCATGGCCTTCAAGGCCATCGGTCTGGTGGGCGGGCTCATCCTGGGGTTCGTCGTGGCCAGCCTGATGCATCTCAGCGGTTTCCTGGTGTTCGTGGTGGCCGGACTCATGACGTTCGTCGGGTTCGTGCTACCGGACTCCATCCTGGGCCGGCGGGTCCAGGAGCGGCAGCAGGAGATCCTGCGAACGCTCTCGGACACCCTGGACCTGCTGACCATCAGCGTCGAGGCGGGGCTTTCGCTGAACGCCGCCATCGCCCAGGTGGTGCAGAACGTGCCCGGGGTCCTGTCGTCGGAGTTCGCCCGGATGCTGCAGGAGATACAGCTGGGGGTCCCGCGTTCGGATGCGTTCCGTCATCTCGCTGAACGCACGGACGTGGAGGAGCTCAACGCGTTCGCGCTGGCCATGGTCCAGGCGGATGTCTTCGGGGTGTCCATCGCCAGCGTACTCCGGACCCAGGCGCAGCAGCTCAGGATCAAGCGGCGCCAGCGGGCCGAGGGCAAGGCCCAGCAGACCCCCGTCAAGATCGTGTTCCCGTTGATCCTGTGTGTGATGCCCGCGCTCTTCATCGTGATCATCGGGCCGGGAGCCATCCGGATCACGCAGAACCTTTTCAAGTAGGCTGGCCGATGACCGCCCTTCGTCCTAGGCCATGGGGCCTACGACCGTTGGGAGCAACCCCTAGGTCGCAAGAAGTGTCCGTTCGTAGGTAGCGCTGACTACAGCTGACCAGGTAGTGTCCCGATACCGGAAGGCCCATAGGAGACCGTAGATGCAGGGACGCGTTGAGGATGTCACCGCTGGGGAGGCGCGCGCGCGCCGACCTAGGATCGCGGCGTCCGCTCTCCGCAGTGATGGGCTGCAGTCCGCCAGGGCCGACTACCGACGCCTTTACCGGATGATCGCCGTCACCGACACGCTGTCCATCGCCTTCTCCATGGTGGCCGCGTACTGGTCCCGATTCGGATTGCGGATCCCCGAGGGTGACTTCCTGCTGGTGCTTCTAGGGGCACCATTCGTTGTTGTCGCGGTGTTCGCCGCCTTCGATCTCTATGAGGCCCACCGGCTCGCGCCGGCTGAGGAGTTCCGCCGGATCATCCTGGCGGTGTCACTCGGGCTGACGGGGCTGGTCACCCTCTCGTTCTGGTCGCAGGCCTCCTTCTCTCGTTCCTGGCTGGCTCTTACATGGGCGCTTTCCCTGATCTTGGCGCTTGGCTCACGCAGGGTGTGGCATTACTGGATCGGGCGCGCTCGGATAGCCGGGCGGTTGTCCTTCCCGACCATCATCGTGGGCACCAACCAGGAGGCCGCGCACCTGGCCGACGTGATGCGCCGTCCCGCGTTCGGCTTCAGGGCCATCGGCATGGTCACGACGGCAGAAGCTGCGGCCGCGTCCGCCCACTTGCCCATCCTGGGGCCGATAGGCGATCTTCGTGAACTCATCCGCGAGACGAGGGCCGAATGTGTCTTCGTTGCATCGAGCGCGATGTCTCCCGAGGAGATGGGGAACGTGGCGAAGGCAGTTCGGCTGGAAGGGGTCGAGGTTCGTATCACGGCCACCATGCCGGAAGTGCTGGCGTCGCGGTTGACCGTTCAACCGCTCGGCGGCCTGACGGCGTTGTCGCTTCGACCCGTTCGCCTGACCGGAACACAGGTTGTCGCGAAGCGAGCATTCGATCTGGTGGTCGCCGGCGTCGGCACGTTCTTGCTCACGCCGGTCTTCTTGGTCATCGCCGGCTCGATCAAACTCACTTCTTCCGGACCCGTTTTCTTCCGCCAGCGCCGGGTGGGCCACCGCGGGCGGCCCTTCACCATCCTCAAGTTCCGCACGATGCAGGTCGGCGCCGACCAGATGATCAACGATCTTCGGGAGCAACATGGCGTCGAGACCCTGATGTTCAAGCTCAAGGATGACCCTCGCGTCACTCGGGTGGGACGGTTCCTTCGCAAGCTCAGCTTGGACGAGTTCCCGCAGCTCATCAACGTGATCAAGGGCGACATGAGCCTGGTTGGCCCTCGGCCGCCGCTGCCCGAAGAGGTGACGCAGTACGCGGATTGGCAATTCGACCGCCTGGAGGTGCCGCCGGGGATCACTGGACTCTGGCAGGTCAGTGGCAGGAGCGAACTGTCGTTCGACGACTGTGTTCGTTTGGATCTCTTCTACATCGAGAACTGGTCCATCGCCTACGACCTCTTCATCCTGGCGAAGACGCTCCCCGCGCTGATCTCCTCCCGCGGGGCCTACTGAGGTAGTGCCCGGGTGGCCGAGCGTGACCGTGGTCATCCCGACCCGGGACCGTCCGACAGAGCTGCGTCACGCCCTTGCATCGATCCTCACGCAGGACTACCCGGGTGATCTGGTGTGCGAGGTGGTGTTCGATCAGGCGGAGCCGTTCGACCTCTCTGACATGATCCCCACGCGGAGCGGCCGAACGTTGATGGTGACCCGCAACGTCCGCACGCCTGGAGCGGCGGGCGCGCGGAACACTGGGGTGGACGCGTCCTTCGGCGACCTCATCGCGTTCTGTGACGACGACGATGAGTGGTTGCCGGGCAAGCTCTCGACGCAGGTGGAGGCCCTGCACGCCGATCCAGACGCCAAGGTCGTGCTCACCGGCGTCGAGATCTGGCAAGGCGGCGTCCGGACAACCCTGTTGCCGGATGCCATCTCCTTGACCAGCGAGGATCTCTGCCGAGCACGGGTAACAGACCTGCACACATCGACGTTGCTGGTGGGACGTGAGGCGTACGAACGTGCTATCGGTCCGTTCGATGAAGCGTGTCCGGAAGGGTATGGGGAGGCCTACGAATGGCTGCTGCGCGCATCGGGGCAGGCGCCCGTGGTCGTGGTGCGTGATCCGTTGGTGCGCATGTCCCACGGGGGCGCGTTCGATCTGGCCGATCGATCCCAGGCCATCGTGGATGGGACCCGGTACCTGTTGGCGGTTCATCCCGAACTCCGTCGATGCCGCCAGGGGATCTCCCGCATGGAGGGGGCTGTTGCCGTCGCCTACGCGCTGCTCGGGCGCCGGCGCGAAGCCCGGCGCTGGGCACTACTGAGTATCAGACACGGGCCCGCGGAGAAACGTTCGTACATCGCCCTAGCAGCGAGCACCAGGCTCGTCGGGACCGCAACCATCGCGCGCTGGGCCGGGCGGACCGACTTCAGGGGGTAGCCGGAACTCGGTCCGCCTCGCGCGCAGCCACGAGTGCGGCTGCCGCGAACCATCCCTCAGCCTGCTCGAAGCGACCGGAGGCCACCGCCTCTGCGTATTCCTTCGCGATCAGGTCCAGGGTCGAGGTCAGAAGCTTCATACACCGGGTATCGGCCGCGCGGGAGAGAACCTTGACCGTCGGCGGGGTTGTTCAACCCCGCTGTTACCCTTGCGAGCCATGAAGATCGCCTACCAGGGAGAACCCGGCGCGTACTCGGAGCGTGCCGTCCGGGGGCTGTTCCCCGACGCCGACACCCTGCCGTGCGACAGCGTTCGACTGGTGTTCAGCCGAGTGACCAGCGGTGAGGCCGACTTCGGTGTGGTTCCCATGGAGAACTCCCAGGCAGGGTCGGTCAACGAGACCTACGACCTGCTGCTGCACACCAGCTTGCTGAAGATGGTGGGGGAGATCATCGTTCGGGTGGACCACGCGCTCCTGGGGGTGCCTGGTGCGCGGCTGGAGGATATCCGCCGCGCCCATTCACACTGGCAGGCCTTGGCGCAATGCGACGACTTCCTGGCCTCGATGCGGATCGAAACGGTGCCGGTGCACGACACCGCCGGGGCCGCTCGCAAGATCGCCGAGGCGGGCGATCCGCACGACGCCGCCATCGCC
Source organism: Actinomycetota bacterium (assembly GCA_038244455.1). Taxonomy (GTDB): domain Bacteria; phylum Actinomycetota; class UBA4738; order UBA4738; family HRBIN12; genus JANXVR01. The sequence goes on from JBBRTK010000001.1 coordinate 6,672, forward strand.
AGCGTCGTCGCCGCAGCCAACTACGGCCTGGCCGTGCTGGCCGAACGGATCCAGACCGACAAAGAGAACTTCACGAAGTTCGCGGTCATCGGATCCGGGGACGCGGGGCTGGGGCAGCCGGACAAGACCAGCCTGGTCATGGCGGTCCTGGATCAGGCCGGGTCGCTGCTGGCATCACTGAAGCCGTTCGCCGATCGCGGGTTGAACCTCCACAAACTCGAGTCCCGTCCGCGGCCCGGCAAGGCGTTCGAATACGTGTTCTACGTGGACCTCATGGCGCCGGCGGATGCCCCGGACGTCCAGGCGGCGCTCAAGGAAGTCGCAGCGCACACCTCGCTGCTGCGGATCCTCGGGTCCTACCCGTCGGCGGGCGACGCGGTTTGACCCCCCTGCGGCGCTGCCGGCGATAGGTGATGCCCGCCCCGGCGCACCGCCCGCAGCCGAAGGTGCCGTTCGCGGTGGTGCTGCTCGCGCTGGTCCTGATCGCGGGCGTGGCGTACCTGATCACCTCGGGGGGCGGCCGGATGGCAGAGGACAACGCGACCGGACCCACATCCACGCCGCCGCCCTCATCCGCCGGGTCGCCCGACATGACCAATTCGCCCGTCTCCCACATCGATGCTGCCGGCGTCTACACGCCCGGACCCATCGACCCCTCCCATCCGGGCCTGCGCACGTTCCGCGGCAACTACAGCCGTGATTACTACGGTGAGGGGCCGGTGCCAACGCACCCCGTGGTCCGCTGGCGGTTCCCCCAGACAGGTGGTCTTTGCGGATCGAGCAGCGATAAGATCTTCGGGTCGCGAACGTGGTGCGGCACGGGCTGGACAGGTCAACCCAACGTCATCCCGATGGCAGGCGGCAAGGTCGAGGTTCGCGAGGGCGCGTACGACTTCAAGTATCACTTCCTGGACGGGACGAAGGGGGTGCCCACGCGCCCGCCGCTGGCGACCAAGGACCTGGCCAAGGGGTCGGCCACGAGCGACTCCAACGGCTACCCGCTCTATTACGGCGGGTCGCGTGATAACAAACTGCGAGTGATCGCCATGGACGGAGCACGCCCGCACGTGCTTTGGGAGTTCAACTCGAACTCCCAGCCGGGGAAGGTGTGGAACAACGACTGGGACGCCGCGCCCCTGCAGGTCGGGGACTATCTGCTGGAAGGCGGCGAGAACTCCTGGTTCTACGTGATCCGCCTCAACCGTGGCTACGACGCCGCGGGCAACGTCACCGTGGATCCGAAGATCGTCATGCGGGTACCGGGCTGGGACGCGCAGCTCCGCCAGCAGGTCACCGACGCGGACATCTCGATCGAGAACTCGGTGGCGTTCCGGAGCGGCGTCGCGTACTTCTCCAACTCCGCCGGGCTGGTCCAAGGATGGGATATCAGCAACATCCTGGCCGGCGGCACCGCGTACAAGCGCGTGTTCAGGTTCTGGAACGGCGACGACACGGACGCGACCATCGTGATCGATCCCGCCGGGGACCTGATCGTGGGGCGGAAGATGGAGGCGAACGTCGCGCGTCCCGAGTCGCTGCACCGCGATCACCAGATCGGCAGCTTGATGAAGCTCGACCCCTCGAACCCCGCCAGCCCTGTCGTCTGGTCCGTCCAGGTCGGAGGGTTCGCCCCGGACAACGGCATCCTGGGCACGCCGGCGCTCTACGACGGGGTCGTGTACGCGACGTACACGGAAGGCGGCGTGGTTGCGGTCGATGAGATGACGGGCAGGCTGCTGTGGACCCTGCCCGTGGCCGGTCCCACGTGGTCCTCACCGGTGCCGATCGACGGGAAGCTCATCATCGGAGACGGCGCCGGCCACCTGAACTGCTGGCAGTTGAACCCTGACCACGTGACGCCGCCGCACCTGCTGTGGCGCTTGCACGTCGGCGGCATCATCGAGTCAACTCCGGCCCTCTGGCACGGCTGGATCTACGTCGGAACCCGCGACGGCGGCATCTACGGGATCGCCGACCCCCATCGCCGCTGAGCCGTCCTAGGCTCGGGGTCCGAACACCACGGTGTGCCAGTGCGCCGTGCCGTAGATGCAGAGCGCGACCGTCAGCGCCGCGAGCCCCAGGAACCCGACGATCATGATCGCGCGCTTCGTCTGGGGGCTGCCGGTCCCTTCCGCGATGTAGAGCGCGGCCGCCCCAACCACCAGCCCGCCCACATGCGCGCGCCAATCGATCACCTTGATCTGAAAGGACAGGAACAGGTTGAGGAACACCCAGGGCATGATCGCCTGGAGCCGGGCGCGGTAGAACCGCATGTGACGCCGGCGGTAGTTGTAGGCGACGAACGCCCCCAGCAACCCGTAGATGGCCCCCGAGGCGCCGACCCCCACGTGTCCCGCCCCGAAGGCGTAGGAGAACGCGCCGCCCGCCAACCCGCTGATCAGGTACACCGCGAGCATCTTCATCGAACCCAGTTCGTCTTCCAGGACGCGGCCGAAGAGCCAGAGGCCGTACATGTTGAGCGCGATGTGGATGATCCCGGCGTGGAGGAACATGCTGGTGATGAGCCGCCAGTACTCCCCGGTCGCGATGCCGGCCACGGCGCCGGAGGGGAGTTGGAAGTAGGGGATGGAAGCCCCCAGACGGGCTAGTTGTTCGGGCGCCGGTCCCGTGAGGAGACTTCCCGCGCCGCCCGCTACCAGCTCGACGGCGAACGCGGCGAAGTTCAGCGCGATGAGGACCTTGGTGACGGTGACGTTGCTGCGGCGGGCTCCGGCCACCACGGAGCGACGCCCGCTTCCCTTCGCGAACTCACGCTTGGATCGGCCGACGCACTCGGGGCATTGATAGCCGACCGGCGCGGGGATCATGCAGTCCGGGCAGATGGGCCGGTTGCAACGGGTGCAGTGGACACCGGTCTGCTCAGCAGGATGCCGGTAGCAGAACTCCGGCGTGAACGCCGACGGCGGTGGGGGAAGGGACTCCGGGTTCGCCATGGAATCATGGTACGGGGCTTGGCCCGGTTCGCGGCTAGGCCGTGTGGGAGTCGTGCTCGTGCGGGTCCACGTGGACGGCCGCCTCGGCCAGGCGAGGAACGTCTCGCAGGAGCGAACCGCGAACCAGCTCGGCGATGGCGTGTCCGGCCTCCACCGACAGGGACGGGTCGACGTCGATGCTGAGTTCGGATCGGAGCTGGTGGCCGGTCCAGCGGGCTCTGGCCTCCCCTACGTGCTCCACGCCTGGGACGGCCGAGGCCACCGCCTCGATCAAGGTCACGGTCTGTTCGTCTGTGCCGTCGAGCATGCGGTGCAGCACCGACGCGGCTGCGTTCCAGAGCGTCAGCGAGATGACGACCGTGATGGCAAGGCCGATCGCCGGGTCGGCCCAGTCGAGCCCAGCCAGCGCGGCTAGCGCGGATACCACCACGCCGAGCGAAGCCAGACCGTCGGTTCGGGCGTGGAGCCCGTCGGCGACCAGCGCCGTCGACCCGATCCGCTTCCCGACGCGGATCCGGTAGATCGAAACGACCTCGTTACCAGCGACCCCGGCCAGGCCTGCCGCCAACACCCAGGGCACCTGTCGCAGAGGGTGGGGGTGGAACAGGTGCTGGATGGCGACGATCGCGGCGAGGACGGCCGAAGCCGCGATGAGCAAGACGATGACGATCCCGGCCACATCCTCGGCCCGATGGTAGCCGTAGGTGTAGCGGCGGTTCGGGGGCCGGCGCGCCAGCCGGAACGCGATGAGGAGCGGGATGGCGGTGAGCGCGTCGGTGAAGTTGTGGATGGTGTCGGCGACGAGCGAGACCGACCCGCTCAGGGCCACGACGGTTAGCTGAAGTCCCGCGGTCAGAGCCAGGATGCCGAGCGTGATCCAGGTGACGCGTACCCCTTGGGAGGTGGCCATGAGCGAGACATCCGCGGGTCCGAAGTGTTCGTGGCCGTGTTCGTGAGCTGGTGGTTCGCTCACTGCTGCATCTTCGGGAGCTTCGCCAGATCCTGGGCCACCGCGTTCGTGTCGAAGAGGGGCCCCCAACGGTTCAGGATCGTTCCGTCGGCACCGATCAGGTACAGCCACGGTTCGGTGAGGTCGTTGTTGCGGTAGAGCCAATCCGCGGCAGCCTTGTTGATGACCGCGCCGGAGGTCCCGTACTTGCGATAGATCTCCACGTGGATGAACACCGCGCGGTCCGCGTACTGCTTGGCCAGGGTTTCCACAGCGTCGGTGGTGGGTCCGCAGAACTGGCTCTGGCAGTAGACCGGCGTCGAGAAGATCACCAGGATCGGCCGATGCTGCGCCAGCGCCGCGCGGATGGTGATCTGGTGCAACACCGGGTCGGGGACCGGGGTCGAGCCTTGGGCCCGGGAGTCGATGGCGCTGTTCGGCACACCCTTGGTCCCGATGATCGGGTTGTCGGCGGGGATGGCCTTCTGGCTGGGCGCGGGAAGGATGGGCGAGGTGTTCACGGTGAAGGCCGCCGTGAGCGTTTGCGTTCCCGATCCGGTCACGTCGGCGGTGATGGTCGCCTGCCAGAAGCCGGCCGCGTCGAACGTCACGCCGGGGGCCGAGTAGACGCCGCGCGCGGCGGCCGGGTTGCTGAGGGTGGGAGCCGGCCCGCTGGGTGTGGTACCGGGCGCGGCGATGTAGCTGGCGATGGCGTCGCTCTTGGCGACCGGCTGCGAGGACCCGCCCGTCCCCAGGAAGTCCAGGTGGACCTTCACCGTCCCGAACGTCACCAGCTGGATGCCCTGGCCACTGGAGTGCTGGATGCCGAACTCGAAGTCCTGCGGTGGGCCCACGTAGAGGTCGCTGCTGGCCACCTGTGCGGAGAACGTGGAGGAGGGCGCCCCGGACGTGGCGGGTTTGGGGGTTGGGTTGCTCGTGCAGGATACGCCGAGAACCACGAGCGCCACACTCCAGGCCAAGATCCGGAACCGTGTCATGGCGTCCATCTTCTCGCGGATGGCGCGAAACGGCCCGCCATCACTCGATCGCCCCTTCCAGTCGCAGAAGGAACCGGCGGCGTTCGTCGTTCCCGCCGTAAGAGCCAAGGGATGGTCCCGCACCCACCACGCGATGGCAGGGGACGAACAGTTCGATCCGGCAGCGCGCCAGGGCGCCGCCGGCAGCCCGCGCCGCCCGCGGGCTGCCCGCAGCGGCCGCCAGGTCCCCGTAGGTTCGAAGTTCGCCGTAGGGGACGGTGCGGGCCCCTTCGAGCACCCGGCGGGAGAAGCCGTTCCCGGCCGAGCGCAGGTCTACCGGCGCCTGGAACCGGCGTAGCCGTCCCGCGAAGTACGCGTCGAGCTCACGTCCGACCCGGCCCGATCCGGCGGCCGCACCCCTCAGCTCCACGCCGAGGCTTCGTGCGAAGGCCTCGGGTTCGCTGGGGTCGTCGGTAGCGAAGGTAGCCACCACGCCGCCGGTCCCCATCACCACGGTCATCGGCCCGAGCGGCGTGTCCGCGACCAGGAAGGTAAGGCTCATACGGGGGGCCAGGGGAATGGCCGCCCGGGTCCCGGTTCCGGGTAGGTGCCGCCATCGATGACCTCGCGCGCCCGCGTGGCCATGGCGCGCAGTTCGGCGGGGGATAGGAGCGCCGCGAGCTCCTCGCCAAGAGGGCCGGCGGCGAGTCCCGCGAGGAACCGCTCGACATCGGCCAGGAGCGAAGGATCGATGGGCTCGCCGACGAACGTCCAGATGACCGTTCGCAGCTTCGGTTCCTCGTTGAAGCAGACGCCGTGGTCGATGAGCCAGATGACGCCGTCCGCCGCCAGGAGGCAATGCCCTCCCTTGCGATCCGCGTTGTTGATGAGCAGATCGAACACCGCCACCTTGCGGAACTCGGCCGCGCGTTCCACCTCCATGGTGAAGAAGTGCTCGGACGGATCGAAGTCGATGAAGGCCTGAACGGAGCCGACGCCGTGGGGACCGTCGCGGACCAGCGTGGGCGGGACGTTCGGCCATCCGAGTTCCCGGCTCACCAGGTAGGCAGCGGCCTCCCGCTGGTGCAGCGTGCCCTCGGGGAAGTCCCACAGGGGAGTTTCGCCCCGCTGGGGCTTATAGACGACCAGGAGATCCTCGGGATCTCCCTTGGCGCGGGCGAGGAACGCGTAGTTCGACGAATCGGGGAGGACGCCCAGCAGTTCGAGCTCCCCCTGAGCGAGCGCCGTGGGGATCGCCGGGTCGCTCACTCGTGTTTCGAATGTCCGTTCATCGCGGCGCATACGTGGCCTTCCGGCGACATCGGGTTGCCGCAGAACTGGCAGAGTGGCCGCCCCTGTGCGGCCACCGCCGACCCGTACCTGGCGAACGCGAACATCTGCTCCCTGGTAGCCCAGGCCTGTATCTCCTCGGCGTCGGCGAACTCGGCGGCCTGCGGATCATCCGCTTCCAACTCCGGGACGAATTCAGCGATCTCCACGAGGAAGCGATCTCGGTCCTGCTCGTATCCGAGCGACAGCCGTCCCGCACGCCAGCGCGGCTCGAACGGTTCTTCCAACGCCATGGCCTCGTCGGCGGGTCCGGTGCCGGTCTCGAGTTCGAGGGTGGAGAGGAGCTCCAGCACGGAGGCGGCGAGCAGCTGCACCTGCTGCTTCTCCACGATCACCGTCACCAGTTCTGTCCCGTGGGCCTGCAGGTAGAAGACGCGGGCACCCGGCTCGCCGATGGCGTCCGCGGTGATGCGTTCGACCGAGCCCAGGTCCATGGCGCCTATCCTCGCAGGTTCTTCCGGCCCGGTCCGCGGGGCGCGTCCGAGACCGTAGCGGCTTCCCACGGCGCATCGATCTGCCCGGGGCCGAAGCGCCGCAGCGCGCCCACCGTGTCGTTGACCAACAGGACCGCTGCCCGCCCGCCACCGATCGCGAGCACCGACACCGACGCCGTGTCGGCGACCATCCGTTGGAACGCGTCGAGGCCGGCCCCGCTGTAGTGGTTCAGCAGTACCCGGACGATATCCCCGTGTGTGGCCACCGCGACCCGGCCGTGCCGGTGCCGCTTCGCGATCCGTTCGATCTCGCTCACCACGCGGTCCCGGGCTTCGGAGAAGCTCTCGCCTCCTGGGAAGCGGAACGTGGACGGGGATGTCTGGACCTGGCTCCACGCCTTCAGATGACGCAGGCGCTGGAGCGGCTTGCCGGTCCAGGTGCCGGCGTCCATCTCGATCAGCTCGTGGCGTTCCTCGAGGTGGAGACGCTGCGTGGCGGCGAGCGGCTCGACGGTTCGCACGCAGCGTTCGAGCGGACTCGAATACAAGGCTGTGAGCTTCACTCCGTCGAACCGAGCAGCGAGGCGCTCGGCCTGCGCCCGGCCCCGGTGATCCAATGGGAAACCGCCGCTGCGGCCGTACAGGGTGATGCCGGTTCGCGCGGTCAGACCGTGCCGGATGAGGAAGATGGTGGTCACGGACCGGGAGCATACGCGGGCAGTCGCACCTCGAACGTGCTCCCAGATCCGAGTTCGCTCTGCACGCTGACGCCGCCGCCGAGGTTCTCGGCGATGTGCTTGACGATGGCGAGCCCCAGGCCCGTGCCGCCGGTTTCCCGAGACCGGGCGCGGTCGACGCGATAGAACCGTTCGAACACACGGGGCAGTTCACGCGAGGCGATGCCGATCCCGGTGTCTCGAACAGTGAGGATCACCTGATCTGCGGCGGCGTTCACCTCGACCGCGATCGAGCCACCGGACTTGGTGTATCTGACGGCGTTGTCGACGAGGTTGCGAACCAGCAGGGCGAGATCGCGCGCCGAACCCAGGACCGGCGGCACTACGCCCGTGTCAACGGTCAGTTCGAGGCCCGTCTCCTTGATCAGATCCGCGCTCCTCGAGCACTCCTCCTTGACCAGGGCGTCCAGGCGAACGGGCTCGGTGGCCTGGCTCCCACTCTCCAGCCGTGACAGGTCTAGCAGGTCGGCCACGATCCGGGAGAGGCGAAGCGACTCCCGCTGCAGCTGCTCGGCGAAGCGCGGCACGGCCGAGGGGTCTTCGGTCACGACCGTGCTCAGCGTTTCCGCCGCCGCCTGGATAGCGGCGGCCGGCGTCTTCAGTTCGTGCGAGGCATTCGTGACGAAATCCCTGCGAACCAGATCGATCCGCAATGCCTCCGTGACGTCGCGGACCACCAGCAGCACGGCGCCTTCGGAACCCGCTGGCGTTGCCGTCGCCCGCAGAACCCGACTCGGCGTGCCGATCTCCGCTTCGGCGCGCTGCTCCGAGCCCACGTACCCCGCCCGCTGCACCGCCTTCTGCAGATCGAGTGGTAGCAGCGAGCCGACGTCGGCGGGAGCGGTCTCAAGGAGCGCTTCCGCGGCTCGGTTCGCGAAGACCGTAGACCCCTCCTCATCGAACAGGAGCACCCCGTCGTCCATGGATTCGAGGATGAGGCCCTGCACCTGCAGGTGCTCACGCGTGTCCTGGCGCTGCGCTTCGAGGGCCGACTCGGCGGCTTCGGAGGCGGCGGTGGCACGCAGGAGGTGGCCTCGCAGAGCCCGACGCCCGAGGAAACTGCCGGCCGCGGCCCCTGCGGCCGCGAGCACAAGCGCGAGCGTCACCGACAGCGTGTTCATGCCCCAGAGTCTAGGGTGCCGGCTCCTTCAGGTCCGTGTTCACCCGGCGTTCATCCGGGGGCCACCGGTCGGCAACCCCAACGCGGAACCATATGGGTCAGACCGAACTCCAGAAGGAGATAGCTGATGAGGACGCGGAAGCTTGCGGTGGTCGCGGGGATCGTCTCCCTTGCCGTCATCGCCGCAGCATGCAGCAGCAAGAGCTCAACGTCGACGGGCGGTGGCGGGGCCACGACCAACACCGGAGTGCCGCTCACCGGCGCCGGCTCGACCTTCGCCGCCCCCATCTACACCCAGTGGGGCAAGGACTTCAACGCCGTCGAATCCGGGGCGCAGGTCAACTACCAGGCCATCGGTTCGGGCGGCGGTATCGACGCCATCACGAAGCAAGCGGCCGACTTCGGGGCATCTGACGCCCCGCTGCAGGCCGACGCGTTGGCGGCGATGCCGGCCGATGCCGTGCAGATCCCGACGGTTCTCGGCGGGATCGCGATCGCGTACAACCTCCCGGGACTGACGGCCCCGTTGAATCTTGATGGCCCGACGGCGGCCGGTGTCTTCCAAGGCACGATCACTACCTGGAACGATCCGGCGATCGCCACGCTGAACCCGGGCGTCAGCCTGCCGAGCACCACGATCCGCCCGGTTCATCGCTCCGACGATTCGGGCTCGACGTTCGTCTTCACCAACTACCTGTCCTCGCAGAGCGCGACGTTCAAGAAGACGATCGGTGCTGACTCTACGGTCCAGTGGCCTTCGGGCGCTGCCGGCAAGGACGGCAGCGACGGGGTCGCCGGCTACCTCGTTCAGACCGAAGGAGCCGTCGGCTACATCTCCTACGATTACGCCGTGGCGAACAACCTTGGGTCTGCCGCGGTGAAGGCCTCCGACGGATCGTTCGTCGCTCCGTCCGTGGCTTCCATCAGCGCCGCCGGCGCCGGCCTGAAGTTCCCGATCGGTCCGGACACCAATGTGCTGAACTCCTCCGTCGCCGGCGCCTATCCGATCGCGACCACGACCTACGTCATCGTCTACAAGGCGCAGGCCGATCAGGCGAAGGGGCAGACCCTGGTCGACTTCCTCCACTGGGGTCTGACGAAGGGCCAGGACACGGCCGCATCGCTGAACTACGCGCCGCTGCCCGGCGGCATCGCCTCCCAGGCGCTCGCCGCGTTGGCGACACTTACCTACAACGGCCAGCCCATCACCCCGTCGGCTGGAGCATGATGGCTCCTTGACCGACCTACCACACACCCGGCGAACGAGGACGCCGCCCGAAGGGCGGCGTCCTCGCCGCGTGGGTGACCGGCTGATGATCGGCCTCACCTTGGCCTCCGGGATCGTGCTCATCGGCGTCCTCGGTCTGGTGCTCGCCGTCCTGGCCAGCGGTGGCGCCCCGACATTCGCGAAGTTCGGGCTGAGGTTCCTAACCAGTTCGAGGTGGGATCCCCCGCACCAGGAGTTCGGCGCGCTGCCGTTCGTGTTCGGGACGTTGCTGACATCCTTCGTGGCGTTGGTTCTGTCGGTCCCCGTGGCCCTTGGCCTGGCCATCCTCCTGAACGAACCCATCTCGGGGAAGATCACCGGACCGCTGGCCACCTTCATCGACGTGCTGGCCGCCATCCCCAGCGTGGTGTTCGGGTTGGTGGGGCTGTTCGTGCTGGCGCCGTGGCTTGAACAGCATGTCGAACCGCTCCTGCACACGATCTTCGGCTGGGTTCCCGGCCTGGGGATGCTGTTCCCGGCGCTCTCGCGCGGTGTGAATGGCCGGGTGATCGGCGCGGGCGGCGATTACTTCGTGGCCGGCGTGGTGCTGTCCATCATGATCCTGCCCATCGTGACGGCCATCAGCCGCGAGGTGGTGGCCACCGTGCCCCGGGACCTGCGCGAAGCGGCCAAGGCGCTGGGTGCGACCAGGTACGAGACGATCCGCATGGCGGTCTTGCCCTACTCGGCGCAGGGGATCGCCGGGGCAGCCTTCCTAGGTCTGGGCCGCGCACTCGGCGAGACGATCGCCGTTTCGATGGTCATCGGGGGAGGGGCTTCCGTGGGCGCCAGCTTGTTCGCTCCCGGCCAGTCCATCGCTTCGGCGATCGCCAGCCAGTTCAACGGAGCGACGAACGCCCTGCAGCGGTCCTCGCTCCTGGCGCTCGGTGTGGTTTTGGTGGCGATGTCGTTCGGACTGGCGGCAGTGTCGAAGGCGTTGGTCGGCCGGGGAGCGCGCCGGCTGGAGCCCACGCCCGCGGACTTGGCGGATCCCGATCCGGGCAGCCCCGTGACGGCGGAGGCCGCCTGATGGCCACTGCGACCGCGAACCGGCAGCCGCTCGCCACCGCGCTCACCCGTTCGCGCCGGGCGAAGGACCGGGCCTTCTCCCTGTTCTTGATGCTCTGTGCAGCGCTCGCGCTGGCCCCGCTCGCCGTGATCGCGGTGTTCGTCCTCGTGCGTGGTGCCGCTGCGCTCGATCTCAACTTCTTCACCAAACTTCCGCCGGGATCATTGGACCCTCCGCACACCGGTGGGATCTCGAACGCGATCGTGGGTACGGGGATGATCGTGGGACTCGCAGTGCTGATCTCGGTGCCGCTGGGCATCGCCACGGCGGTCTATCTGTCCGAGTACGGGCGAGGCCGGACGGCGACGGTCATCCGCTTCACGGCGAACACGCTGCTGTCGACGCCGTCCATCATCGCCGGCTTGGTGGTCGCCGCAACGGTCGTCACGTGGACCCACTCCTTCTCCGCGTACGCAGCGTCCCTGGCCATCTCGATCCTCATGTGGCCTGTGGTGACGCGCGCGACCGAGGAGGTGCTCCGCCTGGTGCCGCAGGAGCTGCGCGAAGGAGCGCTCGCGCTAGGCGTCCCCCGGTGGAAGGTGGTCCTCAAGATCGTGATCCCCACCGCAGGTTCGGGGATCCTGACCGGAGTGATGCTGGCGGTCTCGCGAGGCCTTGGTGAAACCGCGGCGATCCTCCTGACCGCTCTGGGGAACAACTACATGAACACGAGCTATGGGCGGCCGACGGCGTGGATCACCGGCTACATCTACTTCTGGGCCCGCCAACCCCAGGCGGTGCTCCAGCAGCTAGCCTGGGGGGCGGGACTGACCCTGATGATGGCCGTGCTGCTGCTTTCGATCAGCGCTCGCGTGGTCTCGGTCCGCAGGCAACGGAGGCTTACGTGATATCCCTCGAAGTCAAGCAGCTCAACGCCTGGTTCGGGAAGGCCCAGGTGCTGAGATCCATCGATGTCGCCGCGGCCGACCGTTCCGTGACGGCGATCATCGGGCCCTCGGGTTGCGGGAAGTCGACCCTCCTGCGATGCATGAACCGCATGCATGAAGAGGTGCGAGGGGCACGCGTCGAGGGTCAGGTGCTGTTCGGTGGAGCGGATATCTACGCGCCGGCCACAGATCCGGTGCAGGTCCGGCGTCAGATCGGGATGGTGTTCCAGCGGCCCAATCCGTTCCCCACCATGAGCGTGTTCGACAACGCGGTCGCCGGGCTGAAGCTCACCGGGGGGCTCCCGAAAGGCGAGCTTCACGACCGGGCTGAGCAGGCGCTTCGCGCGGCCGGACTGTGGGACGAGGTCAAGGACCGGTTGCAGCAGCCAGGCGGACGCTTATCGGGGGGCCAGCAGCAACGGCTCTGCATCGCGCGCGCCTTGGCGGTCGAGCCGCAGATCCTCCTCATGGACGAACCGGCATCGGCGCTGGACCCCGCGTCCACGCTTCGGATCGAGGAGCTCATCGCGGAACTCAAGCGAGACTACGCGGTCATCATCGTGACGCACAACATGCAGCAAGCCGCGAGGGTGTCGGATTCAACCCTTTTCATGCTCTACGGTGAAGTGGTTGAGTTCGCCGCGACCCAAAAGGTCTTCACCAACCCTGACGATCGACGGACGGAGGACTACGTGACGGGACGGTTCGGCTGATGGGAGGGACCAGGCAGGCCTTCCACGAGGAGCTCGATTCGATCGAGCTGGAGGTACTGGTGGAGGGCGAGCTGGCCGAGCGGGCCATCGACCGGGCGGTGACCGCACTGGTGACGGGCGACGCGGACCTTGCCCGCCGAGTCATCGCCGAGGACGACGCGGTTGACGAGCGATATCTGTCGGTCGAACGCCGGATCTTGGAGGTTCTTGCCCTGCAGACTCCCGTGGCCGGCGATCTCCGCCGGCTTTCGGCGATCCTTCATATCAACCTGCACCTGGAGCGCATAGGCGATCAGGCGGTGAACGCGGCCAAGATCTTCCTCTCGGTCCGCGATCTTCCCTCCGGCGCGACGGTGTTGTCCCACCTGAACGAGATGGGTGACATGGTCCGAGCGATGATCCGGACCGCGCTCGCATCCTTGCGCGATCGAGACCTGGAGCTTGCGCTCACGCTCACCGTTATGGACGATCCCGTGGACAGACTGAACATGGGGATGTACCGGGAGGTCGCGGCGTTGGCGTCCGATCCACAGATGTTGGAGTGGGGCCTGCGGATGAACGTCCTTGCCCGCCAGCTGGAACGCGTCGGCGACAACGCGGTCGACATCGGAGAACAGGTCGCGTTCCTCTTGACCGGCGAGTTCAGGGAGTTTACCGACGCGTCCCACCCGGAGGCGGGATGACGCTCCCGGGACCCTCGGCCCCCATCCGCATCCTCGTCGTGGAGGACGAGCCCTCGCTCGCCGAATCCGTGCGCTACAACCTGGAACGCGAAGGCTACGAAGTGTTCGTGGCCGGGGACGGACGAACAGGCCTCGAGCGGTTCCGCACCGAAGCGCCAGCCCTGGTCATCCTGGATCTCATGCTTCCCGAGCTCTCGGGCCTGGATGTCTGCCGGGCGATCCGCGCCGAGTCTGACGTTCCGATCATCATCGTGACCGCCAAGGATGCCGAGGCCGACAAGGTCGCCGGGCTGGAACTCGGGGCCGACGACTACGTCACGAAACCGTTCTCCGTGCGCGAACTGGTGTCGCGTGTGCGGGCGCACCTGCGCCGGGGCGCCATCCGGCCGGCTGCAGACGAGACCACGTCCGCCGACGAACGCCTTGGCGGCGGTCCGGTGGAGATGGACACTGCCAGCCACGAGGTTCGGGTGAACGGCGAACTGGTCGCACTGCCGCCGAAGGAGTTCGAGCTGTTGGAGGCGTTGCTGCGGCGCAAAGGCAGGCTGCTGACCAGGCTGTTCCTGATCGAAGAGGTGTGGGGCGGCGACTACGTGGGCGACACGAAGACCCTGGATGTGCATGTGAAGCGGGTCCGGCGCAAGATCGAGGTCGATCCCCACGATCCCGTCCACCTGGTAACAGTTCGCGGGCTCGGCTACAAATTCATCGACTAGCAGGGCGTTCATCTTCCGTTCAGCTTCTGTTCATCTCCTCGCCCCTCGGCTGTCGTTCGCTGCTCTCCGGTACGTGCACGGCGGACGGGTACCGTTCGCGCGGCGAGTTGGGCGAAAGGGGAGAAGGTGCCGTTCCAGGCCATACCTCGCGAACTCGCCTTCTACGACCTCTTCGAGCGGGCGGCCGCCAACGTCGAGGCCGGGGCCCGGGAGCTCCTGGCCCTGGTGGACGATCTCCCGAACTCGGCGGTCCACGGGACGACGATCCAGGAACTGGAGCACAAGGGTGATGACCTGACCCACGAGATCATGGGGCTGCTCAACACCACGTTCGTGGTTCCGATCGATCGGTCGGATATCTACCACCTGGCTTCCTACCTGGACGATGTGCTCGACCACATCGAGGCGGTCGGGGACCTCCTGGTTCTGCACGGGCTGCTCGAGGTGATCCCACAGTTCCGCCAGCAGGTCGTGACCCTGGTCTCGGCGTCGGGGTTGGTTCGCCAGGCGGTCCGGGGGCTCCGGCATCTGCAGACCGTCGAGCACTCGGTCGGCCTGATCAAGCTTCAGGAACGCGAGGGTGATTGGGTCTACCGGCGCGCCGTGGCCGCGCTGTACTCCGGCGACTACAAAGCGATGGATGTCCTGAAGTGGAAGGACCTCCTCCAGGAGACCGAAGACGCGATCGACCGGTGCGAAGGCATAGGGAACATCCTCGAGTCCGTGGCGCTGAAGTTCGCATGACTATCACCGTGATCTTCATCATCGCGGTGGCGCTGGCGTTCGACTTCTTCAACGGCTTCCACGATGCCGCCAACTCGATCGCCACCGTGGTGTCGACGCGCGTGCTGACGCCGAAGCAAGCGGTCGCGTGGGCAGCGTTCTGGAACTTCGCGGCGTTCGCCATCTTCGGGACGGCAGTCGCGGCGACCATCTCCAAGGTGGTGCAGCCGGGGGTCTTGAACAACGCAGCCATCTTCGCCGGGCTCCTCGGGGCCATCTCCTGGGACATCATCACGTGGTTCCTGGGACTTCCAACCAGCTCGTCGCACGCGCTGGTGGGGGGGATGGCCGGCGCAGCCGTGGCGCTGTCCGGCTGGACGTCGCTGGTGGCCGCAGAGTTCCAGAAGATCGCGGTGTTCATCGTGTTGTCGCCGCTCCTGGGATTCCTGCTTGCCTTCACGATCATGACGGGCATCTACTGGGTCTTCCATCGCTACCGCAAGGTTGAGAAACTCAACCGAGGCTTCCGGCGGGCACAGCTGTTCTCCGCGGCGCTCTTCAGCCTTGGTCACGGGGCGAACGACGCGCAGAAGACCATGGGCATCATCCTCGCACTCCTCATCGCCAATCATCGGCTCCCACTCGACGCCTCCGTCCCCTTGTGGGTCGTGCTCGCCGCACACTCCGCCATCGGACTGGGGACGCTCTTCGGCGGCTGGCGGATCGTCCACACCATGGGAACGAAGATCACCAAGGTACAGCCGGTCGGGGGATTCTCCGCAGAAACTGCGGCAGCGGCGGCCATCATGCTGGCAACGCTGGGCGGCGTCCCCGTGTCCACCACACACACTATCACCGGTGCGATCATCGGAACCGGTACCACGCAACGACTCTCAGCCGTGCGGTGGGGGATCGCCAGCCGGGTGGTCTGGGCCTGGGTGTTGACCATCCCAGGTGCGTTTGCCGTGTCGTACTTCGTCGAGACGCTGCTGAAAGGGATGACGAAGTGAGGTTCGGACGTCGCCCTCTCTTCTTCCTCGCGGTCGCGGCGGTCTCGCTGCTCCTGCTGGTCCCCACACCCTCGGAGTTCCGATGGGTGAACATCTCGATGGCCGGGATCGGAGCCTTCTGGTTCGTGCTCCTGGCGATCGAGGAAGGACAGGCTCATCGCATCCCACCCGGCGAGGACGCCGACGGACCGCGCACCGCGAAGCACGAGCGAGAGGAGCGACCATGAAGCTCAAGGTGTCACAGCGACCGGAGGTCTTCTTCGAGTTGTTCGTGGAATCTGCGGAGAACATCCGGGTGACGGCCGAACTGCTCAAGGATCTGCTTGCCGACTACACGGATGTGGAGATGAAGGCTCGCCGCATCCAGGAGCGGGAGCACATGGGTGATGAGATCACCCACTCGATCATCCGGCGGCTCAATACCACGTTCATCACGCCGATGGATCGAGAGGACATCCACCTGCTCGCCACCGCCCTGGACGATGTGCTGGACTCGATGGAGGCGGCCTCGGACCTGTTCGTCCTGCACGCGATCGAGGAACCGCGGCCCGAGATGCTTGCCCAAGCGGATGTGCTCCTGCGCGCCGCAGTCCAGACGGAGATGGCCGTCAAGGCCTTCAGCCGTCTGGGGAAGGCGGAACTGGAGCCGTACTGGGTCGAGATCAACACCCTCGAGAACGAAGGGGACAAGCTCTATCGGCGCGCTGTCGCCGATCTGTTCTCGGGCGACCACAAGGCGATGGACGTCCTGAAGTGGAAGGAGGTCATCGAGTCCATGGAAGAGGCCCTCGACGGCCTGGAGAACGTGGCCAACGTCATCGAATCGGTCGTGCTGAAGCACGCTTGAGGCGGACCTGCGTCCTCGGCTGTTCGGTCGTGGTGCTGGCTAGACTGGGTGTTCCTTCCTCGACCCCAGGGGCCTTATGAGCGCGCTGCCCGAGACCATGGAGCCACGGTTCCTGAACCGCGAACTCTCCTGGCTGGAGTTCAACGCCCGGGTGCTCGCGCTGGTCGAGGATGCCGAGCAGCCGTTGCTCGACCGCGTCAAGTTCCTGGCGATCTACGCGCAGAACCTGGATGAGTTCTTCCAGATCCGGGTGGCGGGGCTCCAAGAACAGCGGGACGCCGGCGTGGGGACCGCGACACCCGAAGGCGCGACGCCTGGTGAGCAACTCCGTGCCATCCGGCTCCGCGTGGAGGTCTTGCGTGAGCGCGCCGACCGGGTCCTCGCAGCTGACCTCCTTCCGGCCCTGGAGAAGGCGGACATCCGCCTCGTGACCTGGGACCAACTGGCCACCGACGAACGAGAGCATCTGGCCTCTGAGTTCCAGGACCGGATCTTCCCGGTGCTCACCCCACTCTCGGTGGACCCCGCCCACCCGTTCCCCTACATCTCCTCCCTCTCGCTGAACCTGGCGGCGGTGGTGCGCGACCCCATGACGGGCGGCCGGCGGTTCGCGCGGGTGAAGGTGCCACCGCTGCTGCCCCGGTTCCTGCCGCTGCCCGGCACCGGACGGTTCATCCCCCTGGAGCAGGTCATCGCTGCGAACCTGGGGGAACTCTTCCCCGGGATGGAGATCATCGGCCACCACGTGTTCCGTATCACGCGGGATGCCGATGTGGAGCTGGAAGAAGATGAGGCGGAGGATCTCCTTGAAGCCGTCGAGACCGTTCTTCGCCGCCGTCGCCGTGGCGCCACGCCCGTTCGGCTGGAGGTGGACTCGACGATCACCGAGGAGGTTCTCGGGCTCCTGCTCCGAGAACTCGAACTCGATCCGGACGAGGTGTATGCGGCGGGCGGTCTCCTGGACCTCGGGGCGCTCTGGTCGTTCGTCGAGCTGGACCGACCGGATCTGAAGGCGGCGGCCTGGACCCCCGTGACCCCCCCGCGTCTGGCCGGAGACGGTGAGCACCCGGCCGACGTCTTCGACGTCCTGCGCGGCGGCGACCTCCTGGTGCACCATCCCTACGACTCGTTCCAGGCGTCGATGGTGTCGTTCATCGAACAGGCGGCCCGCGATCCACAGGTGTTGGCCATCAAACAGACCCTCTACCGGACCTCCGCCGACAGCCCGATCGGTCGCGCGCTGATCCGGGCCGCGGAGGCCGGCAAGCAGGTCGTGGCCCTGGTGGAACTCACGGCGCGGTTCGACGAGCAGGCGAACATCACGTGGGCGCGGGCCCTGGAGCAGGCTGGCGTGCACGTGGTGTACGGCGTCGTCGGCCTGAAGACGCACGCCAAGGTCTGCCTGGTGGTCAGGCGCGAGGAAGGTGGCGTCCGGCGGTACTGCCACATCGGCACCGGCAACTACAACCCCAGCACGGCGCGGTTGTACGAGGATGTCGGGCTCCTCACCGCGGACAGGCAGCTGGGCTCCGACCTCACCGATCTGTTCAACCTCCTGACCGGCTACAGCCGTCAGCGCGAGTACGGGAAGCTCCTGGTCGCGCCTGTCTCGCTCCGGCCGCGCCTGGAGGAGCTCATCCGCGAACAGGCAGCCCTGCCCGACGGCCGCATCGTGTTGAAGATGAACAGCCTGGTCGACCCGGACCTCATAGACGCGCTGTACGCAGCGTCGCAAGCCGGGGTCAGCATCGATCTGCTCATCCGGGGGATCTGCTGCCTTCGACCGGGCGTGCCCGGGCTTTCGGAGGGTATCCGGGTGCGGTCGCTCGTGGGTCGATTCCTGGAGCACTCCAGGATATTCAGGTTCGGCGCGCGCGAGAACGCGCGGTACTTCATCGGCTCGGCGGACCTCATGCCGCGCAACCTGGATCGGCGTGTCGAGGCCGTGGCGCCGGTCAACGACCCGGCCCTTCGCGCCAGGCTGGACGAGATCCTCGAAGCCTCGCTGGCCGATGACGTTCTGGCGTGGGAGCTGGACGCGGATGGCGAGTGGCACAAGGTCCTCACTGAGCGGGGGTTCGATGCGCAGGAGCGGTTGATGTCCTTCGCCACCGAACGTGGCCGCGGGGGCCGATGACCGGGGAGGACGCCGATGTCCGAGCGGCCGGTGGGCTGCTGCGGCGAGAGTCCGGCTCCGGCCCGGAGTTCTGCGTGGTCCACCGTCCGCGGTATCTAGACTGGACGATCCCGAAGGGCAAGCTCGAGCCCGGGGAATCGCATCGCGAGGCCGCGGTCCGAGAGATCGAAGAGGAGACGGGCTTCGGCTGTTCTGTCGGCCCGGAGCTCCCAAGCACCCGGTACCTCGATACCGAAGGCCGGAGGAAGACGGTCAGGTACTGGCTCATGACACCGACGGGCGGCGCCTTCCAGTCGAACGCCGAGGTTGACGAACTCCGATGGCTGCCGCCCGGGGAGGCGCTCGGGCTCCTCACCTACGAACACGACCGCGGGGTCCTTGCGGCCGCGCTCGGGTTCGATGCCCCGATCTTCCTCATCCGCCACGCGAAGGCGGGATCGCGGTCTGTGTGGGAGGAGGACGACCGGCTCCGTCCGCTCTCCAAGAGCGGGCGGGCGCAAGCCGAGGCCCTCGCGAGCGTCCTTGGTTCCGCGGGCGTGGGTCGCATCCTGTCCAGCCCGTTCATCCGCTGTGTGCAGACGGTCCGGCCGCTGGCACTGGCGCTGGGTGTACCGGTGCAGGAGCATGAGGACCTCGCCGAAGGGGCCGGCATCGACGCGTGCTGGACGTGGATGGCAGAACTCGGCGAAGCCGCGGCTCTCTGCAGTCACGGGGACGTGATCCCCGCGTTGCTCCAGCAGGCCGAACGATGGGGCGCCGAACTGCCGGCCACGCGAGAGTGTCGCAAGGGGTCAGTCTGGCGTCTCGAGCGTCGCGGCGGCCGAGTGGTGGCGGCAACGTATGTGCCTCCGGACTGAACGCGGGGCGCCGTCCTACGGGATCGGGCCTTTCGTGGAGACCAGGTGGCCGGCGTCGCGGAACCCCAAACGCTGATACATCCGGCGAACGGCGTCCTGGGCCGGATCGGCCATGAGCCACACGTGGTGCGCTCCTTCGTTCAGCAGGGTCCGGCAGGCGGCCAGCGTGAGCTCGCTGGCCAGGCCGCGGCCTCTGGCCGACGGGAACGTGGCGACGTCGTCGATGTAGCCCACCCCATCCAGCATCTGGTGGGCGGCGATCGATGCGATGGACCCGTCCCGGTCTCGAACGCAGAGCCATCGCTTGCCCCCGGCCTCGAAAACCGTCGATTCCAAGCTGATCAGTTCCTTGTCCGCGCGGCCGACGTCCGGACCGAAGAGCGGGAAGGTGGCGCTGAGGGTCTCCCAGAGCTCGTCGCCCGGGGGCAGAGGCTCGATCCGGATGTCGGCGCTCGCCGGCGGCATGCGCTCCGCGTCCAGATCCATCACCAGGTCCCGGTCCAGGGTGTGGCCGGCGGCGGCGAGCTCCGTCATGAGGTCGGTGCTGTGCTCGGACACGAAGGACACGACATGGAACGTGCCGGCTCCCGCCGATCGGAGCGCCGGGTCGAGGCTCAGGGCGACCTCGTTCATCGTCAGTCCGGACGCTGCGCGGTCGATGCGTGCGTAGTTCGCATCCCAGACACGGGGGAATCGCGCGTCGGTGACGACGGCCCCCCACCAGGTGGGTTCGTTCGAGGCGAGCAGGGCGTCCTGGGCCTGCCAGTACCGGATCACATGCTCGGGAACACTCACGGTGGCGGAGTCTAGAGGGTGGGCTATCCTCTTGCATCCCGCGGTCCCGCACGAAAGGCGAGTCGGTATGTGTCGCGCGTTGAAGGTGATGTGTGTGGCGGAAGATGCTGCGTCGCTGATGGCGTTGAAGCAAGCCACCGTCTCCGCCGAGTGGGAGCTCACGCCCGGCGCGACAGAGGAACGTTCCGCGCTCGATCAGATCGACGCCGAGCGTCCGCACGTGCTGGTGGTTTTCGGCGCGTTCCCACTTCTGCTGGAATTTGTCGGGGAGCGTTTCCCCGGGATGCGCGTGATCTCCGATCGCCCCGCCGAGGGCGTGAGCGCCGTGGCCGGGAGCCCGGACGAGGTTCGGCTGCTGGTGTTGGGGATGCCGAGGCCCGGCGGTCCGGTGGGCTAGACGCGAACGGCGCCGGCCCTTCGGGCCGGCGCCGTTCGATGCTGCAGGAAGGTTAGGTGTGACTATCCGCCCCAGGGACCCCAGCCACCACTGCGGACCATCCGCATCGTCACCATGATGTTGGCGCGAGCGTCGAACGCCGACCAGCCCTTGAACCCGTACGCGAGCGCACGGTTGGGCCAGTAGGACCGCATGTGCTGATAGATGCCCTCAGCCCCGCTGGAGTTGTAGGCATGGGGGTCGAATCGGGACTCCCGGAAGGCGATGGCGAGGGCCTTCGCCGATCCGCCCGGCACCGACCAATGGTGGGCGGCGCAGGTGATGAGCCGCTTCACCTGCTCGGTGCCTTGTCGCCAGTCGATCGGGCAGACCTGGGAGTTGACGTACTGGTACCGCCGCGAACCTCCAGTTGTCGCCGCCTTCGCGGGGAAGGCAGGGAAGAGGGAAAGCACGGCGATGATGGAGAGCGCGGTCACAACGTGACGGCGCGTCCGGGTGAGATGGGTCATAGATAGATTCACCCCCGAGGTAGGCGGAGCTGGCAGCTGCGCCTTCGCGACCGGCCCGGTGAACGATTCACCGGCGCCGATCGACCCGCGGTAGGTCGTGGGTGGTTGCATCACCTCCTGGGTTAGATGGGTATATGTGTGACCTACTGTCCGCTCCAACTGCACCAACCCTGCCACCCGCGCACGGGCGCACGCCGACCAGCCCTGGGAAGGTGGGAAGCGTGCGTGCACGCGGAAGGGAACGGATGGAACCGTTCGGTGCGGACCTGAACACCCTAGCCCGGCCCTCTGACATGTGACAACTCGACTTTGACCCCAGGTCACATCGGGCCGCGGGACGGTCACAGGGCGCCAGGCCCGTACCATGGCTGCATGGGAAAGGTTCTGTTGGCCGCCCCGAGAGGGTATTGCGCGGGTGTTGACCGCGCGGTGGAAGCCGTCGAACGTGCGCTGGACAAGCACGGGGCTCCCGTTTACGTCCGCAAGCAGATCGTGCACAACCTCCACGTCGTGAAGGACCTGGAAGCCAAGGGCGCGGTCTTCGTCGAGGAGGAAACCGAGGTGCCCGAGGGCGCTGCGGTGGTCCTGTCAGCCCACGGCGTGGCCCCCGAGGTGTATGCGAACGCTGAGGCCCGCGGCCTTCAGGTCATCGACGCCACCTGTCCGCTGGTCACGAAGGTCCACGTCGAGGCGCGGCGGTTCGCTTCGCAGGGGCACACCATCGTCCTCATCGGGCACGCCGGGCACGAGGAGGTGGTGGGGACGACCGGACAGGCGCCCGAGCGGACCATCCTGGTCCAGTCCACGGAGGAGGCCCGCACCGTCGAGCTTCCCGACACCGGGCAGATCAGCTACCTCACGCAGACCACCTTGAGCATGGACGAGACCGAGGAGATCCTCGCGATCCTGCGGGAGCGATTCCCGACCTTGGAGGGACCGCCCAGCGACGACATCTGCTACGCCACCCAGAACCGGCAGGACGCTGTGAAGGTCATCGCTCCGCGGGCCGACGTGATGCTGGTGATCGGCAGCCAGAACTCATCCAACTCCAACCGGCTGGCCGAGGTGAGCAAGGAGCGGGGCACCCCCGCCTACCTGGTGGACGACGACGGGGATGTCGATCCCGCGTGGTTGGAAGGAGCCGAGGTGGTCGGCCTCACCAGCGGCGCCAGCGCACCCGAGTGGCTCGTCGCGAACATGATCAACTTCCTGGCCGCCCGCGGGTTCGACGAACTCGAAGAGGTGACCGTGGCCCAGGAGGGCGTTCGCTTCAGCCTGCCAGCCGGCGTCCGAACCTTGCCGTTGCGGCCCGCTTAGCCGCCGGCGGGCGCGATCAGTTCCAGGCGCTGAACTGGTCGCGGTCTTCGTCGGGTTCCTCGTAGTTGACCGAGACGAGCGTGTTGGTCGCCTCCACGCCGGGGAGGGCATGGATCTGCTCCAAGATCACGCCGCTCGCGATCTCCCAGGGTTGGGCGACGCAGACCAGCAGGTCGTACTCGCCCGAGAGCACCGCAACGCCGGAGACGTCTTGGAAGTCGGCCATCCGCTCGACCAGGCCCGCCGCAGCCCCCACCTGCGCCTTGATGTGGACGAAACACACGTTCGGGATGGGAACGGGGGAGGACGCCCCGCCCCAGCCGGCCAGACCGACACGGTCCGCCGGAACGACCAGAGCAGTGTTCGTTCGAACGATCCCTTCGATGGCGTGGATCCCGGCCAGGACCGAGTTGGCGATATGGGCGAGATCCGGGCCTTCCAAGAGCGCGAGTACGTCCCACTCGCCGACCACGGTTACGGCCTTGCGCACACCCGGCGTCGTGGCCAGGCGGGTCATGGCGGGGGATATCTTCCCTGGTTCGACCTGGATGTAGATGTAAGCGTCCATCGCGTCGGCTCCTGATCGTTGGGTGTGTGTGCAAGCAGGCTAGGGCCGGGCCCGGCCGGATACAACCGTTTCGGGGAAGCGTCAGGGCTGGAGCGCGGCGGCGGGTCCGGCGCAGAGCGCGAGCAGCTCGTCTTCGCCGTCTTCCGGACCGACCGAGATCAGGCGATCGCCCTCGGTCAGGACGAAGCTCGCGCGGGGGCGGTAGATCCAGCGGGCTCCCCGCTGGACGGCCAGCACGAACATGCCGGTCTCGGTCTCCAGACGAAGGTCCTTCAACGAACGCCCGGCAGCCGGTGCGCCGGCCTCCACCATGGTCTGGGCGGAGGTCTCCTCGGTCTCCTCCAGCGCCATCTGAACGACCGGGTGGAGCGGTTCGCCGTGCTCGACGTACCAGGTCATGTCGCGTGCGGCGTCGCACATGTACTCCGAGGCGCTTGCCAACCGGAGCAGGCCGCGGAGTTCGTCGGGGTCGCGAGCCTCGGGCGCCGCGCGCAGCACCCACGATTCGAGTTCGTCGTGCAGGGTGTCCGAACGTGCCTCCATGGCTCCGACCTCGGCCGCCAGGGAGCGGTTGTTGAACAGGATGGAGGCGTAGGCGAGCCCGACGGCGGCCTCCGCCAGGTCCTTCAGCTCGACCAGGATGTCGACGGCCCTGTCGAGTTCGGACAGCGGGGGGGCGTCATCGCCGGGCGCCGCGGGCTGGGTCGGCGCTCCGGCTACCTCGCGAACCAGGTTGAGTCCCTCCTCGGGCCCGCGAACCAAGAGCACGTCGCCGACCGAGACGATGTCGTCGGGCCCGGGGTCGAACTCCCAGTCCAGGCCCGAGCGGATCGCCATGATCCACATGCCGGTCTCGGTGGGAAGGGAGAGATCCCGCAGCGTCTGCCCGGCGCCGGGCGCGTCGTCCCGGACGCGCACCCGGCCCGTGATCTCGTCGGCGTGACGAAGATCCGGCCGCAGGGCATCGGGGATGCCCAGCCGGGCGGCCACCACGCGGGCGATGTCGGACGCCGCGTCACCGATGCCCTCGATCGCGCCCGCGATCCACAGCACCCCGGCCATGCCCTCGGCGTCCTCTGGGCTCCGCGCGGCGAGCATCGCCATCATGCGAAGGCTGCGGAGGTGTTCGCGCATGCGTTCCTCGATGCGCTCGACCTCCTGCGCCAGCTTCTCCTCGTTGAAGAAGACGGCCGCGTAGGCCAGGTCGACCATCAGCTCGGATTCGTCCTTGAGTTCGACGAGGAGCTCTTTGACGTTCTTGGGTTTGTCGTCAGCCATGGGCATTCACGCCAAGCAGGAGGATAACCAGTACGAGGCACAGCACGCCAGCCAGGTCCATGACGGCCGAGCTGATGGGGATGGCGTGGTTGTCCGGATCCCAGCCGAACCGGAAGGTGGCGATGGCGCTGTAGTAGGCCACCGCGCAGCTGATGATGGTGGCCAGGAACCCCGCCAGAAGGCTGATCTCGAGCATCGTCAGGAGCCCCGGTGTCCGCACGTGCGTCACCACGGCCACGAGGTTCGCCGAGAAGCCCACCATGAAGAAGACCGAGGCGGCGAACACGAAGTTGATGGCGATATCCACCCAGGCGAGCAGCTGCGGGACGGGCCGGGGCTCGATCACACCCAGATGGAGCTTGGAGCTGATCCGCGAGCTCAGGATCCCGCTGAGCGCGTTCGTGTCCTCAAGGAACGGGGGCACTAGGATGAGCAGAGCGGGCAGGGCGATCAAGGGGGCAGCCTTCCCCTCAAGGACGCTGCCGGCGACCAGGTCGATCGTGCCCGCGACGAAGAGCACGACGGTCGACTCGCGCACGATGCGCCCGACCATCGGATCCTTCGAGGCGATGCCGCGGACGGTCTCGATCAGGCAGAAAGCGGCGGCCACGGCCGCGAACCACGGCGTGAGCCGCGGCAAGTGATGGACGAACCGCTCCGCCACCCACAGCGCCGGGAGGGTCGCGATGTCCCCGATCGCCGTGACGATCGGCGCGGAGACCGAGTCCAGGTCCCATCGCTTCCTGTGGCTCAGCATCGACACGCCGACGGTCGCGGCGCCGACGACCACGGAGCCGAGCACCCCGCCCAGGATCGAGATGGTCACGAAGTCGGCCCAGGAGAGGATGTTCCCCTGCGTGATCGCCGGGTTCCTGATGACCAGGGCGACGATGTGGGCGGCTAGGCCGAGGTAGAGGCATGTCGCGAGCGTGAGGTACCAGGAGCTCTCCGCGTTCCGTCGGAGGAAGCCGCCCCTGCGCAGGTTCGGCTCGAACTGCCCGGCGTTGATGCCGGTGCCCAGACGTGAGCCGAGCGAGCCGAAGATGTTGCCGCGCATGCCGATCGCGGCGGGGATGAGGACCAAGAGCCCCGGAAAGTTCCGGAAGTCGTTGGACATGTTGACCAGTGCTAGGCCGGCGAGGAGGTCCCCTCCGCTTGAGATGAACAGCGCGACGAAACCCTGCGTGAGGGTTCGTCGCTCGGAGCGCAGGTAGCGCCCGAGCCGTCGTGCGCGGCGTGAGAACGCCATAACGGCACCGACATTCGAGGCTCGCTTTCGGACATGGTCGTGGCCCACGCGGAACGGGGCCCCAGGCAGTATGCCCCTCGAACGTGGTGGAGGGCAACCCTCTTGGGGGTGTGCAGGGTCTGATCAGTTCACGTCGGGTTCGGTGATCCAGTCGCGGGTCACGTAGAGCCAGAAGGCCAGGCCGGCATTCTCCCCGTACCGGGCGAATCGTTTCGTGATGGCCGCATCCGCCGGGATCCGGCGTTTGCCCGCCAGCCTGGCGTATGTGGGCCGTGTCCACGAGTCCAGGATGAGCCGGGAGTTCCTGCCCAGGGTCATCATGATGTGTGCCGCCGCGTACGGGCCGACGCCCGGCAGGGTTCGAAGGACGGCCTCGACCTCGCCGTCGGATGCCGGCGCGTCCGCGAGTGCTTCCAGATCGATCTCCTCGCCCGCCACCATCTCGGCGATCTGGCGGAAGTACGGCGCGCGGTAGCCGGCCTTCACGGTGTCCCGGTAGAAGGACTCGGGGCGAGAGGCCATGGCCTGGGGCGCCGGGAACGCGTTCGTCAGGGGGTCGGTGGCGATGGCGGCGCCGGCGACGGGCTCTCCCAGATGCGCCGCGAGTGCGTTCACCATCTTCACCGTGAGTCCCCAGGAACAGTTGGTGGTGCAGACAGTCTTGACCACATCCTCGAACACCGTCTGCGAGCGCAGCATCCGGCCGGCGCCGGCGGCGGCCCAGGAAAGATCAGGGTCGCCGCCGACTTGGGCGTAGAAGGCGGACAGGTCCTGGTCCATGCGCAGGATGTGCAGTGCGGCGCGCTGGACCGAGGCCGTCGTGGCGGCGGAAGGCGCCGGACCCAGCACGTCGATCTCGACGGCGCCGGGGTCATCGCCGGGTGTCAAGTGGATGCGACGGGGCTTGCCCGCAGGGAGGCGAACGGTGGTCGTCAGCTCATGGGTGTCGCGGTCAAGGCGCGCGGGCGCAAGCTCGGAGAAGCCGTGCGAATCCAGCGTGCGCCTGATGTCGACGGGTTCACCGCCGGGGCCGCGCAGTGCCAAGACGGGACGCGGCCTCATGCGGGTGAGCCGGCCGCCGCCTGGCGTTCGCGGTAGCGGCGCACCTTGTTCCTGTTCCCGCAGGACTCCATGGAGCACCACTTCGCGGAGTGGTTCTTCGTTCGGTCATAGAAGATCGAGGCACAGTCCGGCGCACTGCATCCGTGGAGCCGGGCCCAGGTCCCGTCCAGTTCGGCCAGGAAGGCGATGCCGAGCACGGTGCCGATCGCGCGCTGCACCCCCGCGCCATCGGTGTGGATCTTCCCCCCGTCCTCGCAGCCGAAGCACAGGCGAAGGCCGGTCCGTTGCGCCGCGTCGTTGAGCATCTGGATGGCGACGGGGTCGCTCGGCCGGCCGTCGTTCTGGAGGGCCTTCGTTCGCAGAGCCGCGTGGACGCGGACCGCCCAGGAAAGGTCGGCGCCGGACAGGAGTTCGGACGGGTCCGCCAGCGCGCTTCGCGCGAACCACGCAGCCAAGGTCGGCCCGCTCGGAGGGAGGCTGCCCATGCTCGAGGGGTCGTGGTCGTGTACGGACAGGAAGCTGCGAACGGTTTCCAACGCCCCCGGCGCGGGCGCCGACACCTGGTTCTCGTGACCGGCTGCGCCGCCTGGCCCGACCTGTTCATCCATGGCCGGCATCGTAGCGGAAGTAACCGGTACTTTCCACTTGACTGGTTACTCTCTAACCTCGCTATAAGACAGTTAGCAGGTTACGGGGCTTCACGGAGATGGTCAGGAGGACAGGATGCACGAGGCACTGGCACGGGCCCTGGCAAGGGAGATCATCCGGGAGCGGTCGTTCCAGACGCACAGGGTGGGGGAGCGACGGCACCCCGAGCGGGGGCCACTGCGGCGAGCTCTGGGTCGCGCGGGGCGGAACGCACAGGAGGATGTGCCGGAAGGCGGCGGTGACGCGTGACCGGCAAGCTTCCTCTAGCCGCGAACGTTGCCCGACTACACTTGCCCGGTGACGCACGGGACACGCCTTCACCCGATCTCCGCCTTCGGTTCCGCCGGCGCGGTCATGATCATCGGCGGCGCCGAGGACAAGCTTCGTGACAAGGTCATCCTGAGCCGGTTCGCGAAGTTCGCCGGTGGCAAGGACGCCCACGTTGTCGTCATCTCCACCGCGAGTTCGCTGGGGGACGAGGCGACGGAGGCCTACCGGGCGCTCTTCCAGGGGTTGGGCATCCCGGTCGTGGTCGGGCTTCGGCCCGAGACCCGCGAGGAAGCGGACGCGACCTCCATGACCCAGGTGATGTCCGAGGCGACCGGCGTGTTCTTGACCGGGGGGAATCAGTCGCGGCTGACCCAGGTGGTTGCGGGCACCAAGCTGGGCGATGCCATCGCGAACGCGCACGACCGCGGCGCGGTCCTGGCGGGAACCAGCGCCGGCGCGTCCGCGCTCGCGAGCCACATGGTGGCGTACGGCGCAACCGGCGCGACGCCCAAGAACCGCATGGCCCAGCTGGCGGCGGGCTTCGGCATCATGCCGAACATGATCATCGATCAGCACTTCGAGCAGCGCGGCCGCACGGGGCGCCTGTTGGCGCTGGTCGCGCAGTCGCCCTCGTTGCTCGGGATCGGCATCGATGAAGACACGTGTGCCGTGATCCACACAGATCAGACCTTGCAGGTCATCGGGCGAGGCGCCGTCACCATCGTGGACGGCCTTCATCTCAAGACCGACGCCTATCGCGGGAAGGGGCATAAGCCGCTCATGGTCTCCGGCGCCGTGCTGCATTCCCTGCCCAGCGGCTACTGGTTCGACCTGCGGACGCGCGAGCTGCTGGCGGGCGAACCCGCGAGCGAGCGCCGCCGGGAGGCCTCCGAGTGACACCGGCCGAGGGCGCGCGTACCGCTACGCGTCGCGGCCGCCGCACCGCGAAAACCGAACTGCCCGCCCGCAAGCGCCCGCTTCGTCCGGACCTGAAGATCCTGGCCACCTACACCTTCCGAGGCCCGAACTACTGGTCCTACGAACCGAGCATCCGCCTCCTGGTGGACCTGGGGAACCTCGAGGACTGGCCCTCTAACACGATCCGGGGGTTCAACACCAAGCTCCTGAAGGCCCTGCCGGGCGTCGGCGAGCACTCGTGCTCGCTGGGCAAAGTTGGCGGGTTCGCGGCGCGGCTCGCCGACGGAACCTGGCTCGGGCACGTGGCGGAGCACGTGGCGCTCGAACTCCAACGCGAGTCCGGCGCCCACATCACGCGAGGCAAGACCCGCGGCGCCGGCACGCCGGGCCAGTACAACGTGATCTTCGGCTACGCCGAGGAACAGGTCGGTCTGGCAGCCGGCCGTCTCGCGGTTCGTCTGTTGAACCATCTGGTGAAGGCCGAAGAAGGGTTCGACTTCCCGGCAGAACTCGAGGCGCTGATCCTGCTGGCCGAACGCCGGCAGTTCGGTCCCAGCACGCAGGCCATCATCGACGAGGCGCTCGGTCGCGACATCCCGTTCATCCGGCTCAACGAGGCGTCCTTGGTCCAACTGGGGCAGGGGAAGTACCAGCAGCGGATCCGCGCGACGATGACCTCGAAGACCTCGGCCCTGGCGGTCGATATCGCGAGCGACAAGAAGATGACCAACCAACTCCTGGCGGCGGCCGGTCTCCCTGTTCCCAAGAGCCAGGTCATGCGCACAGAGGACGAGGCGGTGGCGGCGGCTAGGCGTATCGGGTTCCCCGTCGTCGCGAAGCCGCTGGACGGCAACCACGGCCGGGGGGTGGGTCTGGACCTGAGAACCGACGGCGCGGTGCGGGCGGCATTCAAGCGGGCGCTCGCGCAATCCCGCGACGGACGGGTCGTCGTTGAGTCGTTCGTCGCGGGCAGCGACTTCCGGGTGCTGGTGGTCGGCGGCCGCATGGTGGCCATCGCTGAACGCGTTCCGGCGCATGTGGTCGGGGACGGCAAGCACACCGTCGCGGAGCTGGTCGAGAAGACGAACCAGGACCCGCGGCGCGGGATCGGCCACGAGAAGGTCCTGACTCGCATCAAGGTCGATGAAACGGCCCTCGAGTTGCTGAAGAAGCAGAAGTTCCCGCTGGGGTCCGTGCCGCCGAAGGGACAGATGGTGCTCCTGGCAGCGACCGGCAACATGTCCACCGGCGGGATCTCCATCGACCGCACATGGGAGGCCCATGAGGACAACGTGGAGATCGCCGAAGAAGCCGCGCGCGTGGTCGGCCTGGACGTGGCCGGGATCGACTTCCTGGCTCCCGACATCACCAAACCCGTCCGTGAGGCGGGCGGCGCCATCGTCGAGGTCAACGCCGCGCCGGGGTTCCGGATGCACACCCACCCGACCGAGGGCGAGCCGCAGTTCGTGGCCAAGCACGTGGTGGACCTGCTGTTCCCGCCCGGCACGCCCAGCCGCATCCCCATCATCGCGGTCACCGGATCGAACGGCAAGACGACCACCACGCGGATGATCGCCCACATCTTCCGGGGCATGGGGCGCGACGTGGGCATGACCACCACGGACGGCATCTACATCGACGAACGCCTGGTTCGCCGGGTGGACGCGTCGGGGCCGAAGTCCGCCCAGATGGTGCTGCAGAACCCTCGCGTGGACTTCGCCGTCTTCGAAGTGGCCCGCGGAGGGATCCTTCGCGAGGGGCTCGGGTACGGGCACAACGACGTCGGCGTCGTGCTGAACGTCACCGGCGATCACCTGGGCCTCAAAGAGATCCACACGCTCGAACAGCTCGCGGCCGTGAAGCGGGTGGTCGTGGAGGCGGTGCCGCGGAGCGGCGCCGCCGTGCTGAACGCCGACGACCCGCTGGTTATTGCGATGCGCGGGTCGTGCAGCGGCAGCGTGATCCTGTTCTCGATGGTCGAAGGCAACGAGGTGGTCGAACGCTGGATCCGCCGCGGGCGCAAGGCCGTGGTGCTGGAGCGAAGCAGCCGCGGCGAGATGATGGTGATCAAGGAAGGCCGCCGCACCATGCCCATCGCCTGGGTGCACACGCTCCCGTCCACCTTCGACGGGAAAGCCCGGATGATGGTGCAGAACGCGATGGCCGCCGCCGCCGCGGCCCACGCCGCCGGTGCCCACCTGCACGACATCCGCCAGGGCCTCCGGACGTTCACCACGTCCATCTACCAGGCGCCCGGGCGCCTCAACGTGTTCGACCTGGATGGGGTGAAGGTGATCTTGGACTACGCGCACAACGCGGCCGGGCTGGAGGCGCTGGGGGAGTTCGTCGAACGGCTCGTCTCGGATAGCGGCGGCAACTCGCGCCCGGGGGAGGCCAGCTGGGCGGCCAACCTCCGCGTGGGGGTCATCGCCACCGCGGGCGACCGGCGGGACGAGGACATGCGCGAACTCGGCCGGGTGGCCGCCCGGTACTTCGACGAGGTCATCGTGCGGGAGGACGTGCGGCCGCGCGGACGCAAGCCCGGCGCCACGGCGACCTTGATCCTTGAGGGCGTTGAGGAAGCGGTGGCGGCGGGAGGAGCCCGGGCGGGCAGCGTGGAGATCGTGCTGAACGAGATGGAGGCGGCCCGGCTGGCGCTCGATCGCTCCCGGCCCGGGGATCTGGTGGTGCTCTGCGTCGATCACGCCACGGAGGTGTTCGGCGAACTCGAAGCACGCCGGGGGAGCGCGTCACCGCAGGGCCTGGCCCCGCGTGAGCACGGCTCGGTCGAAGCCGTAGGCGGGGACCCCGATCTCCTGGACGTCTAAGCTCGCCGGATGGAGGACCCCACCCTCGATCTCGATACGGTTCGCCGCGAGCTGCTGCGCGCGCGTGATGCACTCACCGCCGAGATGGGCGCCCTCACGCTGGTGATCCGCGATCCGGATGCCACCATCGGCTTCGGCAAACGGGTTGGCGAGGGGACCACGGAAGCCATCACCCGCATCGAGCGCGTCGGTGCGGCGAACGCTCTGCGGTCCAAGCTCGCGGATGTGGAACGCGCCCTGGTGAAGCTGGACGAAGGGACGTACGGGATCTGCGACCGCTGCTCACGGATGATCCCGGTGGCGAGGTTGGAGGCCAGGCCCTCGTCGGTGTTGTGCGCGCCGTGCAGCGCGGCCCGCTGACCCGGCCGGGCTGGTCCTGGCCTGCGCCGCTAGGATGCGGGCATGCAACTCGGGATGGTCGGCTTGGGGCGGATGGGCGGGAACATCGTGCGGCGGCTCATGCGGGACGGACACGAGTGCGCCGCCTTCGACGTGAACCCCGACGCCGTGGCGGTCCTGGAGCTGGAGGGCGCGACCGGCGCCACCTCCATGGAAGGGCTCGTCCAGGCGCTCGCGGCACCGAGATCCGTCTGGCTCATGCTGCCGGCCGGCACCATCACCGAACAGGCGATCGCGCAGCTCACGCCCCTCCTTGGCCCCGGCGACGTGATCATCGACGGCGGGAACACCCACTACGTCGATGACCTCCGACGCGCCGAGGCGCTCGCGCCCTCGGGCATCGGCTACGCGGACGTCGGGGTTTCCGGCGGCGTGTTCGGACTGGAGCGGGGGTTCTGCCTGATGGTGGGGGCCGAGGATGAGGTGTTCGCGCGACTGCAGCCGATCTTCGCTTCGATGGCGCCGGGCGTGGAGGCGGCAGGTCGCACCCGCAGTCGTGCAGGCGCGCCGACGGCCGCCGAGCAAGGCTACTTGCACTGCGGCCCGGTGGGATCGGGTCACTTCGTGAAGATGGTGCACAACGGGATCGAATACGGGCTCATGGCATCGTTCGCGGAAGGCTTGAACATCCTCGCGAACGCCGATGCCGGGGTGCGAGAGCGGGATGCCGACGCCGAAACCGCGCCGCTGGAACACCCGGAGCGCTACCGGTTCTCGATCGATGTTGCCGAGGTGGCCGAGGTCTGGCGCCGGGGCAGCGTGGTGCAGTCCTGGCTACTCGACCTCACGGCCGCGGCGCTGGCCGAGTCGCCCAGGCTGGAGGGGCTCGCGGGACGGGTGAGCGATTCCGGAGAAGGGCGCTGGACCGCCATCGCGGCCGTCGAGGAAGGCGTACCGGCCCCGGTGCTCACCGCCGCACTCGCGTCCCGGTTCTCCTCGCGCGGCAACGGCGAGTTCGCGAACAAGGTGTTGTCGGCCATGCGCCGCGAGTTCGGTGGACATGCCGAGAAACAGGCGGGCGCATGAGCCTTGAGATCGAGCTGTTCCCGGACGCGGACGCGGCGGCGGCGCGCGGGGCGGGCATCATCGCCGCCCGCATCGCCGCGGTCCCGGCGGGTCAACGGTTCGCGATGGCGATCTCCGGCGGCGCCACCCCGTGGAAGATGTTCGCTGGGCTCGCGGCCCATCCTGAGATCCCGTGGGAGTCCGTGGACATCTGGCAGGTCGACGAACGGATCGCGCCCGCCGGCCACGATGACCGGTGTCTTACGCACCAGGCCGAAAGCCTGCCGCCGGCCGCGTTCGCGCGGATCCGTCCGATGCCGGTGGACGAGCTGGAGAGCGCCGACGACCGCGCGATGAACGCCGCTGCGGACGCCTATTCGGCGACCCTGCCGGGGACCTTCGACCTGGTTCACCTGGGGCTGGGCGAGGACGGCCACACGGCCTCGTTGATCCCCGGCGACCCCGCCATGGACGTTCGCGACCGGAACATCGCCGTCACGAACCCGTACAAGGGGCGCAGGCGGATGACCATCACGTTCCCCGTGCTGGACCACGCCGTGTTGGCGCTGTGGATCGTCACCGGCGCGGACAAGGCGCGGGTCCTTCGGAAGTTCCGCGACGGAGACTCGATGCTCCCGGCCGCCCACGTGAACGCGCGCGAGCGCGTGGTCCTTGCCGATGCCGCGGCCGCGACGCGCCTGTAGTCAGGAACGCCCCTGGTGTTCGCCTTCGGTCCGGTAGGAATCCACGACGGCCCGGACCGCAGCGGCGGGGTCATCGGTCACCGCGAAGAGGCTGATGTCGTCGGCACCGATCTGGCCCTCGGCCAGGAGTGTGTCGTG
Source organism: Actinomycetota bacterium (assembly GCA_038244455.1). Taxonomy (GTDB): domain Bacteria; phylum Actinomycetota; class UBA4738; order UBA4738; family HRBIN12; genus JANXVR01. The sequence goes on from JBBRTK010000001.1 coordinate 40,187, forward strand.
CACCCAGTCCACCATGGGCTGCCAGTGGTCGACGCCGAACAACACAACGGGGAAGTGTTCGATCTTGTGGTTCTGGATCAGGGTGAGCGCCTCGAAGAGTTCGTCGTTCGTGCCGAACCCCCCGGGCATGGCCACGAACCCCTCTGACGCCTTCACGAAGCACACCTTCCGCGCGTAGAAGTGTTTGAAGGTGTAGGAGATGTCCAGATAGTCGTTCATCCCCTGCTCGTGGGGCAGGGAGATCCCGAACCCCACCGACAGGCCTCCCGCGCGCTTGGCCCCGCGATTGCCCGCCTCCATGATGCCGGGCCCGCCGCCTGTCACCACCGCGAATCCTTCCCGCGCGAATCCCTCCGCGACGTCCATCGCGGCCTGGTACCACTTCGAGGTCTCCTTGGTTCGTGCCGATCCGAAGATGCATACGCCGGGCCGGTCGATCTGGGACACCAGCTCGAACCCCTTGCGGAACTCGTCGCGGATGAACTCGATGTCGCGATCGATCTCGTCTGCCTCGCGGAACCACAGCCGTCGTTCTATCGGAAGGTCCTGGATCTGCTTCTTGCGTTCGCTCATGTAGTGGTGTCCTCCTTCACTCGCCGCACCAGGCGGCGAACGGTCGCGGGCGTCATCCTGGTGGCGCCCGCAGCCGCCAGCCACGCGAAGATCTCCGCGCGCTTGGCCAGGGCGGTGACGGCCACGACGTCGTGGGGGTGGGCCGAGGCGAGCATGGACCGGAGCGCTTCGAGTTCGTCGGGGTAGGCGGGAACCTCGGTGACGCCGGCTTGCGCCGCCCCCTCGCGGAGCCGGTCGATGATGTCCTGTTCCGTGCGCCCGCGCAGGTAGCGGCGCAGTTCGGCGATCGCCAGATGGTCGCTGCCCAGAGCCGCCTGCAGGGAGAACGCGTGCAGGATGGCGTCGGTTCGATCACCGGCCGTGCCGATGGCAAGCCACACCTCGTGGCCTCGGCGGCACAGGCCGCGCATGAGCTCGGCCAGCGACAGCATCCCGGCGGTGTTGTGGGCGTAGTCGACGACGACCACGCGCCCATCAAGCCGGAACAGGTTCGCCCGCCCGGGATTGCGCTCGGGGTCCAGGATGAAGGTCTTGAGCCCCTTGACGACGGCGCGCGGCGGGATGCCGGCGCCAAGCGCGGCAGCGGCGGCCGCCATGGCGTTCGCGACGTTCACGCGCGAGAGACCGGCCAGCGTCATCGGGATGTCCTCCACCGCCACCAGCGGATGGAGTTGGTGACCGTCCAGCCAGGTGAGCACGCCGTCGACGACGGTGATCGCTCGCCCGCCCGACGGCAGCACCTCCCGGAACGCGGGATGGCCGGGATCGGCCGAGAACAGCCAGGGCCGGCCCGCGGCCAGGCGTCGCATCGCCAGGACCCTGGGGTCATCCGCGTTCAGGACGTCCCATCCGCCGGGACGGGTGATCCGGGTCGGGATCGCCTTCACCTCGGCAAGCTGATCCAGGGTTTGCACGCCGTGCAGGCCCAGGTGGTCCTCGCTCACGTTCGTCACCACAGCGACGTCGTTGTGGAGCACACCGCTGCCGCGAAGCAGCAGGCCGCCGCGCGCCGTCTCCAGCACGGCGATGTCGGGCCCGTCGGCGAGCGCGAGCGCGGTCCCGCCGAACCCGCTGTAGTCGCCGGGCTGCATGAGTTCGCCGTCGCCCCGGTAAACGCCGTCCGTGCACGAGTAGGCGACCCGAAGCCCCGACGTACGAACCAGATGGGCCAGCAGCCGTACGGTGGTGGTCTTGCCGTTCGTGCCGGTGACCTGGATGACAGGGATGGTGGGGTCTGGGACGGAGGGTTCGTCGCCGGGGTCGGCGGCCGCGACGCGAGCGGCCAGTTCGTCGACGAGCCGCGCGGGAGAGCGCTTGAGCGCGGACGCGAGCCCGTCGGCGACCGCCCCCGCCAGCGCTTCCGCGGAACCCTTCCGCCGCCACGGGAACGCGATCACGATCTGGTCCGCCGAGCCGTCGAGCCGTCCCCTGACGGCGAGTCGCTCCGCGCCCGCCGCAAGGCCGATCCGCCGGGTGAACTGCTTGGCGATCCGGGCCGTGGTCCGCCGGCGCGCGTCCGTTCCGGCTTCTCCTGGAATGATGCGGTCGAAGCCAAGGCCGACGGCCGTCCGCAGCACCGTTGCGTCGGCGGCGCGCATCCAGCCGGGCACGGCCAGGGTGAGCTTCATCGCAGGCCTGGGGAAGTACAGGTTGGGACCGTCGAGCACTCGAAGCTCCACGACGGTGACGGGCGGAGACATGCGCCGAAGCCTACTCAGCCGCGGGCAGGTCCGCGCGGTAACGCCGCAGTTCCGGGTACCTGGCCGCCACCACGACCGCGCCCACCATGCACGCGATCCCTCCGCTGATCACGCTGATGGTCGGCGTGAACGCCGCAGCAACCAGCCCGGCCTCCAGGTCGCCCAGCTTCGGTCCACCCGCGACCACGAGCATGAAGATCCCCGCGATACGTCCCCTCAGTTCGTCGGGAACCGACAGCTGGAGGATCGTCGATCGGAAGATGGCGCTGATCACGTCCGCAGCACCCGCCACGGCGAGGAAGAAGAGCGCGAGCCACAGATGGCTGCCGACCACGCCGAACGCCGTGATAGCCGCCCCCCAACCCACCACCGCCCAGATCACGGCGTCGCCCTGACGCCGGACGCGCTGCACCCAGCCTCCGGCCAGCGCTTGCAGCAACGCCCCGACGGCCGGCGCGGCGAACAGGAACCCCACGACGGTCGAGCCCCGGTGGAACTGCGTGATCGCGATGGCGGGGAAGAGCGCGGCAGGCAGGCCGAAGATCATGGCGACCAGGTCGATCGCGAAGGTCGAACGCAAGAGCCGGTTCCCCTTCACGTAGCGGAATCCTTCACCGATGGCGCGAACACCGGTGGCCGGTTCGGCACCGGCCTCCGGTGGCATGGGGCGCATGGCGAGCGCGGCGATGAGCAGTGCGCCGTAGGAGACCATGTCGATCCCGTAGGCCCAGGCGGGTCTGGTCGCAGCGATGAGAGGGCCGGCGAGCGCCGGCCCCGCGATCGACACGGTTTGCCACAGCACCTGATACAGGGCCAGTGCCGAGGGGATCAGCGCCTTGCCGACCAACCTTGGTGTCATCGCCGACCGCGCCGGACTCTCGATCGCTCCGACGAACCACATCGCTCCCGCCAGGGCGTACAGCGTCCACAGGTGTGGCGTCCCTCCCAACGATGTCGCCAGCAGACCGGCGGCGACCACCGCGAGCCCCACCTGTGTCCACGCCAGCGTGCGTCGACGGTCGTGGGCGTCGATGAAGGACGCCGCGACCAGCGTGCCCACGGTCTGTCCGATGAGTCCTGTGAGGCCTAGCAAACCCACAGCAGCCGTGGAGTTCGTGATCGCGTATACCTGGATGTAGAGCGCTACCCTGGTGAACTGGTAGCCCAGTTCCGAGATGAAGACGCCGGACCACAGGAGGCGGAAGTCGCGGGAGACCCGCAGGGGAGTGATATCGAGCGCGAACCGGCGGAACAGGCGCGCCGCGCGCGACGGGCTCCGGCCCTCCGACCCCCTCTGAGCACCCGGATCGGCGGGGTCGCTCACCTCAGGGTTGTCGTCTCCATGGCTGGCACCTTATACGGCAAACCCGCCAGGGCCCTGGGGACCGTCCGCGAGGGCTAGCCTTGCGCGGTGATCGCCGGAATCAGCACGTCCAACCCGTCCTGCAACAGGGCGTCATCGATGTTGATGGGCGGAAGGAGACGGAGGACGTTGCCGTAGGTGCCGGCGGTCAGGACGATCACGCCGTTCTCCAAGCAGGTGCGCGTGATGGCGTTCATGGCGTCGGCGCTCAGCGGCTCCTTGGTCGCCCGGTCGCTGACCAGTTCGACCGCGCACATCGCTCCCCGGCCTCGGATGTCCCCGACGATCGACGTGGTGCCCTCGAGCGAACGCAGTGCGGCGAACACCGCGTCCCCGACCCTGCGTGAGGACGAGAGGAGGTCTTCGCGTTCGATCTTCTCGAGCACGGCGAGCGCGGCGGCTGCAGCTACAGGGTTGCCGCCGTAGGTGCCGCCCAACCCGCCGGGGTGCACGGCGTCCATGAGCTCAGCCCGGCCTGTGATGGCCGACAGGGGCATCCCGCCGCCGAGCGACTTCGCGGTGGTCACGAGATCGGGCACGACGCCTTCGTCCTCGATGGCGTACCAGCGGCCGGCGCGGCCCATCCCCGTCTGGATCTCGTCGGCGATGAACACGATGCCGTTCGCGGCGCAGAAGTCGGCGATGCCTTTCACGAACCCCGGCGCCGGCACGATGAACCCGCCTTCGCCCTGGATCGGCTCCATGATGACCGCGGCGATGTTCTCTTCGCCGATGTGCTTATGCATCTCGTCCACCGCGTAGGCCAGGCACGCGGCCGCGCACGCCTCGGGGGTGTCCCCGCCGCACGGGCACCGGTACGGATAGGCGAAGGGCAACCGGTAGACCTCCGGTGCGAACGGCCCCATGCCCTGCTTGTAGGGCATGACTTTCGCGGTCAGCGTCATCCCCAGCAGCGTTCGCCCGTGGAACGCATGATCGAACGCAACGATCGCGGTCCGGCCGGTGGCCATGCGGGCGATCTTCACGGCGTTCTCTACGGCCTCCGCGCCGGAGTTCGCGAACATCGTCTTCTTCGCGTGATCACCGGGAGCGAGGGCGTTCAGTCGCTCCGCGAGTTCGATGTAGGGCTCGTTGGCGGTGACGTGGAAGCAGGTGTGGGTGTCCAGTTCGGCCTGCTTCTGGATGGCCGCAACGACCTCGGGGGCGGTGTGGCCCACGTTGAGCACGGAGATGCCGGTTGCGAAGTCGATGAGCCGGTTACCGTCGACGTCTTCGACGATCGAGCCCGCGGCCCGCGCGGTGACGATGGGATGGATGGCACCAACGCCCACCGGGATGGCGGCGGCCCGCCGCGCGAACCACTCTCGGGACTTCGGCCCCGGGATCTCGGTAAGGAGTTTGCGCTCTTGGGGGATGCTCATGTCCGTTGTCCTCCTCCCGCGGCGGCGCGCCGTGCGCCACGTGGGTACCCAACGAGTGTGGGCGCGCCCGAACCGCCCGTCAGGCGCTATCGAGACCATGAGTGGCGTTCAGTTTTGTACGGTCCGGCCACCTGGAGGGTGCCAGAAGTCCTAGGCAGGGCAGTTCCCTGTACGTTCCGTACAATCGCTGGATGGCCGTGACCGTGAAGGACATCACCGCGATCCCCGGCATGCCGCTGAAGCTCCTGGCCGGCAGCGGGCAGGCGACCCGCCCCATCCGGTGGGTCCACGCATCCGAACTGGAAGACCCAACGCCGTGGCTGAAGGGCGATGAGCTCATCCTTACCACGGGGATGGGGGTGGGGGCGACCGCCGCCAAGCAACGCGCCTACATCAAGCGGCTCTCCCAGGCGGGCGTGGCCGGCCTCGGGGTCGGCCTGGGTTTCAGCCACGAGAAGATGCCGAAAGCGCTGATCGCCGCCGCTGAGCAGCTGGACTTCCCGCTGTTCGAGGTGCCGTTCCCGGTTCCGTTCATCGCGATCACCGAGGCCATCTTCACGCGGATCCTGGCCGAGCAGTTCGACACCCTGCAGCGAGCGGTGGACGCCGAGCACGTCCTTACCCGCGCGGTGCTGGAGGGCAAGGGCGTCGAGGGCATCGCCGAGTCGCTCGGCGCGGTGGTCAAGGGGTGGGTGCTCCTGCTGGACCTTCACGGCCAGCCACTCGCGGCAACCTCGCGCCCCGCGCAGCTCCGCGTCGACCGCATCTGGGACGAACTCAAGGACTCGCGCCCGGAGGCCACCAGCTTCTCCATCACGCTGGTCGACCGGGGCCACCACATCTGGGTCCAGCCGGTCGGCGCGGCCGGGCGCGTCGAGGCGTTCCTTGCCGTGGGGAAGCCGGATCAGCCTTCGCAACTGGATCGGATCGTCGCCGGCCACGCGCTGTCCCTGTTCGCCATCGAACTCGCGAAGTCGCGGGCGGTGGCCGACGCCCAGCGCCGCCTCCAGGGCGACTTCTTCGACGAACTGGCCGCGGGCGGCATAAGCGCCGGCGACGCGCAGCGCGGGCTGGGCCGCTTCGGCTTCGAGCGGAACGCCAAGCTCGTGGTTGCGGCCATGGAGGGCAGCGACCCGGAACCGCTGGCGCTGGCAGCCACCGATCACCTGTCGCGGGCGGGCGGCGGGTTCCTGGTGAGTTCCAACGAACACGGGGTGAACGTCCTGGTCGCCGAGGAGCCCGCAACCGATTTCGCCGAGCTGGTGAAGGCGATGGGGGAGAAGCTGGGGGCCGAGCTCCGCTCGGGTTCGGGCTCCTCGGTTCCCGTCGCGGACGTGGGCCGATCGCTCCGGGAGGCGAAGTACGCGCTGCAGGTCTGCCGGTTGGAGGGATGGACGCAGGCTGGGTTCGCCGATCTGGGGACCTACCGGCTGCTCCTTTCTATGGCTGAGCCAGACGCGCTCCGTGCCTTCGCCGATTCGATGCTTGCGAAGCTGGATGGCTACGACCACGATCACAACGGCGAGCTGATCGCCTCGCTCCAGGCGTTCCTCCAGCACAACGCCCGGTGGGAGACCGCCTCGGCCGATCTCTACGTGCACCGCCACACTCTCCGCTACCGCATGCGGAAGGTCGAGGAACTCACCGGCCGCGACCTGTCGAACAGCTTCGATCGCATGGAGTTCTGGCTGGCTTTGCGCGCGCGCGACCTGATGAGCGCCCAGCAGGAGTCCTAGCGCCCCCGGCGGCCAGGACTTGCGTCTCGCGGGGCGAACGGTCAGAGTTCCGCTCCACACGAGCGCGATGGTCAGGGGGCAAGCGGGTGCGGGTTCGACGCTGGATCGGAACGGCTCTGGCATGCTTCCTCCTACTGCTGAACGTCAACCTCGTCGCCGGGGCGCAGTCTCCGAGTTCGTCGGGCGACGTGGTCCTTCGGGTCGGTGTGGTGTCCGACCTCATCACGGCCAATCCCTTCGCGGTGAGCGCGGGCAGCGACTGGACGGTTGCCACCACCGAGTACGACATGATGCTGAAGTTCAGCAACCAGGATCTGTCGCCGGTCCCGAGTCTGGCCACGGGCTGCACCCACACGACCGACTACATGACGTGGACGTGCACCTTGCGCAAGGGACTGAAGTGGAGCGACGGCGTGCCGCTCACGTCGGCCGATGTCGCGTTCAGCTACCGGTTCATCATCGACCACAAGATCCCGCAGTACCGCAGCTACTTCGTCTCCAACCCCGTCTTCGAAACGCCGAACGCCACCACGCTGATCTGGAAAGCGGACGCGCCGACGTTCGCCCTCAACATGCCGCCGTGGGCCTACATCGTGCCCGAGCACATCTGGTCGAAGTACAACGGTGCGGACCTGAAGACGATCAAGGCGGTGCCGAACGTCCCGACCGTGGCGAGTGGACCGTTCGTACTGACGTCCTGGAAGCGCGGCCAGGGGTGGACGATGACCCGCAACCCGAACTTCTGGGGGACGCCCCCAATCGTCGATCGCATCGAGTACAGCCTCTACACGAACCAGGAATCGATGGTCCAGGCCCTGAAGAACGGCGAGATCGATATCGCCGACGGTCTAACCCCGGGGCTGTTCAAGTCAGTCTCCGCGTCGCCGAACGTCACGGGGCAGCAGGTGGTGTCGGACTGGTGGCTGAACCTGGCGTTCAACTTCGGTGGGCAGGGGCCCAACGCCGACCCGCTGCCGGCACTTCACGATCTGGTCGTGCGCAAGGCGATCGAGATGGCGATCAACAAGCAGGCCATCGTCGACAAGGTGTACCAAGGGACCGCGCAACCGGGCGATACCATCATCCGGCAGGCGTCCACCTACTGGCATCTGGACATCCCTGCATCCCAGGAGATCCCGTACGCTCCCGCGGGCGCGATCAAGCTCCTGACCGATGCCGGCTACGTCGACACGAACGGTGACGGCATCCGTGAGGACCCGAAGACGGGCCAGGAACTTAGGCTGCGCATCCCGGCCTCGCAGGACACGACGGGAGCGGTCGACTCGGGCCAGCTGATCGCCGGCTTCCTGAAAGTGATCGGCATCGCCGTCGACCTCCAGCCCGTGACCGACGCGAAGATGAACGACTTCTGGGCGGCGGGGAACTTCGACGCCTACATCTGGTACTGGAGTGGCGACCCCGATCCGAACTACCAGCTCTTCGTCTTCACTTCGGCCCAGTGCGGCGCCTGGGAGGATGGCTGCTGGAAGGATCCGAAGTTCGACGCGCTCTACCAGGCGCAATCCACAACGATGGGCCGGGCCGCACGGCTGAAGATCGTGCAGCAGGCGCAGCTGGAGGCATACAACCAGATCCCGAGTGTGGTCCTTGCCTACCCCAGCTGGCTCGAGGCCTACCGGAATGACCAATTCACCGGCTGGACACCCGCTCCGGGAGCTAAGGGGTACCTCTTGCCGACATACAACTACGACACCTTGCTCTCGATCCATCCGGTTGTCGGGGCCTCGGGGTCTTCGTCGCCCTCGCTCCCGCCGGCGGCGTGGATCGTGCTCGTGATCGTCGTGGCCATCGCGCTCGCGGGCGTCCTGCGGCGCCGTCGCACCGCAGACGACGAGGCCTGAGGCCGTGCCCGACGCGCGGCCGTAGGGAGGGGAGCGTGGAGAGGCACGGTTACCTCCTGCGGAAGATCGCCCACGCGTTCGCGACATTACTGTTCGTCCTGACGTTCAACTTCTTCCTCTTCCGGGTGTTGCCCGGAGATCCGGTAGGGATCCTCGCCCGCAGCGAGCGGCTGACCCCGACCGACATCGCGGCGCTGCGTGCCCAGTACGGGCTGGATCAGCCGCTGCCGCGCCAATACGTGATCTACCTCGAGAACACGGCGACAGGGAAGTTCGGCGAGTCGCTGCGCTCCGGCGCCCAGGTGTCGACCCTCATCGGTTCGCGGGTGTGGCCGACCGTGCTGCTCGTGGGCCTCGGGACGATCGCGTCGACGATCGTCGGCGTGATGGTCGGGATCCGCGGGGCGTGGACGCGGGGGAGCTTGTACGACAGGACGACGCTCTACGGCGCCATGGTGTTCTACGCGATGCCGGAGGGGTGGCTCGGCATGCTCCTCCTCATCCTGTTCGCCGGCACGCTTCATTGGTTCCCGGCGGGCGGCTATGCGAGTGCCGACACCGTCGGGTTCGACCGGATCCTGGATGTCGCGAACCACCTGTTCCTGCCGTGTTTGACCTTGGCGCTCGGATATGTGGGCTCGTACTCCATCGTGATGCGGTCGTCCCTGCTCGAGGTGATGAACGAGGACTTCGTGCACACGGCTCGCGCGAAAGGGGTCTCCGATCGAGACGTGCGGCGGCATCATGCGGTGCCGAACGCGATCCTGCCGACGGCCACCTTGATCTTCCTGAGCTTCGGCTTCGTGATCGGCGGCGCGATCGTGATCGAGACCGTCTTCTCCTGGCCGGGGATCGGACTGCTGACGTACGACGCCATCCGCCAGCTCGACTACCCCGTGATCCAGGCGGTGTTCCTGCTGTCCAGTGGCACAGTCATCCTGGCGAACCTGTTCACCGATGTCATCTACGGGTACCTCGACCCCAGGGTGCGAGCCTCGTGAGCGAGACAGCGGCGCCGCTGACCCCTCGGGCGATCACCCGCGCGCGGCGTCGCCGCGCACTCGCCGGACACTGGGGGACGTATCGGAGAAGCAGGCCTGGGATGATCGGCCTGGCCGTGTTGTCGTTCTTCACGGTTCTGGCCGTGATCGGCCCGGTGGTGGTTGGCGCCAAAGCGCTGGATCCGTCGGCGGCCAGCGGTCCGCTCCTGCACGGGCCCTCGCTCGCCTACCCATTGGGAACCGACAACTTCGGTCGGTCGGTGTTGTCGCTGGTGATCGTGGGTGCTCGGATCTCGCTGCTCGTCGGGTTCGCCGCCACGCTGGGCGCGATGGTCATCGGGGCGCTCGTCGGCATCACGTCCGGCTATTTCGGCGGCACGAAGATCGACACCGTCCTGAACGCCTTCACGAACTGGTTCCTGGTCATCCCATGGCTCGTGCTGGCGATCGCGCTCGCCTCCATCCTGGGCCGGACCCTGCTCAACATCATCGTGGTGATCGCGATCACGTCGTGGGCGAGCACGGCCAGGCTGGTTCGCGCGCAAGCCCTCACGGTGAAGGAGCGGTCGTACGTTGAGCGGGCTCGAGCCCTTGGCGCGGGGCATCGGCATATGATCGCCCACCACATCCTGCCGAACGTCTTCCCCGTGCTGTTCGCCAACGCGATCTTGACGGTGGCGCTCTCGATCCTGTCGGAGACCACGCTGTCGATCCTGGGCCTGGGCGACCCGACCTCGGTGTCGTGGGGCCGCATCATCGAGGAATCGTTCAACGCCGGTGCGCTGACATCGGGCTGGTGGTGGTGGCTCATCCCGCCCGGCGTGGCCATCGTGCTCGTGACCCTCTCGTTCACCATGTGCGGCTACGCGCTGGACGAGGTGCTCAACCCGAAGCTGCGAGGACGATGACCCCGGCTACCCCGCAGGCGGTGCCGGGGGCTAGCATCTGTGCACGCGGAAGGAGAGAGGATCCACGGTGAGCAACCCATTCTCTGGAGACGGCATCTGGCTCAAGTCGGCGCTGCATACCCACACGAAGCGTTCCGATGGCGACCTGGATCCCGACGCCCACGTCCGGCACCACGAGTGGATGGGGTTCGATGTCTGCGCGATCACGGACCACTGGACCCTGACCTACGAACCATCCACGGAGCACCTGCTGGTGATCACCGGGGCCGAGCTGGCGGTCGACCCCCTCGGTGAAGGCCGCTACACGGAGATCCTCGCGATCGGGATCGACGACATCCCCGAGGATCCGGGCGGGGACAAGGCGCACTGGCGCCCGATCGACAACTACAACTTCAAGACGTTCCCGGACCTCAGTGCGGCGGGCCGAAACATCGTCGCGCAGGGCGGGGTGTCGTTCATCGCACATCCCTATTGGAGCGGCCTGCCGCTCGAGGTGCTGCTGGAGGCCGAGAACGTCGACGGCATCGAGCTGTTCAACGCCAGCGCCGAACGCGAGAACGGCCGGGGCGACTCGTCCTACATGTGGGACCTGACGCTGGAGGCTGGCAAGGGCTTCTGGGGCGTCGGCACCGACGATTGCCACTACCCCGGGTTCGACATCGGCGGCGCGTGGACCATGGTGAAGTCGGTCGAACGGTCCGAGGCTGCGTTCCTGGACGCGCTCCGGGGCGGGATGACGTACGCCTCCTCGGGACCGGTCATCCACGACGTCGTGGTCGATGGCGACGCCGTTGAGGTGCGGTGCTCGGCGGCTCGGTCGATCGTGCTCATGTCGAGGTACGAGACTGGCTGGGCGGTGCGGGCGGACGGGCGCAACCGGCAGGAGGATTGCTGGGTCCTGGAGAGAGACGATGCCGGGCTCATCGTCCGCGCCCGGTTCC
>JBBRTK010000002.1:0-48641 GCA_038244455.1 Actinomycetota bacterium
ACGCCCATGTTCACGCGCTGGAGCATCCACAGGAAGTAGCCCGCGGTCAGGATCGTGCCCACTCCCCCGGCGATCATGTAGCCGCGGAACAGGCCGACGCTCAGGCCGGCGGCCGGGTGGTAGCTGGCCAGGAGCGACATGACTTCGCCCCAGAAGCCGGCCAGACCCGGCAAGCCCAGCGAGGCGATGGCAACGAACGCGAAGATCCCGCCGAGCTTCGGCATGAGTTCCAGCATGCCGCCGCCGATCTCGGAGATCTGGCGCGTGTGGTAACGGTCATAGATCGACCCGACGTTGAAGAAGAGCATCCCGGTGATCACGCCGTGCGCCACCATCCCGAAGATCGCCGCCTGGATACCGATCGGCGTGAGCGTCGCGATCCCCAGCATCACGAACCCCATATGCCCGACCGAACTGAACGCGATCAGCCGCTTCAGGTCCTTCTGAGCCAGGCAAGCGAGCGAGGCGTAGACGATCCCGATCGCCGCCAGAAGACCGATCCACGGAGCATAGGCGCGTGCGCCCTCCGGCAGCATCGGCAGCGCGATCCGGATGAACCCGTACGTTCCCATCTTCAGCATGACGCCGGCCAGCAGCACCGAACCGATGGTCGGCGCCTCGGTGTGCGCGTCGGGCAGCCACGTGTGGAACGGCCACATCGGCACCTTCACCGCGAACCCGAGCGCGATCGCGCCGAACGCCACCAGCTGGAAGGTGTGCCCGAACCCGCCGGATGCGCCGAACTTCGAGAGCGCCACGATGTCGAACGTGTGCGGCGCCGGCCCCCGGAAGTAGAGGGCCAGGAACGCCAGCAGCATGAACACAGACCCGAACAGCGTGTACAGGAAGAACTTGATGCTCGCGTACTCCCGGTTCGCCGAGCCCCAGATGGCGATGAGGAAGTACATCGGGACCAGGACCAGCTCCCAGAACACGAAGAACAGGATGAGGTCGAACGCGATGAACGTCCCGGCCATCCCGGTCTCCAGGAGCAGCATCAACGCCAGGAACGCCTTCGTTCGGCCGGGCGAGGGGACGTACTTCCAGCTGTAGATCGCGCACAGGAACGAGAGCAGGAAGGTCAGGACGTAGAGCGGCATGGAGATGCCGTCGATCCCCACGTGGTAGCGGGCGCCGATGGCGGAGATCCAGCTGGTGTTCGCCGTGAACTGAAGGGTTCCGCTCTGCGAGTAGTTGAAGCCGATGGCGATCGCCACGGCCAGCACGAGCGCCGCGCCCGTGAAGAAGATGCCGAGGCCTCGGACCAGCCGGTCCTTGTCCTTCGGCACCAAGACGATCACCAGCGCCCCCAGCAGGGGCAACAACGTGGTGATCGTGATGGCCGAGTTCTGCCAGGTCATCGATCCACTCTCCCTCTCACGCTCTGACGAAGATTATGGTCAGCGCGATAACGCCGACGAACAACACGACCGCATACCACTGCACGTTGCCGGACTGCAGGTACTTCAGGAGCCCGCCGCTCTCCTCGGCGCCCATGCCCAGGGCGTTCACCGCGCCGTCGATGACGTTCCGATCGAACCAGTAGACCATCGTGGAGACGCCGCGCGCCAGGGCCGCCATCCCGTTCACGAAGCCATCCAGGACGGTCTGGTTGAACCAGTACACCCCGGCCGAACACGTGTCCCGGATGGGATAGATGATCGCCCGCATGTAGAACGCGTCGATGTAGTACCGGTGCTGGAACACACCCCACAGCGGGCCCAACCGGCCTTCCAACGGGTCCTTCTCGCGCTTCTCCTTGTACATGAGATAGGCGACGCCGATGCCGCCGAGCGCGGCCACGGTTCCAAGCAGTGCGATCCACGGGACGAAATGGACGGCTTCGGGCTGGCCGAAGTAGACCCACTTGAAGAAGGGAGCGTGGATCAACGGGGAACCCAGGAACCCCACGCCCACGGTGGCCGCGCCAAGGAACACCAGTGGGCTCGTCATCGATCTGGGGGACTCGTGGGGGTGGCCGTGCCCGTCGTACGTGCCGAAGAACGTGAGCCAGACCATCCGCATGGTGTAGAAGGCCGTCAGCACGGCGGTGACGACCATGATGACGAAGAGCCACTGGTGCCCGTCGTAGGCCGAGACCAGGAGTTCGTCCTTGGACCAGAAGCCGGCGAGCGGGAACACTCCCGCCAGCGCCAGGGACCCGATCACGAACGTGATGAACGTGACCGGCATGAACTTCCGCAGTCCGCCCATGTCGGACATGTTGTTCGAGTGCACCGCGTGGATGACCGAGCCTGCCCCCAGGAAGAGCAGGGCCTTGAAGAAGGCGTGGGTGAACAGGTGGAAGAACGCCGCGTTGCGACCCGCGGGGCCCGCGCCCATGACCGCCACCATGTAGGCGAGTTGCGACAACGTCGAATAGGCCAACACCCGCTTGATGTCGTTCTGGACCAGCGCAAGGAGCGCCGCGCCGAGCATCGTGATGGCGCCGATGATGGAGACGGTCTGGAGCACCCAGGCATCGGCGCCGATGAACACCGTGTACATCCGGCCCACAAGGTAGACGCCCGCCGCAACCATCGTGGCAGCGTGGATCAGGGCGGACACGGGGGTGGGGCCGGCCATCGCGTCCGGAAGCCAGACGTGGAGCGGGAACTGCGCAGACTTCCCGATGGTCCCTCCGAAGAGCAGGATGGCCGCGACGGCGGCGACGCCGCCGGAGATCTGGTGCGCCTGGATCATGCCTGAGATGTCGGTGATGTTCGACGTCTTAAAGCCGGTGGCCGCGATGAGCGCGAAGATGCCGAACATGAACGGCACGTCGCCGATCCGCGTGGTGATGAATGCCTTGATGGAGGCGTTCGAGTTCTCCTTCTCCTCCCACCAATGTCCGATCAGCAGGTAGGAGCAGATACCCATGACCTCCCAGCCGATAAGGAGTTGGAAGAGGTTGGGCGCGATAACAACGTCGAGCATCGCCGCGGTGAACATGGAGAGCACGAAGTAGAACCAGGTGAACCGCTTGTCCCCATGCATGTAGCCGAGCGAATAGACGTGGACGCAGAGCGACACGCTGGTGACCACGACGAGCATCACGGCGCACAGACCGTCGATGTACTGGCCCAGCTGCAGGTGGAACGGTCCGACGTTGAACCAGTCGACCTGGCTGGCCTGGGCACCCCCGCCCTGCACGAAGTGCCACAGCACGAGGATCGAGAGCACCCACGACGCCGCGAGCGCCGCGATCCCGTAGACGGCGCCCTTGCCTGGCGTTCGCTTGCCGAAGAACAGCGTGAGGGCCGCGGAGATGACCGGGAGCAGCGCGATGATCCACGTGTACTTCAGGAGCCCGCTAGCGGCGCCGACGGCAACGGTGACGGTCTCGGCGCCTACCACTTGAGCTGGCTCGCTTCGTCGATGTTGATCGACTCACGGTTGCGGAACAGGAGGATGACGATGGCCAGGCCGATGCCGACCTCGGCGGCCGCCACGGCGATGATGAAGAGCGCGAACACCTGGCCGCTCATCGCCCGCAGGCTCGCCGAGAACCCGACCAGGTTGACGTTCACCGCGTTCAGCATGAGTTCGATGGCCATGAGGATCATCACCGCGTTACGACGGACCAGAACGCCATAGACGCCCGCGGAGAACAGGAACGCCGAGAAGAACAGGATCATGGGCAGCCGGATCATGGCTCGTCGTCCTTGCGGGCCAGGACCACGGCGCCGATCAGCGCCGCCAGCAACAGGAACGAAACGGCCTCGAACGGCAGCACGTACGAGTGGAAGATGGCCTGACCCACGGCCTGGGTGGAGCCGCGGAAGCCGGGCGAGGCCACGGAGTCCGCGAACGGGAAGGCGTCCTGGATGAGCCAGGCGAGTCCGGCGAAGACACCGAACCCGACCACGCCGCCGACCCACGGGTGCTGGTTGTCCAGTGAGTCCCGGCCGATCGGCGCCTTCGTGAGCATGAGCCCGAACAGGAACAGGATGACGATGGCGCCCACGTAGATGAGGATCTGTACCCACGCCACGAACTCCGCGCCAAGTAGCAGGTACACCGCGCCGACCGACGAGAGCGTGACCACCAGGTACAGCGCGGCGTGCACCACGTTCCTGGCGGTGACCGTGGCGATCGCGCTGAGAGAGCCCACGGCCGCCAGCACGATGAACGCGTACTCCTGGCCGGTCACGAGGCCTCCTCGGCCGGCTCGGCGCCCACCTCGAGTGCGGGCGGCGGGAGCACCGTGTAGGTCCACTCCTCCAGGCGTTCCTTCTCGTGGAGCAGTTCGCTCAGGCCGTACTCGGCGTATTCGAACTCCGGGCTCCAGAAGAGCGCGTCGAAGGGGCAGACCTCGACGCAGATCCCGCAGTACATACAGAGGGAGTAGTCGATGGCGAACCGGTCCAGGATCTTCGCGGAGCGTGCCCTTCCGCCACCGGCCGGCTCGTGCGATTCCTTGTGGGCGTCGATGTAGATGCACCAGTCCGGGCACTCGCGCGCGCACTTGTAGCAGACGGTGCAGTTCTCCTGCTTGAGGGCGATGACGCCGCGGGTCCGGGCGGGAAGATCCGGCTTGACGTGCGGGTACTGCACCGTCATCGCCGGCTTGAGCATGGTCTTGAGGGTCACGCCCAGACCTTTGAGCAGCCCAAGGCCGATCCCCGCCTCCTTCTGCCCCTTCTTCTCCGCCATAACTCCCCTACTTCGTTGCGACCTTGACGATCGCGACCACCATGATCTGCAACAGCGACAACGGGATCAGCACCAGCCAGGAGAAGCGCTGGAGCTGGTCCTCACGCAGGCGCGGGTACGTGGCCCGCAGCCAGATGACCAGGAACGATACCGCACCGATCTTCCCGGCCATCCAGATGGGAGCCGGAAGCGGGATGAACGGCAGCCCCTTGTACCCGCCCAGATAGAGGACGGCCATGACGCCCGAGAGCGCGACGATCCCCCCGTACTCGGCCAGCAGGAAGAACGCGAACTTCAACCCCGTGTACTCGGTGTACGCCCCGAAGATGATCTCCGAGTCCGCCACCGGCATGTCGAACGGCGGGCGGGTGAGTTCAGCCAGCGAGGCGATGAGGAAGATGAAGAACCCGATCAACTGCCAAGGCCGAACGATGTTCCAGAGCCCCTGCTGGGACTCGGTGATGCCGATCAGGCTCAGCGTGCCGGCCTGCATGACCACGGCCGCGGCCGCCAGGACCAGCGGCAGCTCGTAGGCGATGAGCTGCGCGGCAGCGCGGAGCGCTCCGATCAGCGAGAACTTGTTAGCGCTGGACCAGCCCGCCATGAGGACCCCGATGACCGAGACCGACCCCATGGCCATCACGAAGAAGATGCCGACGTCCAGGTTCAGCGCGAAGACCGTCGGGCTGAACGGGATCACAACCATCACCACGATGTAGGGGATCATCGAGACGGCCGGGGCCAGCGAGAACACGCTGCGGTCGGCGGCCGCCGGGATGATGTCTTCCTTCTGGATGAACTTCACGCCGTCCGCCACCAGCTGGGCCCAGCCGTGGAACCCTCCGGCCTCCATGGGGCCGACGCGCGACTGCATGTGCGCGAGGACCTTGTGCTCCAGGTAGCCGACCATCAGCGGGGCGACCAGGAAGAACCCCAGCACGGCCACCGCCTTGATGATGATCACCAGCCAGACGTTGGTGAACCAGTCGTTCACGACGGACGTGCCGGTGTGCGCGATCGCGAGGATCATTCGTCGTCCACGTCCTCACCCTCGACGGCGCCAGGCCACGGCTTGGCCTCGCGGGTCATCAAAGGGAAGTCCTTGCGGAGCGGATGTCCTTCGAACGGCTCGGAGAGCAGGAGCTTCACCGGCTGCGGATGCCCGGCGAAGGTGATGCCGAACATCTCGGTGGTTTCGCGTTCGTGCCAGTCGGCCGCCGGGTACAGGTCGGAGATGGTGGGGAGCGTCGGCTGGTCGGGCGGGAGCTTCACCTTGATGCGGACGTTGTGGTGCGCTGCGGTGGAGAACAGATGGGTGACCACCTCCATGCCGGCCTCGCTCCAATCAACCGCGGACACGAACTCGCAGTAGTCGCACGCGAGGTCCGGGTCATCGCGGAGGAAGCGGATGATGTCGTGGTAGCGCGCCGCGGTCACGGTCGCGGCCGTGTGTCCATGTTGGAGGGCGGCGTCCGTCACGTCGTCGCCGAAGCGCGCGCGCAGCCGGGCCTCGATGTCCTCAGGAGCCAGCTGGCGTGTTGGCAAGCCACTTCTCCTGGATGTCCTCGTCCTTGATCTTCTCCTGCAGTTTGATGATGCCGTGCAGGAGCGCCTCGGGGCGCGGCGGGCAGCCGGGCACGTAGACGTCGATCGGCACGATCTGGTCGACGCCCTTGGTCACCGAGTAGCTGTCCCAGTACGGCCCGCCGCAGTTCGAGCAGGATCCGAACGAGATGACGTACTTCGGCTCGGGCATCTGGTCGTAGACCCGCTTCAGGGCCGGGGCCATCTTGTCGGTAAGGGTTCCCGCCACCACCAGCAGGTCCGCCTGCCGAGGCCCATGGGCGAACGGGATCACGCCTAGGCGGATGAAGTCGTTCTTGGAGGTCGAGGCCGCGATGAACTCGATGGCGCAGCACGCGAGCCCGAAGTTCATGACCCAGAGGGAATACCGCCTGCCCCAATTCAGGATGAACTTCACCGGTTGGACCTTCGCGAGCGGGGTCTTCTCGATGATCACGCCCACTTCAGCACCCCCTTGCGTCCGGCGTAGAGCAGGCCCGTGGCAAGGATCGCGATGAAGATGCCCATCTCCCAGACGGCCGACGCGCCCAGCGTGAGATAGACCCGGGCCCAAGGGAAGAGGAACACCGATTCCACATCGAAGATGACGAACAGGAACCCGAATACGTAGTAGCGAACCTGGCTCTGCGACCAGCCCTGGCCCACCGGGTCGATCCCGCACTCGTAGGTGGTGAGCTTCGAGTAGGTCGGATGGTGGGGAGCGATGAGCCGGCCGGCGCCGAAGGCGACGGCCACCAGCGCGGCGCCGGCGATGACGACCGCGAGGACAACCCCATAAGACTGGTAGTAGTCAGACATCAGCTTCCCGGGCGCGGATTCTAGCAGCAGCGGTCATTCGCCTTGCTCCGCGCCGCAACGCACGGCCAGGAACTTCGCGAGCTGGACCAGCGCGTGCTGAGCGGAGCCCTCCGGGAGCCGGCGGGCCAACGCGGTTGCACGGTTCACCTCCGCGGTGACGGCGGCCCGGGCGTGGTCGATGGAGCCACCCTGGTGGATGAGTTCGATGGATCGATCAAGCAGCTCACCATCCGGCGAACCCAAGGACAGGATCCGGACGAGTTCGTCGCGGCCGGGTCCGTGGAGGGCGTGCAGGAGCGGCAGGGTGTACACACCCTCCTTGAGGTCCTGGCCAGGCTCTTTCTGCAGCTCCGACTGGGTCGCCGTGAAGTCCATAACGTCGTCGGAAAGCTGGAACGCCATCCCCAAGGACGCGCCGAACTCGGTCAGGATCTCGACGTGGTCCCCGGATGCGTCCGAGAGCAGCCCGCCAAGCCGGCACGAGGTGGCGATGAGCGCGCCGGTCTTGCGGCGGATGATCTCCAGGTAGCTCTCCTCGGTCTGATCGAGTTTGCCGGCAGCCTCCAGCTCCCTGACCTGGCCGTCGCAGAGGATCGCGATGGTCTGGGCCAGGAGCCTGCAGACCTCAGGCCCCAGGTCGGCGGAGAGCTCCGATGCCTTGGCGAACAGGAAGTCTCCGGTGAGGATGGCAACGGTGTTGTTCCAGCGGACGTTGGCCGCAGGGACGCCGTGGCGGGAGTCGGCCTCGTCGATGACGTCGTCGTGATAGAGCGTGGCCACGTGCGTGACCTCGATGGCCACCGAACCAGGGATCAGCCGGGGATCGGTGGGATCGCCGAAGTAGCCCGAGAGCAGGACGAGCATAGGGCGAAACCGCTTCCCGCCGGCCTGCAGGAGGTAGCGAGCGGTCGCCGAGAGCAGGTCGGAATCGGCCGCCACGGCCTTCCCGAGCGCCTCTTCCACGCGGTCCAGGCGGCCCCTGATCTGGGCCTCCAGGGTGGCGTCGGGCGCCTCCAGACCGGGGATCACGCGCCTGCTCATCGCGTCACCATCTCAGAACCGACGCGGCCTCGATAGCGCGCAAGATGACCCCGGGAACCACGCCCAGAACCAGGACGCCGATCGCCGGTACAGCCAGCACCGCGCGCGGCCAGGCCGACACGTCGCCGGCCCCGTCGCCCGCGGGTTCGTCCATGTACATGCGCACGATCACACGGAGGTAGAAGAAGGCCGCCACCACGCTGGTGAGGACCCCGACCAGGACCAGGGACCAGTTCCCGGCATCAAGGGCCGCGGAGAACACCTGCACCTTGGCGATGAACCCGGCGGCCGGTGGGATCCCCGCGAGCGACAGCAGGAACACGGTCATGGTCGCCGCCAGGTACGGGCTTCGCCGGGCCAGGCCGCGGTAGGCGTCGATCGAGGTTGCCTCGTCGGTTCGTCCGCTCACCAGCATGACCACGCCGAACGCGCCGACGGCGGTGACGGCGTAGGCGGTCAGATAGAACATGGCCGCGCGGATCCCGGTCGAGTTCGCCGAGGTGAGCCCCACCAGGATGTAGCCGGCGTTGAGGATGCTCGAGTAGGCGAGCATCCGCTTGATGTCCGACTGCGCCACCGCGAGCACCGCGCCGACCACCATGGTCGCGGCGGCCATCACCCAGATGATCGGCACCCAGTTCCACGTCAGGGGTTGGAACGCCACGTCGAGCACCCGGATCAGCGCAAGGAACGCGGCGGCCTTCGTGGCGGCCGACATGAACCCGGTGACCGGCGTCGGCGCGCCCTGATAGACGTCCGGGGTCCACATATGGAACGGCACCAGTGCCACTTTGAAACCGAACCCGGCCAGCAGGAACACCAGGGAGAGCAGGGCGATGGACTGGTTCCCGATCTGACCCGAAAGCCCGTGGGCCAGCGCGGTCAGACTCGTCGCATCCACTGCGCCGTAGGCCATAGCGATGCCGTAGAGGAAGATGGCCGAACTGAAGGCGCCCAGGAGGAAGTACTTCATGGCCGCCTCGGTGGACCCTCGGCGACCGGTGATCCCGGTGAGCACGTAGAGCGAGAGCGACAGGATCTCCAGCGCCAGGAAGACCACGATCAGATCGGCCGCGGCGGTGATGAGGGTCATCCCCATGGTCGCGAAGAGCACCAGTGGATAGAACTCGCCCCGGTACCGCGCGGCGTCCAGGGAGAAGTAGTGGGTCCCGAGCACGAGCGAGAACGCGGCGATGGCAACCAGCAGCAGTCGTCCGAAGACAGAGAAGCGGTCGACGTTCACCATGCCGGCCATCGCAGTGGAGGGTCCGGCGTGATCCCACAGCAAGAGTGCGGCCGCCGCGGACGCGAAGGTGCCTGAGAGCGCCAACAGCAGGTGCACGCGGCGATCTGTGCGCCGCGCGAACGCCTCGTACAGCAGCCCCAGGATGGCGAACCCACCCAGGAGCAGCTCGGGCAGGATCGTCCAAGCGTCGAAGACGGGCGTTTCGATCACGGCGCCGTCCCAGGGGCCGGCGCGGCCGCGGGCGCCAAGATCGGCGCCGCGTCCCGTGGGTGCGCTGGGTCGACGCGGGCGACCACGGCGTTCGCGGTGGGCTGGATCTTGTCGGTGAGCAGGCGCGGCGCCACGCCGAACACCAGGATGAGCCCCAGGATCGGAGCCAGGATGGCAACCTCCCGGACGCTCAGGTCGGGCAGACCGCGATGCTCCTCGTGGACAGGCCCGTAGGCCAAGCGCTGGTAGGACCACAAGAGATAGATCGCGGACAGCACCACGGCAACCGCCGCGAGCGAACCGAACCAGTGGCTCACGCTGAACGTGCCCACGATCACCAGGAATTCGCCGACGAAACTGTTGAGGCCTGGGAGTCCGACGCTCGCGAGGACCGCGAACAGGAAGGCCCCCGCGAGCCAGGGCGTGACGCCCGCCAGGCCGCCGAGTTCGCCCAGCTGGCGCGTGTGCGTGCGGTCGTACACCATCCCGACCACCAGGAACAGCGCGCCCGTCGCCAGCCCGTGGTTCACCATCTGGAGCACCCCACCGGTCATCCCCTGATGGGTGAACGCGAAGATCCCCAGTACGACGAACCCCAGGTGCGAGACGGACGAGTAGGCAACCAGGCGCTTGATGTCCGTCTGCATGATGGCGCACACCGCGCCATAGATGATGCCGATCACCGCGAGGACGGAGACGAACGACGCGAAGTACTTCGCCGCCTCGGGGAAGAGCGCCAGGTTGAACCGGATGAGCCCGTAGGCCCCCACCTTCAGCAACACGGCGGCTAGGAGCACCGACCCCGCCGTGGGAGCTTCGGTGTGGGCATCGGCGAGCCAGGTGTGGAGCGGGAACAGGGGCACCTTGACCGCGAACGCGATGAAGAACCCCAGGAACAGCCACCGCGTCGTCCCCGCCGGCAACCCCCCCGCCACGCTCATCAACGAACGAAGGTCGAACGTCGCGTGTCCCGCCGCGCCCGACTTCGAGTAGAGGAACAGGATGGCCAGCAAGAGGAACGCCGACCCGGCCATCGTGTAGAGGAAGAACTTCACCGCGGCATACACTCGGCGCTCGCCTCCCCAGCCGCCGATGAGCAGGTACATCGGGACCAGCAGCGCCTCGAAGAAGACGAAGAAGAGCAACAGGTCCAGCGCCAGGAACGATCCCACCACCGAGATCTCCAGGATGAGCATCGCGAGCATGTAGCGGCGCACGTCCTTCTCTATGTGCCACGACGCCAAGACGGCGAGCGGCATCAGGAACGTGGTGAGGAGCACCATCCACAGGCTCACGCCATCGACGCCCAGCAGGTACGACAGACCGATCGACTTGACCCAGGAGTAGCGTTCGATCATCTGGAATCCGGTGGCTGCCGAGTCGAACCTGCCGAGGATCACCAGCGAGATCACGAAGGTCGCCACGGTAGTGAGCAGCGCGATCGCCTTCGTGGTCTGGTCGCCGAGACGTCGGCCGCCGGCAAGCAGCACGATCACCCCGGCCAGCGGCAGGAACGTGGTCAAGGTCAGGATGTGCGCGGTCATCCGCGAACCCCCACCCAGAACATCAGCGCCACCACGCCCAGCCCGATGGCGAGCGCGTAGGTACGCACGTACCCCGTCTGCACGCGCCGGCCCACCGAGGCCAGACGTTTGACTCCCGCGCCGATCGCGTTCACCAGCCCGTCGATGATCTTCGTGTCCACGACGAACGCGGTGATGTGGGCGAACGCACGCGCGGGTTCGACCAGAACGGTCTGATAAGCCCTGTCCACGTACCACCCGTTCTGGAGCACGCGCTGCAGGGGCTGGAAGCGTTCGCGGACGGCCAGCCAGTCGACCCTGCCGGAGGCGAAGGTGTACCAGGCGGCGATGAGCGCGGAAAGCGTGATCGCGATGGCGATGGCGTCCATCACGGGAACCGCGAGTCCGGAGCCGCCCGGAACCGCGCCGGCGACCGGCTCGAGGAAGCCCGCGAGCCGGCCCTCGGGCGTCAGGTTGAGCCACCCGGCTACCAGGGCACCGGCCGCGAGCACCGCGAGCGGGATCCACATGACCGGCGGCGATTCGTGCGCGTGCGCGGCCTCCTGGCTCCGGGGCTCGCCGAAGAACGTGAGGAACACGAGCCTGCCGATGTAGGCGGCCGAGAGCAGCGCGGCGAACGTCCCGAGGACGTAGACCAGCTCGCGCCCCGTGTGGTTCGCGATCTCCAGGATCGCGTCCTTCGCGAAGAAGCCGGCCAGGGGCGGTACGCCCGCCTGCGCCGCGGCCCCGATCAGGAAGGTGACGCCGGTGATCGGCATAGGTTTCAGCAGCCCGCCGAACGTCCTCATGTCGGTGGCGTCGTGGGTCCCGTGCATCACGGATCCCGCGCCCAGGAACATCAGTGCTTTGTAGAACGCGTGAGCCACCAGCATGAACATCGCCGCGGCGTAGGCGCGCATCCCGACCGCCATGAACATGAACCCCAGCTGGCTGATAGTGGAATACGCAAGCACACGTTTGATGTCGTCCTGCCCGAACGCGCACGTCCCTGCGAAGATCGCCGTGACGAGCCCCACGACCAGCACGACCGTCAACGCAACACCGGACAGTTCGAAGATCGGGTGCATGCGGACCACCAAGTAGACGCCGGCGGTGACCATGGTGGCGGCATGGATGAGCGCGGAGACCGGCGTCGGTCCGGCCATGGCGTCGGGGAGCCAGACGTGCAGCGGCACCTGGGCGGACTTCCCGATCGCCCCCGCGAAGAGCAGCAGCGCGATCGCCGTCGCCGTTCCCTTCGCGATCCCGCCCGCCGCCGTGGCATGGAAGATCGCCGTGAAGTCAAGCGTGCCGAACTTCGCAACGATCAGCGCCAGCCCGACCAACATGAACGTGTCACCGATCCGCGTCGTGATGAACGCTTTCTTCGCGGCCACGGAGGCCTCGGGCCGGTCGAACCAGAACCCGATGAGCAGGTAGGAGCAGAGCCCCACGCCCTCCCACCCCAGATAGAGGAGCAGGAGGTTCTCGCCCAGGACCAACATCAGCATGAAGAAGACGAAGAGGTTGAGGTAGGCGAAGAACCGTCCGGTTCGCGGATCTCCGTGCATGTAGCCGATCGCGTACACGTGGATCAGCGCGCCCACGCCGGTCACGACCAGGATCATGATGGCCGACACCTGGTCCAGGCGAAGATCGGCCGCAACCGTGAGGTTCCCCACGCTGATCCAGTCGAACAGGTGGCGGACCACCAGGCGCCCATCGCCCGGCAGTGCCATGAGATCCTTGACCAGCAGCGCGCTGAGCAGGAACGCGGCGCCCAGGGTCGCGGACGCCAGGACCCCGGACAGCTTCCCCAGCCGCTTGCCGAAGAACAGGTTCACCGCAGCGCCGGCGAGCGGGAGGGCCGGGATGAGCCAGAGGTAATGGAACGCCGAAGCCGCCGGTGTCATCCGCGCAACTCCCGGGAATCATCGACGTTCACGGACAGGCGTCGTCGGTACACCGCGACGATGATGGCGAGCCCGACCACGACCTCGGCGGCCGCCACGATCATCGAGAAGAAGGCCAATACCTGCCCACGCAGGTCGCCGTGCATCCTCGCGAACGCCACCAACGCCAGGTTCACAGCGTTCAGCTGAAGTTCGACCGACATGAAGATGACGAGGGCGTTCTTGCGAAGGAGCACGCCGGCGGTCCCGACACCGAAGAGGATCCCCGAGAGCACGAGGAAGAACGCGATGGGGGTCCTCATGGAGCCGACTCCTCCGGGCCGGCCGCTCGCTCC
The DNA here is from genome assembly GCA_038244455.1 of Actinomycetota bacterium. Taxonomy (GTDB): domain Bacteria; phylum Actinomycetota; class UBA4738; order UBA4738; family HRBIN12; genus JANXVR01. Next base: position 13,307 of record JBBRTK010000002.1, read on the forward strand.
CCGATCGGCGCGGTCGATTCGGCCAGCGTGACGGCCTTGGTCTTGCGCTGCGCCAGGACCATCGCGGCTATCGCGGCCACGATGAGGAGGATCGAGGTGACCTCGAACGGGAAGAAGTACGTGGTGAACAGCGGCTTGGCCAAGGCTTCCGCGGTGCCGCTCAACGTGGAGGGCGCCGCGTGGCGACCGAAGCCGATCCCGGCCCGCACCGCCAGCCCGATCTCCAGCGCGACCCCGACGGCGATGGCGACCCCCGCGATCCGTTGGCCTCGGAGCCCTTCCCGAAGGTTCTCGTGCCGGTCCACCCCGAGCAACATGATCACGAACAGGAACAGGACCATGATCGCACCCGCGTACACGATGATCTGCACGGCGAACAGGAACGGCGCGTCCAGGAGCAGGAACATCACGGCGATGCACATGAAGTCGACGATCAGGAACAGCGCGGCGTGGACGGCGTTCCGCATGAACAGCATGCCTATGGCGGATGCGACAGCGATCGGCGCGAACACCCAGAAGACGACGTTATCGAGCGGCACTAGCCCTCCCTGTCCACGGGATCGGTGCCAAGCGCCGGCGGCGGCTCCAGGAGCCGCTCCTTCGTCCAGATGGCTTCCTCTCGGCTGGTGAACGCCATCTCGTAGTAGCTGGTGAGCGTGAGCGCGCGCGTGGGGCAGGCCTCCACGCAGAGGCCGCACATGATGCAGCGCAGGTAGTTCACCTGGTAGTCCTTCGCGTAGCGCTCCCCCGGGCTCACGGGGTTCTCCGGATCGTTGTCGGCGCCCTCGACCCAGATCGCATCAGCGGGACAGGCGAACGCACAGAGTTCGCAGCCGATGCACTTCTCCAGGCCGTTCTCGTGACGGTTCAGCAGGTGGCGCCCGATGTGCGAACGCTCAGGCACCGGCACGATGACGTCGGGATAGCGCTCGGTGTTGTCCTTGCGGAACGTCTGCTTGAACACGGTGGCCATGCCCTTCGCGATCGCCCACGCCCCGGCGCCCATGCCCTGAGGTTCGGCTGCGGGCTCGCTCACGACGACACCTCGCTCCGTGGTCCCTGCATGACCGGGATGATGAGGGATGCGATCAGCCCCACCCCGAGGATCACCGAGGCTGCGATCAGGGTGCCGCGGACGCGGCCGTATCGGTCGGGGAACACGATGATTGCCCCGGTGGCGAGCACCCAGAACAAGCCGAAGGGGATCAGGACCTTCCAGCCGAAGTTCATCAATCGGTCATACCGCATGCGGGGCAGGGTGCCGCGGACCAGGATGAGCACGTAGATGACCGCCGTGAGCTTGAACAGGAACCACAGGAGCGGCCAGAGCCAGAGCGCCCACCCCGGGTGCGGACCCCGCCAGCCGCCGAGGAACAGCGTGACCGCGATCGAGGAGACGGTCACCGTGTTCACGTACTCGCCCAGGTAGAACATCGCGAACTTGATCCCCGAATACTCGGTGTGGAACCCGGCGACCAGTTCGGTTTCGGCCTCGGCCAGGTCGAACGGCGGACGATTGACCTCGGCCAGCGCGCAGATCATGAACACGACGAACGCGGGGAACTGCGGGACGATGTTCCACACGTGGGTGGCCTGGTAGGCGACGATCCCCGACATGCGCAGCGTTCCCGTGTACATGAGCACGGCAACCAGCGACAAACCCATCCCCACCTCGTAGCTGATCATCTGCGCGGTCGAACGGATGGAGCCGAGCAGCGGGTAGTTCGAACCGCTGGACCAGCCGGCGAGCACCACGCCGTACACCCCGACCGAGGTCATCGCCAGGATCCAGAGCAGCCCGATGTTCAGATCGGCCAGCTGGAACTGGATGACGCGGCCGAACAGCGTCACGTGCGTGCCGAATGGGATCACCGCGAACGCCAGGAACGCCGGGAACATCGCGAGGATGGGCGCGATCTCGAACACGATGCGGTCGGCGTTGGTCGGGGTGATGCCTTCCTTGAAGAAGAGCTTGATGCCATCGGCCAGCGTGATGAGGATCCCGCGCGGTCCGGCGCGGAGCGGGCCGACCCGCGTCTGCATATCCGCGATGACCTTGCGCTCCATCCAGATGTAGAGCATCACCGCGATGAGCAGCCCGAAGAACACCACGACCACTCGAACTGCCAGGATCACCCAGTCCACCCAGTTCACGCCGCCTCACCTCCGGCGGGAGCAAGCGCGGCGGTGGTGGCGAACCTGCCCGAAAGCAGCGTGTTCGCCGCCAAGCCGGGCTGGTTGAATGGCACGAAGACGCCGCCGTGCGCGATGTGTTCCGTCACGCGCACGGGCAATTGCGCCGACCCGGCGGGCGTGGTCACGACCGCGACGGCGCCGTCGGTCAGACCGGCCGAGAGCGCGTCGTCGGGGTGCACCTCGACGAACGCGACCTCACCCAGGGCGCGCTTGAGTTCGTCGGCTCCTTCGCTGAGGCGGCCTTCATCGACCAGCAACGGATAGGTGAAGAGGCGCAGGCCTTCTGTGGGTGCGATGGGTGTGGGGACCGCAGACGCCGCCCCCGCGCCGGCTTCGCGGGGGGCCAGGAGCGCGCCCATCTCTTCGCGAAGTTCGTCCAAGGTGGCGAAGCCGAGGTCGGCTCCCATGGCCCGGGCGATGATCGTGAAGATCTCCCAGTCGGGGCGGGATAGGCCTTGCGTAGCTCGGACCGGGCGGATCCGTTGTCCTCGGCCCTCCCAGTTCGTCATGTGGCCGTCCTTCTCGACGAACGCGGCGGCCGGAAGGAACGCGTCGGCGTACTCGGCCAGGGACCCGAGTTCCAGCGACTGCACGATGCGGATCGGCACGTTCGCGAGCGCCCGGCGGGCCAGGCCCGCGTCCGGCGCGTCGCGGAGCGGATCAGTACCGATCAGGAACAACACGTCGACCTGGCGGTCGGCGCACGCCTGGAGGATGGCCATGGTGTCACGGCCGGGCTCGCGGTTCGTCAGTGGTCCCCAGAAGGGTTCGACCTGGCCGGGATCGGAGAGCGGCCTGCCACCCGGCAGCATCGCGGGGTGCACGCCGGCGACGAGCGCCCCTCGATCGTTGGCGCGGCGGGTGACCATCGTGAAAGCCGCGCCGGCGGCATCGGCGGCGGCGAGCGCGGCGTCCACGCCGGCCCCGTCCAGCCGTTCTCCGGTGATGACCACGCCGGTGCCCTCCACCGAAGCGGAGCGGAGCGCCTCCAGCGCCGCCGCCAACCCGGCGTCGGAGGAGAGCGCTTCCGCCTCACCGCCGGGGGCGACCAGGACGTGCGTGGCCACATCGTGCAGCCGGGTGCGGCGCGGGTGGACCACCCAGATCTTCGCCCCGCGCTTCGCGGCCTTGCGAAGACGAAGGTGAAGGATCGGGATCTCCTGTTCCGCATCCAGGCCCACCACGAGGATCGCCGTGGCCCGTTCCAGGGCTGCGTTGGTGACGCTCATCGGCGCGGAGGCAGCGCGGCGTTCGGCCTCGGGGCTGCCGGGCGTGCGCCGATGATCCAGGTCGTTCGTGTGCATGACCGTGCGGGCCAGTTTGGAGAGCGCGTAGTAATCCTCATCCATGAGGCGGCCGCCGGTGAGGAAGGCGACCCGCTTGTCGCGGCACCACCCTGCGATCTTGTCGGTCACCTCGCCGAACGACGCGGGTTCGAGCCCGTGGTCACGGATCAGCGGCGTGGTGAGGCGCTCGGGCGAATCCGGGAAGCGGAACGCGAACCGACCCTTGTCGCAGGACCACGTGTCGTTGACCGCCAGGTTGTCGCGCGCCAGCTGGCGGACCACCTGGCCCCGCCGCAGGTCGACCTTCAGGTTGCACCCCGCGCTGCAATGCGGGCACACGCTGTCGGCGCTGGACAGGTCGAACGGCCTCGCGACGAATCGATAAGGGGTCGCGGTGAGCGCTCCCACCGGACAGATCTGCACGGTGTTCCCGCTGAACGGAGATCGGAAGTCCTCGCCTGCCGCGACCGCCACACGCTCCCCCGCTCCGCGCGCGTACAGCTCCAGGAACCGGTCCCCGCTGATCTCGTCGCAGAAGCGGGTGCACCGGGCGCAGAGCACGCATCGCTCGCGGTCCAGGTTCACCAGCGGCGAGAGCGCCAAGGGCTTGGGCCACACGCGCTTGGCCTCGGTGTAGCGGCTCTCCCCCGGCCCGAACGCGAGCGCCTGGTCCTGCAGGGGGCACTCTCCGCCCCGGTCGCAGATCGGGCAGTCGAGCGGATGGTTGAGCAGGAGGAACTCCAGGTTCGCAACCTGCGCGGCGTGGACGGTGTCGTCGGTGTTCTGGGTCCTCACCACCATCCCGGGGGTCACTGTCGAGGTGCACGAGGTGGCGAGCTTCGGCTGGCCTTCGATCTGGACGTAGCATTGCCGGCACGCACCCGCCGGTTCGAGCATCGGGTGATCGCAGAACCGCGGGATCTCGATACCGAGCTGCTCGGCCGCCCGGATGATGAGCGTTCCCTTGGGGACGGTCACCTCTTTCCCGTCGATGGTGAGCGTCACCTGGCCGTTCACGAGGCCACCCCTTCAGTAGCGGTTGCCTGTGCATGATCGGCCGGCGCCCCCGTGAGCGGGCAGTACCCCAAACGAACGTGCTCCTCGTACTCGGCCGCGAAGTGCTTGAGACTGGAGTTGATGACCGAAGCCATGCCGTCGGCGAGCGCGCAGAAGGCCCGGAACAGGATGTTCTTGCCCATGTCCTGCATGAGCCCCATGTCCTCGGGAACCCCGTAGCCGTCCTCCATGCGCGTGAGGACGCGGGTTGCCCACCAACTGCCCTCGCGGCACGGGGTGCACTTGCCGCACGACTCGTGCGCGTAGAACAGGACCATCCGGCGCGCCGCCTCGACCACGCAATCCGTCTGATCCAGCACCATGATCGCGCCGGTCCCAAGCAGCGACCCGGCGGCCGCAACCGACTCGTAGTCCAGCGCGACGTCAAGGTCGGCCGTGGTTAGGAGCGGCGTGGACGAACCGCCGGGCGTGAACGCCTTGAGCGTTTCCCCGCCCAGCATGCCGCCCGCGTAGTCTTCGAGCAGCATCCGGAAGGGCGTGCCCATCGGAACCTCGTAGTTCCCGGGCCGCTCGACCTTGCCGCTGACGGTGAACATCTTCGTGCCGGGCGACTTCTCCGTGCCCATCTCGCGGAACCACTCGGCGCCCTTGACGACGATGTCGGGGACATTCATCAGGGTCTCGACGTTGTTGATGACGGTGGGGCTCGCGTAGAGGCCCTCCACGGCCGGGAACGGCGGACGCAACCGCGGCTGCCCGCGCAGTCCTTCCAGGGAGTTCAGCAGGGCGGTTTCCTCGCCGCAGATGTAGGCGCCGGCGCCGCGATGGACCACGATATCCAGGTCGTAGGAGGTGCCCGCGATCCCCGTGCCCAGGTACCCGGCCGCGTACGCCTCACGGAGGGCGCGCTCGATCACCGTGGCTTGCCACAGGTACTCCCCGCGGACGTAGATGAACGCGATGTGGCAGTTGATCGCGCGGGCGGCGATCGCGGTTCCCTCGATGAGCCTATGCGGGTCGCGTTCACCCAGCTCACGGTTGTTGCAGGTACCCGGTTCCGATTCGTCGAAGTTCACGGTGACGTAGGTGGGCTTGCCGGTGTCCTGCGGCACGAAGGACCACTTCATCCCCGTAGGGAACCCGGCGCCGCCCCGCCCCCGCAAGCCGCTTGCCTTCACGAGATCGATGAGCTCGCTGGTTTCCATGGCGAGAGCCTTCTTCAACCCCGCGTAGCCGCCCTTGGCGACGTAGCCGTCCAGAGCGATGACGCTGGGATCGCCCCAGTCGCGGGTCAGCCTCGGCTCGAACGTCACGCCGCCCCCCCCGCCGGGTCATCGTCGAAGCCGGCCAGCACGCGCGAGGCGTGACGGAAGCTCTTCATCGCCGGACCGCGCGACGGCTCGGGAACCGACCCGTCCCGCAGCGCGCCGATGAGCTCGCGCATCCGCTCGGGAGAGACGTTGTCGTGGTTGACGAAGTTGATCTGCACGGCGGGTGCGAAGTCGCAGACCCCGAGGCACTCCTCTTCGTGAAGTGTGAGCAGTCCATCGTCGGAGACCTCCTGCCCGCGGGCCATCCCGGCTGCGCGGTACGCCTCCTCGTACACGGCCTTCGCGCCGCGCAACGCGCACGCGAGGTTCGTACATACGTTGACGACGTGCGTGCCCGTCGGGCGAAGGCGATACATGGAGTAGAACGTGGCAACCGACTCCACCTCCGCGGTGGTGATGTTGAGGAGCCCGCTGATCTCGACCAAGGCTTCGGGCGTGATCCGACCGTCGACGGCCTGCGCCAGATAGAGGAGCGGCATGAGCGCGGAGCGTTCGCCGCCAGCGGGGTACCGGGAGATAACCGCGCGGGCGTCGTCGAGCACGGTTCCCTCGAAGATGGCCATCAGCGATCCACCCCGCCCATAACCGGGTCGATGGAGGCGATCGAGGCGATAGCGTCGGCCAGCAGGAACCCTTGGACCATGATCGGCGTGGCCTGCAGATTCACGAACGAAGGGTCGCGGATCTTCACCCTGTAGGGCCGGTGTTCGCCGTTCGACACCACGTAGAAACCGAGTTCGCCGCGCGGGGACTCGACCGCCGAATACACCTCGCCGGCCGGAACCGCGACCCCCTGCGTGGCCAGTTTGAAGTGATTGATAAGCGCCTCCATGGACTCCTCCATGATGTGGCGCACGTACTCCGGGTCGTTGCCGATGCCGTCGGGACCGACGGATAGCCGGCCGGGCAGCGCGATCTTCGGGTCATCCACCATGACGGGGCCCGGCTCCCGCAGCCGCTCCAGGCACTGCGCGACGAGCTTCAACGATTCGCGCATCTCCTCCATACGGATCTCGAACCGCGCCAGGCAGTCGGCCTGCGTCCGCGTGATCACGTCGAAGTCGTAGGTCTCATACCCGCTGTACGGCGCGTCCTTGCGCAGATCGGCGGTGTTGCCCGTCGCTCGCAGCAGGGGGCCGGTCACGCCCAGGCGAAGGGCCTGCGCCTCGGTGAGGATGCCGACGCCCTTGTTGCGTTCCAGCCAGATCGGGTTCTTCGACAGGAGCGTGTCGTACTCGTCTATGCGCCCCGGCATGACCCGAAGGAAGTTGGTGACTTTGGCTTCCCCGCCGTCGGGCAGGTCCATGACGACCCCGCCGATCCGGATGTAGGCGTGGTTCATGCGAAGCCCGGTCACGGCCTCGAAGATATCCATGATGACCTCGCGTTCGCGCATGCCGTAGAGCATGATGCTGACCGCCCCCAGCTCCAGTCCGCTGGTGGCGAGCCACACCAGGTGAGAACTGATCCGGTTGAGCTCACCGAGCATGACGCGCAAGACCTGGGCGCGAACGGGAACCTCGATGCCCAGGAGCCGTTCGACCGCCATGCAGTAGGCGAGTTCGTTGTGGAACGGGCTCAGGTAGTCGGCTCTGGTCACGAACGTGATGCCCTGCTGCCAGGTCCGGTACTCGGTGTTCTTCTCGATGCCGGTGTGGAGGTAGCCGATGATCGGCTTGCAATCAACGATGGTCTCCCCGTCCAGCTCCAGCAGGAGCCGGAGGACCCCGTGGGTGGACGGGTGTTGCGGACCCATGTTGATGATCATCGTTTCCTGGCGGATCTCGCCGGCGGGATCGCGGAGCATCGGATCGGTCTCCATCACATGGTCCTGGTGTCGACCGGCGGGATGAACGCTCCGTGATAGCGCGTGTTGATACCGCCCAGCTCCTCGGTCTTTCGCAAGGGATGGCCTTCCCAGTCATCGGGAAGCAGGATCCGCGTGAGGTTCGGGTGCCCGTCGAACACCACGCCGTAGAGATCGAAGGTCTCTCGTTCCAGCCAGTTCGCCGTTGGGAACAACGCGGTCACGCTGGGCACGCGCGGATCGGCGTCGGGGAGCCCGACCTTCACCCGGATGCGGCGGACCGGACCCCCCATGGTTCGCAGTTCGTACGCGATCCAGAAGCGTGGGTCGCTGCCCGGCCAGTCCGTAGCGGTGACGCACGAGAGGAACGAGAACCCCTGGTGCTCGCGCAGCCACTCCAGCGAAGCCAGGAGGTCCTCGGGTCCCACCGTCACGGTGATCTCGCCCCTGGCCTCGACCACATCCGCGAAGCGGGCGGCCACGGTCTGCGGAACGCTCACTTGAAGGGCTCCCGCGTCCTGACCTTCTCCTGCAACTTCAATATGCCGTGCATGAGCATCTCGGGCTTGGGCGGACAGCCGGGCACGTAGACGTCGACCGGCACGATGCTGTCCACACCCTGCACGATGGCGTAGTTCGTGAACATCCCGCCCGCGCTCGCGCACACACCCATGGAGATGACCCACCGAGGTTCGGGCATCTGGTCGTAGATCCGGCGCAGGACCGGCGCCATCTTCTGGGATACGCGACCGGCCACGATCATGAGGTCAGCCTGGCGGGGGGAACCGCGGAACAGTTCCATCCCCCACCGGCTGATGTCGTACTGGCCGGCGCCGGTCGCCATCATCTCGATGGCGCAGCACGCCAACCCGAACGTCGCGGGCCACATCGACTGCTTGCGGGCCCACCCAACCGCGCGGTCCAAGCTGGTCAGGAGAACCCCGCGCCTGACCTCTTCCTCGATCTCCTCTTCCGTCTGGCCGAGCTTGTGGCCTTCGAACCGCTCAACCGGCATCGGCCACCTCCAGCGCTTGAGGTTCGGAAGCGGGCGCCGTCTGGATCTGGTGCTCCGCCGGCGTGGCGGCGCTCTGCGCCCAGTCGAAGCCGCCCTTGCGCCAGATGTAGGCGTACGCGACGAAGACCAACCCGATGAACACGGTCATCTCCACCAATCCGAACAGACCGAGTTTGCGGAAGGTCACCGCCCACGGGAAGAGGAAGATCGTTTCGATGTCGAAGATGATGAACAGCATCGCGACCACGTAGAACTTGACGCTGAAGCGTTCGCCGCGAGGGAGCCGGACGGGATCGTTGCCGCATTCGTAGGCGGAGAGCTTCACGGGGTTGGGGTGGTTGGGCCGAAGGACCGAGGACATGGCCAGCGAGGCCACGCCGAAGACCAGCGCCAGCCCGCCCAGGATGACGATCGGCAGGTAGTCGCTCAGCACGTTCCGCACCTCATCGCATGCTCGCGAGCCGTTGCAGCAGGTAGAAGAGCTTGTCTTGGACGTCGCCGTCCTTGCCGTCGGTGAGGTTGGCCATGACGCGCATCGCGAAGGCCATCACCCGCTTGTTCGGGAGTAGGTACTTGGTGGCCCGGCTCATGATGGCCGGCTTACCGATGATCTTGGCGAACCCGCGCCCGATCACGAAGTAATCGCCGTAGCGTTCGGTCAGCGCGCGTGGATACGTCTGCACCAGGCCGGGCCTGTCCTTCACCAGCGCCTCGTGGATGAGGTCGGCGGCGGTCTCCCCCGATTCCATGGCGTAGGCGATGCCCTCGCCGTTGAACGGGTTGACCAGGCCGCCCGCATCGCCGATGAGAACCATGCCGGGCACCGCCATCGGCTTGCGGTTCATGCTCATGGGAAGGGGTCCGGAGAGGATCTTCCCGTCGGCGTGCTCCTCGGTGATGCCCCAGTCGGTCGGCAGCATGGTCTCGAAGGCCCTGAAGAGCCGCTGCGCCGACACCTCTTTGAAGTTCTTGAACGTGTTGAGCAGACCGGCCCCCAGGTTGATCTGGCCGCCCGCCACCGGGAAGAGCCAGCCGTAGCCCGGCAGGAGCAGGTCGCCCTCCCACAGGTCGAGCCACGACTCGAACCACGGCCCCGGGTGGTAGCTGGTCGTGTAGTACCGGCGCGCGGCGATGCCCAGCGGGCGTGACTCCACTCGTTTGACGCCGGCGGGTTTCGCGAATCGGCTGGCGGCACCGTCGGCCGCGATGACGTAGCGAGCGCGTATCTCGAACGGCTCGGAATCCTTGTCCTGCGCCGGCCGCGCGAGTGCTCCCCGTACCCAGCCGTCCTGGACGATGGGTTCGACGGCCTCGATCTGCTCCATCAGGCGAGCGCCGGCCTTCTGCGCCCGCTCGATCAGCAGCGTGTCGAACTCCTTGCGGGGCATCACCAACCCGTAGTTGGGCCAGGAACTGAGCTCCGGCCAGGGGAGATCGATCGTGGCGCTGCGTGAATGCACGCGAAGGCCCATCACCCGCTCGTAGCCCGGGTCGTCGGTGTCCAGACCCATCTTCAGCATCGAGGCGACGGCCCGGGGGGTGAGGCCATCCCCGCACACCTTTTCGCGAGGGAACGCCGACCTGTCCACGACCGTGACATCCACGCCGTGGCGCGCCAAGTGGTACGCGGCGGCAGAGCCTCCCGGCCCTCCGCCAACCACGAGCACGTCGGTCTCGATGTTCTGGCTCACGCGCACCCCCAGGCGCTTGTGAAAACTTTCACAAGTTCAGGCTACCGAACGCAGGCGTCCACTGCAGGAGGGAGCCTACGACCGGCCCCATTTCACGACAATCCCGCAGGTGAAGGGTTCGCCCGGTGGTCCCAGGCATCGATATCCCCCGAGCCCAGATGCAGGAACGCCAAGGCGGGAACGGTAGCGGTGAGGAGCTCGAATCCGTCATCGGCCAGGAACGTGCGGTACTTCTCGTGGAAGGCCGTCATGGCCCCGCGCAGCTCCGGCTGCTCCACGGCGATCGGCGTAGCCGGGCCAAAGAGGCGAACGCCCGCCAGATCCGCCCACTCGCGGCCGCGGTCGATGACCACGCTGACCCGGGGTTCCAGGAGCGCGTTCCTCCAGGTGAGGTCGCCCTGACGGGTGGCGACGTAGAGCCCCTCTTCCAGCCACACGAACCACCGGGTGGCCACATGCGGTGCCCCCTTCGCCCCCACGGTGGCGATCCTGCAGGCGGGCACATCCCTGAAGGTCTTCCGGAGCCCCTCGGTCGCGTCCATCAGACCCGCACCATGCCGGCGAGCTCACGGAGGGCTGCGACCGCTACCGGATCCGAGGCGGCGGCGGTCAGCGCGGCCTCGGCGGCGGTCACCAGCTGGTCGATCGTATCGCCGGTCGCTCCGTGGGACGAGTCGGCGTCGTACAGATCGTCCCGCAGCTGGAACGCCTCGCCGAGCGGTTCGCCGAACGCCACCAGGGCGTTGAGCAGATCGCCCTCTGCCGGGCCGTCCGAGGCCAGTTCGGCGCCCATCAGGAGCGGTCCCGTCACGGTGTAGCGCCCACCCTTGAGGTTGGCCGCCAGGCGGCCGGCGCCCTGCCCGGCCCCCGCTTCGCCCGACACATCCAGGAACTGCCCAACGGCCATGTCCCGGCGGATGGCGTAGGCCCGGGCCAGGGCTCTGACCATCGACGAAGGACCGAACCCGCTGGTCAGGAGTAGTTCGTCGGCCCAGACGGCCGCCAGGTCACCGATCAGGATGGCGGCCGAGACTCCGAACCGAACCCGGTCGCCGCCCTCGGCGTCCCGCAGGTTCGCGTGGACGGTGGCCACGTCCCGGCGCTCATCGGCCTCGTCCATGAGGTCGTCGTGGATAAGCGCGAACGTGTGGAACAGCTCCAGGGATGCCGCGGCACGCATGATCCGGCCGTCGGGAACACCGCCCGCTACGCGATAGCCCCAGTAGCCCAGCGCCGGCCGCAGCCGCTTGCCTCCGGACCGCACCAGGCGAAGGAGTTCCTCGGCCAGGGTGTCGGCCGACGGATGGAGCGCAGCCAGCTCCGCGCGCTTGTCCTCGAGGAAACCGACGAGGACGACATCCACCTGCGCGCCGAGCTCCAGCAGCGAGGGTGACACCAGCACACGATCGGCTACCACGCCGCTCAGTATCGCGGATGCGAGCGGGTCGGGTCCCGCGCGTATCATGTGCCCGTTTCCATGCCGACCACGACCCGCTTCCAGAAGCTCACCTTGGCCACAGCCTCCGTCACCGTGGTCCTGTTCGCCGTCGGGGGGTTGGTGCGAGGGTCGGGGTCGGGGCTTGGGTGCTCCACGTGGCCGCTCTGCACGCCGGGTCACCTCTTCCCCAGCGGGAACATCCACTCTCTCATCGAGTTCTCGCATCGCTTTCTGGTGTTCTGCACCACCGTGCTGGTTGCCGTCACGGCGTTCCTGGCCCGGCGGGACCACCGAGGCGAGCCGTCGATCGTTCGGCCGGCGCTGATCGCCCTCCCGCTGGTCCTGGCGCAGGCGGTGGTCGGCGGTCTGGTGGTCAACCACGAGCTGGACCCGTGGTGGGTGACCGGGCACTTCGTGGTGGCCCTGGTGTTCGTGGCCGACGTGATCTACCTGGCCATCCGATCGTTCGCGGCGGAGCCTGCCGCCCCCGCAGAACACCCGGCGGAGGGTGGGGGCTTCGGACGCCTGGCGATGGCCATCGCCGGGGCGACCGGCGTGCTTCTGCTCGCCGGGACGTGGGTGCGAGTGAGGGATGCGACGAACGGGTTGGCGTTCACCGACTGGCCGCTCGCGAACGGCAAGCTCGTTCCCGCGCTGGGTGGGGTCGCCACGCCTACGTTCGTGCACCGGGTCCTGTCGGCGCTGGTGTCCGTGCTGGTGGTCTACGCCGTGGTCCAGGCCCGCACCATGGCGCCTCGGCAGCGGCGGTTGGTTCAGTTGACCACGCTCACGCTTCTGCTGTTCGTGGGGCAGATCCTGGTCGGGGCCGCCCAGGTGTGGACCAAGCTGAAGCCCTGGGCCGTGGTGATCCACGTCGGCATGTCGGTACTCATCTGGGCGTGCGTGGTTGCGCTGGCCGTTCTGGCGCGAAGCGCCGGCCTCCGAGGTGCGGTTCAGGTGGACGGGCCGTCCGCCGCGGACGGAGGGACCGTGCCGCTGCGCGACACGCTCACCGCGTACTACCGGCTGATCAAACCTCGGATCATCCTCCTCCTGCTGATCACCACGGTTCCGGCCATGATCCTTGCAGGGCACCGCGTTCCCTCTATCTGGCTCATGCTGGCCACGCTGGTGGGCGGCACCGCCGCCGCGGGCTCTGCGAACGCCATCAACATGTACCTGGACCGCGACATCGACCAGATCATGGAGCGAACACGCTCGCGGCCGCTCCCCTCGCGCGCCGTCACACCAGACCACGCTCTGCGGTTCGGCTTCTTCCTGGGAGCGGCGTCGTTCTTCTTCCTGGCGATCACGGTGAACACCACGGCGGCGAGTCTGGCCCTGTCGGCCATCGCGTTCTATGTGTTCGTCTACACGATGTGGCTGAAGCGCTCGACGGCGCAGAACATCGTGATCGGGGGTGCCGCGGGCGCGGCGCCGGCGTTGATCGGATGGGCCGCGGTGACCGGCGGGCTCGCGCTGCCCGCGTGGATGCTGTTCGCCATCGTGTTCGTATGGACGCCGCCGCATTTCTGGGCGCTCGCCATGCGCTACGAGGGCGACTACGCGGCCGCGGGCGTGCCGATGCTGCCGGTGGTGCGCGGTCAGGACGAAACCCGCAAGCAGATCTTCCTCTACTCGCTCCTCCTGTTCGCCGTCACGATCGCGCTGTGGCCGCTCGGCCACATGGGAACGGTCTACCTGGTGGTGGCTGTCGGGCTCGGCGGCGTCTTCTGCTACAAGGCGCTGGTCCTGTGGCGAACACCCTCACCCGAGCGAGCCTGGAAGCTCTTCGGGTTCTCGATCGTCTACCTCGCGGCGTTGTTCGCGGCCGTAGCCGTCGATGCGGTGCTGCCGGTGGCCCCGCTCCGCTGAGCCGCTACGAGGGCGGCGGGATCGAAGGCGACGCCAGCACCAGGTCCAGGTAGTGCGACAGCTCCGCCTGATCGGTCTTCCCGATGAATTGATAGCGCTCCGCGCCAGAAGGGTCGACGATGATCGTGTCCGGCACGTTCGGGTACTTGAGCTGCGCAGCCGTTCGACCCGAGGGATCGGACAAGCTGGGATAGGGCACCTGGAATCGCTTGATCCACGCGCGGGCGGCGGCGTTCTGGTCTTCGTAGTTGACCCCTACGAACGCGACCCCTTTGGAGGCGTAGGCGTTCGCAACCTTCACCAGGTCCGGCTGCTCCTCCCGGCACGGGGTGCACCAGGTCGCCCAGACGTTCAGGACCAGGATCTTGCCGCGATAGGTGTTGCTCGAGAGCGTGGCGGTGCCGGTCACCGACGGTCCCGACACGGTGGGAAGCGGTTCGTTAAGCGTCACGACGTGGACCAGGTGAGTGGTACCGGTGCACCCCGCCAGAGCGAACACGAGGAAGAGCGCGAGAGCGACGGCGCGGCGCATAGGAGCTTCACGCTAGCAGCGGAAGGGCCGAAAGGCCGGTCACTTGACGGTGACGGTTCCTGTCATGGTGGCGGGGTGGACGTCGCAGCGGAAGTAGTACGTGCCGGCCGCGAGGGCGGGGATCTTGTACGTGCCGTTCCCGGGACCGGTTACGAGGTCTCCCTTGAAGACGTTCGTCGTGTAGGCGGCGTCCGAGTAGATGGAGACGTTGTGAGGGATCCCCGCGTCGCTGTTGGTGAAGGTCAGGGTGACGGCCTGCCCGGCCGGCAGCGTGAGCGTGGACGCGCTGAACTGCAGGTTCTTCGCGCTGAGCGTGGCCGTGGCCCCGGAGCCGCCTCCGCCGCTCGGCGTTGAGGTCGGCGGCGGCGTTGTCGGCGTGGAACCAGACGGCGCGGCCGTGGGCGAAAGTGCCGGCGAGGAACCCGACGGCGCCGGACCGCCGCCTGCGGCAACGGTGAGCGCCCCGTGCATGGTCGCGGGGTGGACGTCGCAGCGGAAGAAGTACGTCCCCGCCGCCAATGCCTTCACGTCGACCGTGATCGTGGCCGGGCCCGCGACCGGAGAAGCCGAACCCAACAGCGCGGCCGACGGATCCTTCGCCGGGTCGGATGCGTACACGGCGACGTTGTGCGGTACGCCCGACTCCTGATTGTCGAGCGCGATCTGGATGGGCTTGCCCGTCACGGCCGCAAGCGCGGAGGGCTTGAACCCGCTCGCCGCGGCACCGGTTGGGGCGACGAGGGCCAGGATCTGCGGCTTCGCGGCTATGGCGGGCTTCGCCTCGGGGCCGATCGCCACGATGGCAACACCACCGATGAGCATGCAGGACCCGACCACGCCGAGCGCGAGCCCGGCCAACGAACTGCTCGAGGCCTTCTTCCGGGTGGCCACGAAGCTCGCGATGGCCATGATGGCGACCGCCGCTCCAAGGGCAACCCCGGTGGCCGCGTGGTGCGACACCGACAGGAGGATGCGGGAGAACCCGAACAGCGCCAGCCCGATGACTCCCAGCGCCCCCAGCGGGATGAGGATGGGCAGCAGCAGGCTCTCGCGGTTCTTCCGTTCGCTCATGAGACGTCCGCCGGGATCTTCGCGACCCGGGGCCACGGTAGGGACGCCCCCTCCTCACGTTCCTCCCGGGCGTACCAGCGGAAGAAGACGGTAGCGATGAATCCCCAGAGGATGAGGCCACCGACGAGCTTCATGATGAGCCCGGCGATGAGTTGGTCACGGAGCGGTCCGATCCCCCAGATGCGCGGGAACGTCGCGTAGATCGCGTAAAGCGGATGCATGCCGAACGTCAGGAACGATGCCGGGATGGTCGGAGCCAGCGATTGGAAGAACAGGTACATCATCTGGCCGGGCGCGGCGAGCCCTGGGTACTCCGGCAGGGTCGACATCACCGGCCACCACATGATCAACGCCGAGGCCACCAGCAGCACGTGCAGCCCGAAGTGCAGCCAGTGCGACTGCACCGACGCCGTCACGATGGCGGGCCAATGCGTGAACAGCAGCACGCCGTTGAACAGCAGGAGCGCAAGCACGGGGCGGGTCATGAACCTGAAGAACGCACCGATGGCCTTCGGGCGCAGGAACCGGCGGAGCATCCACGCGGGCACCCCGGCGATGAGCAACGGCGGCGCAACCAGCGTGAACAGCATGTGCTGGACCATGTGCATGAAGTAGAGGTAGCGCTCGGCCAGATCGTGGATCGGATAGTCGGCGCCGATCCAGAGCACGACCATGCCGGTCAGGAAGAGCTTCTTGCGCCGGGCGGGCGTGATCTCACCGGTGCCGGCCGCATGACTGCGGCACGCGATCAGGTACGCGGCCATGATTGAACCGAAGAGGAGCCACACGTCCACGTGAGGATGCCAAGCGGGCAGCGTCATCCGGCTACCTCTGGAAGACCTTGAACGTGATGAGCACGATCAGGAACAACGTGGTTGCCCCGGCCAGGCCCATCAGGAAGAACCGCGCGAACCGCCGGTCGTCGAACTTCAGGTGCATGAAGTACAGGACGACCAAGGCGAACTTGATCGCGGCGAGCGCCAGGAGCGTGACGATGAGGGTCGCGCTGCCCAGGTTCGCGTATTTGGCGGCGACCTCCATGCTGGTGAGGACGGCCAGGATGAGGCCGATGCGGATGTACTGCTTGACGCTGGGATGACCACCGTGGCCGTCCTGTTGGGCCGCTTCGATCTCTTGGAGTTCGGCCTGGGCGTGGTCGACGTCGGCCATGTCACTTCCCTCCTGGTGGGCCGGTGGGGATGAGGTAGACCACGGCGAAGATCACGATCCAGACGATGTCGACGAAGTGCCAGTAGAGCCCGACCATCTCAACGGAGAAGCCTTGATCGTCGGGAAGGCGCCCAGCCTGCGAGAAGGACGTCAGGGTCAGCAGCATGATGATCCCCACTGTCACGTGGAGCCCGTGGAATCCGGTGAGGACGTAGAACGTCGTGCCGAACAGGTTCGTGCCGAGCTTCAGGCCCTCGTTGGAGAAGCTCGTGAACTCGTACACCTGGCCGCCGACGAAGGTCATGCCGAGCAGCGCTGTCACCAGCAGCCAGATGCGCATCCGGATCAGGTCGGCCTTCTGCGCCGCCGCCACCGCCAGCACCATCGTGAGCGAGCTGGCGAGCAGCACGAAGGAGGACACCGACGTATACGGGATGTCGAAGACGTCGTTCGGGTAGGGACCGACCTTGCTCGCTCCGCGGTAGAGCAGGTAGGTGGTGATGAGCGCCCCGAAGAGAAGGCATTCGGATGCGAGGAAGATCCACATGGCGAGCTTGGTGCTGGGCAGGCCCGTGGTGGTGGCGTGCTCCTCGGCCTTGGCCGCGGGCGCGTGCTGGTCTGCGATCACGTCCGCCACGCCCGCTCCTACTCCGCCACCGAGGGCTCGAGAGCCCAGCCGATGAACCCGACGAGGATGATGAACGCCGCGGCGCCCACCAGGTACCAGCTGTACAGGATGCCGTAGCCGAGCAGCGGCAGCCCGGTCGCCGCCACGAGCGGCCAGAAGGACGGGCTCGGAAGGTGGATCGCGTGCCCGGCCGCCGCTTCGTGCCCAGGGTCGTGTTCCGGCGCGGCGCCCGCCGGGATGCGGATCAGTTCGCCGGTTCGTTCGTCGGTGGTGTATTTGCGGTGCCAGAACTCGTCCAGCGAATGGACCTCGGGCACCTCGTCGAAGTTGTGGACGGGCGGCGGGCAGGACGTCATCCACTCGATGGTCCGCGCATCCCACGGGTCCTCGTTCTCCAGCCCCTTCGGGTGCCGCGCTGTCTTCAGGACGTTCACGATGAACACGAGCATAGCGATGGCGATGGTGAACGATCCGACCGATGCCACCTGGTTGTAGAAGGTGAGCCCGAGCGTCGCCGGGTACGTATAGGTCCGCCGGATCATGCCTTGCAGTCCGAGGATGTGCATCGGCCCGAACGTCAGGTTCATCCCTACAACGAAGAGCCAGAAATGCACCTTTCCCAGGCGTTCGGACAGCATCTTGCCGAAGACCTTGGGCCACCAGTAGTACATGCCCGCGAACAGCCCGAAGACGGCGCCGCCGAAGAGCACGTAGTGGAAGTGGGCGACGATGTAGTACGTGTCGGTCTGCTGGTAGTCCGCGGGAACGATGGAGTGCGTCACGCCGGAAAGCCCGCCGATCACGAACATCGCGATCCCGCCCACTGCGAACAACATCGGCGAATCGAAATGCAGATCGCCCTGGGCCATCGTGGCCATCCAGTTGAAGATCTTCACGCCGGTGGGCACGGCGATGATCGCCGTCGAGACACCGAACGCCGTGTTCGCCACCGGGCCGAGACCCGCCGCGAACATGTGGTGCGCCCACACCCCGAACCCGATGAACCCGATCGCGATCCCGCTGAACGCCACGAACTGATATCCGAACAACGGCTTGCGGCTGAACACCGGCAGGATCTCGCTGAAGATCCCGAACGCAGGCAAGACGAGGATGTAGACCTCGGGATGGCCGAAGAGCCAGAACAGGTGCTGCCAGAGGATCGGATCACCCCCCGCCGTCGGGTCGAAGAAGTGCGTCCCGAACCGCCGGTCGAAGAGCATCTCGACCAGGGCCACGGTGATGATCGGAAGGCTGAAGGCCAGCAGGAACTGCACGACCAGGCCCATCCAGATGAAGATGGGCATACGGAACAGGGTCATCCCCTTGGCGCGCATGTTGATGATGGTGACGGCCAGGTTCACCGCGCCCACCGACGACGCGATCCCCGTGATGAGCAGCCCGAGCGTGTAGAACGTCATCCCGATGGACGGGTCGGTGGTGGAGTTCGGCGGGTAGCCGAACCACCCGCCGTTGGGCGCGCCGCCCAGGAACCAGCTGGAGTAGAGGAACAACCCACCCAGGATGAACGCCCAGAAACTGAAGGCGTTCAGCCGGGGGAACGCGACGTCGCGCGCGCCGATCATCAGCGGGATCAGGTAGTTGAAGAACGCCGCGCTCATCGGCATGACGAACAGGAACACCATGGTCAGGCCGTGCATCGTGAAGATCTGGTCGTACTGCGCCGCCGTGACCAAGTGCTGATCCGGGCCCGCCAGCTGCGAGCGGATGATCAGCGCCTCGAGCCCGCCGATGAGGAAGAAAATGAACGAGGACCCGCCGTACATCAACCCGATCTTCTTGTGGTCCACCGTGGTGAACCAACTCCAGAAGCCGGTGGTCGCCGACGGCCGGCGGATGAGGCCCCTGCCGCCTTCCTCGATCACGCTGGCCATCGGTCCTTCCATCAGTTCAGGCTCTTCAGGTAGGCGACGAGCGCGTTGATCTCGTCGGGGCTCAGATGGTAGTTGGGCATCTTCGACCCGAGCTTGACCGCGTTGGGGTCTCGGAGCCAGGCCTGCAACGCCGCGGTGTCGCTGGTATTCCAGTCACACCCCGCGAAGCAGGAATGCGTGTAGGCGGCGAAGTGCGTGAGGTTCGGCCCGGCGGTGCCCGCGGCGGTGGTGCCGCCGATGGAGTGACAGGCGATGCAGCTTCCGCGCCCCCCGCTCAGCGGATTCAGGAAGGTGTCCATGCCCTGCGTCGCCAAGGGGTCGGTCGGTGTGTCGCTCGGGAGCTTCTGGTTCGCGACCCACGCGGTCCAATCGATCGGACTGAGCGCGACCACGCGGACCTTCATCTTGCCGTGCTGGAGACCGCAGAACTCGGCGCACTGGCCGTAGTAGGTCCCGGGGGTGTCCGCCTGGATCAGGATGTGGTTGGTCCGGCCGGGAACCACGTCCTGCTTGCCGGCCAGCTCGGGTATCCAGAACGAGTGGATGACCTGGAAGTCGGGGTTCGGCCCGGCGACGCCTCCGTTCAACGCGCCGCCTTCGGAGGCGAGCGAGAGGTAAACCGTGCGGCCCGCCGGGATGACCATCACGTCGGCCGTGCTGATGGGCGCGTTCGTGCCGTAGCCGGTCTTCATGTCGGCGTCCGTGTAAGAGAAGCCCCACCACCACTGGTGACCTTGGACGGTGATGTTGAGCGCGTTGGCGGGCGGGGGCTTGGCCAGGCTCCATATGGTGGCGATCGTCGGCACCATGACGACCGCCAGGATGAGCGCCGGCGCGATGGTCCAGGCGATCTCCAAGCGGGTGTTGCCGTGTGTCTGCGGCGGGGTTCGGTTCACGCCCTTGCGATGCCGCCACTTCAGGGCGATGAAGACGATCCCGCCCTCCACCAGCACGAACACGGCGGCTGCGATCCAGAAGACGGGGACGAACAGACTCTTGATCTGCTGCGCGTACGGGCCTTGGGCCTTCAGGGTGTCCTGCGTGGCGTGGGGCGCACACGACGCCAACCCGAGTGCGAGCGCCACGAGCCCAAGGGCCCAGAGCACCTTCTTCCGCACGATCCCCCTGCCTCCCCGA
Source organism: Actinomycetota bacterium (assembly GCA_038244455.1). Classification (GTDB taxonomy): domain Bacteria; phylum Actinomycetota; class UBA4738; order UBA4738; family HRBIN12; genus JANXVR01. Next base: position 33,393 of record JBBRTK010000002.1, read on the forward strand.
CGCACGTTCACGGGCACACACCCGTCCGGAACGCGCGAACTGTACCACTGGTCCGCCGCGCCCCCAGGCTCCTAGCAGTCACTTCGCGTACGAATGCAGGCCGGCGATCCACAGGTTCACCGCGTAGTAGGTCACGAACAGCGACACGAACCCGACCAGCGCCACCACGGCTGCGCGAGAACCCTTCCATCCGGCGGTCGCCCGGGCGTGCAGGTAGCCGGCGAAGATGGTCCACGTGATGAACGACCACGTCTCCTTCGGGTCCCAGCCCCAGTAGCGTCCCCAGGCCTGCTGGGCCCAGATGGCTCCGCAGATCACCCCGAACGTCCAGACGGGGAAGCCGAACGAGATCATCCGGTAGGCCATCTTGTCCAGCGCGGCCGCCGAGGGGAACCGTCCCCGCGCCAGGGCGCGCTCGGCCACAGCACCGTCGCCGTCGGCCACCAGGTCGTGAGGAGACGCGTCGCCCGCCGGGGCGCCGGGCAGGACGCCGGTGTCCACCGACCCGCCCATGATGGGCGGGGGGACCTGCGAGGAGAGCCTCCGAAGCTGCCGGCGTTCGGAACGGTCCTTGAACAGGAACGCGATGGTGATGATGCAGCCGACACCCAGGAGGCTGGACGCCGTGATCATCGCGGTCACATGGATCTGACGCCAGTAGGAGTTGAGCGAGGGAAGGAGCGCCCCCGGACCGACGTAGAAGAACGAGGCCCCCATCGCCAAGGTGAACACGGCGAACATGAGCACGAACCCACCCAACGTCTTCGATCCGAGCTGGCGTTCGACCAGGAGGAGGTAGGCGACCACCACCAGGAACGACAGCGCCATCGAGAACTCGTACATGTTGCCCCAGGGGATCCGGGCGTCGGCGATGCCCCGGGCCACGATCGCCGTCAGGCCGCCGGCCGCGCCGAACGCAGTGACGGCGGTGGCAACCTTGCCCATCCAGGTCTTGGCGAACGCCAGGAACGCCCAATACGCGAGCATCCCGGCGATGTAGGCGAACAGCGCCGCCGTGAACGCGTCCTTGGCCACTCGGGCCCACTGCAACTGGTTCGGGGTCATGGATTCGCCGCTTCCTTCCCTGGAACCTCTCCGCCACCGGCCCGCGTGAGTGCCGTCACCAGCCGGGCGAACTCGTCCTCGAACTGCGCCTTGCGCTGGAGAGCGAAGCCCCCGATCTGCACCAACGAACCGGTTCCCGCGGGCTGCACCCGCACCCAGACCTTGCGCCGGGCCGTGTAGAGGGCCGGCAGCAAACCGAGCACGATGAGGATAGCCGCGAAGAGCACGATGGACACCCCCCGGTCTCGGCTGACCTGCAGCACCGAATACTGCCGAACCCCTGGGAACGTGATCGTGAGCCGCGTGCCGTAGTCGATCTTCCCCGTCTTGGGGTCGGGCGTGAGCACATCTCCCGTCCGCAGGTCCACCGTTTGGCCGGGGAACATGATCGTGCTCTGAAGCTGCTGGAGCCCGGAGGTATCCAGCAGGGTGTTCGTGGCCGGGTCGAAGATCCTGCCCTGGTAGGTGGTGAAGCGGAGCACGGGCTTGTGCAGGATCGGCATCTGGACCGGCTGCCCGGTGACCTGTGACTGGAAGTAGGCGTCGCCGTCGGGCCAGAACTCCAGCGAGACCCCGATGTTGGGGGTCTGGTTCAGGAGCTTCTCCGTGCCGTTCCACGGGAGCGCGAGCTGCGGGACCCCGTCGGGCGGCAGCTGCTGGCCCATGGCCACCGGCCCGCCCGCGACCATCCGGCCGCTCTGACGGATCTGTACCTCGGGCGCCCAGCCGAACCCGTACTGGAAGATGTCCATGCCCTGGAAGTGCGCCGGGTGGTTCACCCGGATGTCCGCGGTCTGGAGTACGCGGCCCTGCGGGTCCAGGAGCTGCACCTTGGAGAGGAAGTCCATCGGGATGCCGGTGCTCCGGTAGCTATCGGTGAAGGACTGGAGGTGGATGCCGATCCCGCTGAAGTTCTCGGTGAAGAACCGGCCGGTTCGGACCTGGCCGTTGTAGTTGGGACGTGCGTCCACCCACGTCTGGCCCTCGATGATCGTGGCGTGCCCCACGTAGCCGGTCCCCTTCCCGACCGCGACGCCGAGCAGCAGGATCACGAACGCCCAGTGGAAGAGCAGGCTCCCGATCTCCCGGGCGATCCCCTTCTCGGCGGCGACCTGTGTTTCCCCTGCCGCCGTTCGGAACGCCTTGCGGGACAGCACCCGGCGTGAGGCGGCCAGCACCATGGTGGGCTCAGCGCCGACGTGCACCTCCCGGTAGAGCGGGAAGGCGTCGATCTCGCGTGCTTGGATCGGCTTCTGGCGCGCGCTCCGGATGGCCGCCCTGGTGCGGGGGATCAAACAGGCGAACAAGGACACGAACAACAGCGTCGTGATCAGCGTGAACCACCACGAGCCGAAGACGTTGAAGAACTCGGCCTTCTTGTAGAAGAGCCCGACGACCGGGTGATCGATCATGAACTGCGCCACGCGCTCGGGGGAGTTCATCTCCTGAGGGATGAGGGAACCCACCACGGATGCCAGCGCGAGCAACAACAGGAGGATGAGCGCGGTTCGCATGGAGCGCAGCGACCGCCAGGCGAACGCGGCCGAACGGCGAAGGGTGAGACGCGAGGGCGCTACGGACATGGCGGCCCGCTCATCCTAGGGGCTCCACGCGAGAACGGGCGGCCGGCAGCTCACAGACCCGGGACGAAGCGCTGAAGCGGCGCGAACCAGAGGGTGAACTGCCCCGTCACCAGGAGCAGCCCGATCGCGATCAAGAGGGCGCCGGAGACGCCGCCGATCCACCGGTAGTTGCGCTTGATCCAGCCGTAGGCCCCCATGAAGCGTTGCACCCCAAGGCCGATGAGGAGGAACGGGACTCCCAGCCCCAGGGAGTAGAGCGTGAGGAGCAGAACGGACCGAGGCACCCCTCCGTTGCGCGAAAGGGCGATGATGGCGCCAAGCACCGGCCCGATGCACGGCGTCCATCCCGCGGCGAACGCCATCCCCAGCGCCAGGGCCCCCACCCGGCCCGGCCGGACCTTCTCCAAGAACGGGCGGCGTTCCCGGTAGAGCCCCAACCCGCCAACCCGGAGCGCGTAGGCCACCATAAGCAGCCCGACCACCACCACGATCCCTCCGGAGATCCGCTGCCCGGCGGTCCCGCGGAGCACCGGGATAAGGCTCGCCGACACCCCGAGGGCCACGAACACAACCCCGAACCCGCAGATGAAGAGCAGGATCGGCGCCACCCGCCGGTCCTCGTCCTCCACGGCTCTCCCGCCGGCGATGAACGAGAGGTACCCGGGCACCAGCGGCCAGACGCACGGCGAGGCGAACGACAGGGTCCCCGCCAGGAACGCCAGCAAGGGCGCCCACCACGAGCCCAGGCCGCCCGCGGCGTCGAAGGCGAGGAGAGGAGTGGTCACGCGCCGAGTCTAGGCGGCATAGTGTGCGCCGTCGCTCACGGATGAGGCGGACGAGCGACCCGGCGCTCCTGTAGGCGCGCGGAACACATGGCTATAATCGCCCCGCCCACGGAGAGAGCGACCGCATGAGCGTGGAGTCTGCGAACACGAGCACATCGAAGTCCCTGAAGGGCCGCGTTGAGGCGTTCCTCAGAGACTTCGAATGGACGTGGACCACTGCGGTGCTCTTCTCCTTCGGGATCCTGCTCGCACTCGTGATCGGTGTGTGCGTGATCCCGTCGTTCTGGATCTACTACGCCAACACGAACCTCCTCTGGAACCAGCCCCGGCACTTCCACCTGCTCGTCGTCACGTGGGATGCCACGGCGGTGTGGATGGGGCTGATCCGGGACGCCATCGCCATGGGTGTCAGCACCGGTCCGATCATCACGATCCTTGTCGGTGCGTCCATCATGCAGAACCGGCGCCGCAAGCTACGGGGTCAGACCGACTCTCGCCCCGCCGGCGGGTACCGATAAGGAGCCTGGATGCCCTTCACGAAGACCGAGGTCGACATCCACGATGACTACGTCATCGAGGCCGTCGATCCGGCGTGGCTCGCGCAGGGTGTGAAATCGCCGAAGCACCTCATGCTGGATCCCGACAACTGCATCCTCTGCCGGGCGTGCGAGGACGTGTGCCCGTGGAACTGCATCCTCATGATGTCGCCGGAGATCGTCATCGGCGCGGCCGAGGACGCCGTGGGCGACGAGGTTAGGTACGCCACAGCGGTTTTCGTGGTTGACGACAATGCGTGCACTCGGTGTTCCGTGTGCGTGGACCGGTGTCCCACGGACACGCTGTACTATGCCCGACTGCCCGAGGACTCCGGCGCCAAGCGCACCATGGCCGCCGTCCCGGTGTCACAGGCCGCCGAGCCGATGGAAGAGGGGAAGGGTTGAAGCCGAAGCTGCCGTCGCCGGGGGAACTCGGCGACCGACTCCGCGATTCCGAGGTTTGGAAGTCCATCTTCCGGCCGGGTTCGGTGTTCCGCAAGGGGTACAAGGACACCTCCCGCGACCGTGCCCTGGCTACGATGAACAACGTCCTGTATCACCTTCACCCCACCAAGGTGAAGCGCCACGGATTGAAGCTGACGTACACGTTCTGCCTGGGTGGACTCTCGTTCTTCCTGTTCATCGTGCTCACGGTGACGGGGATCTTCCTGATGTTCTTCTACCGGCCCATGGCCGACCTGGGAGGCGCGCAGGCCTACGCCGATATGCAGAGCATCCGAACCACGGTCTTCTTCGGGGACTGGATGCGGAACATGCACCGTTGGGGGGCCCACCTCATGGTGTTCTCGGTGACCCTGCACATGGCGCGCGTGTTCTACACGGGGGCGTACAAGCCTCCGCGGGAGTTCAACTGGGTGGTCGGCGTGATCCTTCTGTTCCTGACGCTCGGTCTTTCGTTCACCGGGTACCTGCTTCCCTGGGACCAGCTCTCCATCTGGGCCGTCACGGTGGGGACCTCGCTCGGGGGCTACGCCCCATTCATCGCCAAGCAGGCGAACTTCCTCCTACTGGGCGGCGCGGTGGTCGGCCCGCAAACCCTGCTCCGTTGGTATGTGCTCCACGTCCTTGCCCTTCCGTTCGTGCTCGTCCTGTTCCTGGCGGTCCACTTCTGGCGGATCCGCAAGGACGGCGGCATCTCAGGACCGCTCTAAGGAGTAGGGATGAGCTGGGAAGAAGCCAACAAGGATATGGCGGTCTACCAGGCCACCTTGGACGCGCAGCTCGCGGCCGGGGTGGACCGGAAGATCGCCGAGGGCCGCGCGCGGTCCAAGGCGCTGCGGGCCTGGCGCGAGGCACACCCCGAAGAGGCTGCTGCCGAGGCTGCCGCTTCCGCCAAGCCGGCCGCACCTGCCGCCACGCCGGCCGCCGCCGCAGCCACGACCGCTGCTCCCGCTTCCGCGGCACCTGTCCCCGCGGCGGGCACCCCCCTGCCGATGACCGCCGCAGCCGCCTCCGCGACCAAACGCGAGGCGCCCCTGCCCACGGGCGGCGTGCCCACCGCGGCCAGGAAGGGTGGGGAGGACAAGCACCGCCTGCTGGCACTGGTCCCGCCCGAGGGCATCCAGCGCGTCGAACGCGAGCAGGGCGACCGCGTGAACACCTGGCCGCACCTGCTCATCGAAGAGTTCGTGGCGATGTTCGTGCTGCTGGCGGGGATGGCCATCTTCTCCACGTTCATCAACGCCCCACTGCGCGAACTGGCCAACCCCAACCTCACGCCGAACCCGTCGAAGGCGCCCTGGTACTTCCTCGGTTTGCAGGAACTGCTGCGCTACTTCCACCCGATGGTCGCCGGGATCATGATCCCGACATTCATCCTGGTCGGGCTCGCCGCGGTTCCCTACGTGGACCGCAACCCCAGCAACCGACCCGGCGATCGCAAGATCGCCCTCACGCTGTTCACGCTCCTCTTCATGTTCGGGGCGACCCTGACCATCATCGGATCGTTCTTCCGCGGCCCCGGATATAACTGGGTGTGGCCGTGGACCCAAGGGGTGTTCTTCGAACTATGACCGCCACCATCTCCACCGGTTCCGTCATCGCGATCCTGGCCTTCGTGGTGCTGGACGTATTCGCGGTTGTCTTCGGGCTCTCGTTCGCGCGGGCGCACAAGGCGCAGCGGGCGGCCGCCTCGGGACTTCCGGCAGCCCCACCCTCCACCGCCAAGCCGACCTCGCGCCGCGACTTCTTCCGCGGGTCCCTCCTCATCTCCATGGGAGTGTTCCTGGCCGAGTTCGGCGGGGCCTCGCTCGCGTTCCTGTGGCCCAGCCTCACGGGCGGGTTCGGATCGAAGATCAACGCTGGAGCCGTGGGCGACATCAAGAACCAGTTCCAGAACACGGGCGGGCCGGTCTACGTGGGCGCGGGCCGGTTCTATGTCGTGCCCTATCTGGGTAAGCCCAGCAACGGGGTCGACTACGCGGCGCTCGGCGCAACCACGGAAGGTGTCATGGCGCTTTACCAGCGTTGCGTCCACCTGGGCTGTCGCGTGCCGTTCTGCGGCACATCCAAATGGTTCGAATGCCCATGTCACGGATCGAAGTACAACTATGCAGGTGAGTACAAGTTCGGCCCCGCCCCCACGGGCATGGAACGGTTCGCGATCAAGGTCGACAGCTCCGGGAACCTGATCGTGGACACCTCGACCAAGTTCGGTGGACCGCCTCGCGGCACCGACACGATCAACGAGCCGCCGCAGGGTCCTTTCTGCGTGGCGCCGGGATAAGGGAGGAGACGGATGCTGGCACTCACCACTAGCGCGGGCGTCATCCTCTTGGTCCTGGGCGCGGTCTTCGTGGTCGCCGCGGGCGGCGGACTTCTCCTGCGTTCGCGCACGCGCCGCGCGGGGTTGGAGATCCCTCGGGCGATGCGCCCCGGCCCTTCGGATCAGGCCCTGGAAACCCCGCTGCTGCAGAAGCTCCAGGGATGGGGCGTGCTGCTCACCGCGTTCTTCGTGCTGTGGATCCCGTTCAACTGGGTCACCGAGCCCGGCATAAACCTCGCGCAGGACCAGAACCTGAAGACGGCGGCTATCTCCCGGGGCCAGCAGGCGGTCCTGCCCTACTCCGAGGAGAACCAGCTGGGTATCGGCTGCACCCGCTGCCACGGCCCCGAGCTCAAGGGTGGAACCGTCATCCAGATCGGCGTCGACCCGGTCACCGGCGCCGTGATCCCCGGCCGCCCCGCGAACCTGTCCACCGTCTGCGGGGGACCGTTCACCGGGCACCCACAGATCTGGGATGTCTCCGACATCCAAGGGACGCTCGTGAACGGACGGGCCAGCCTGGGCATGCCGTCGTGGAGCATCCGGGAGGCCGGGGCGCTCGACGACCAGCAGATCAACGACCTCGTGAACTACCTGGTCTGGTACAGCTCGAAGAACGTGCCGTTCAGCGAGAACATCTGCCTCAACCCCGACGCCCAGAAGGCCGCGGTGCTCGTCTGCACCTCGGCCGTGCAGTCGGCCCCGACCCTCTACTCCTATCAGCACGTCATCAAGCCACTCATCGACGCCGCGGCTGCCGCCGCCGCGAAGGCGTCCGCGGCGCCGAGCGCACCTTCGGCTTCGGCTGCTGCTTCGCCGAGTGCACCGGCCACAGCGGCGAGCGGCGCACCGTCGGCGACGCCAACGCTCTCGCCGATAGCGGCACTGCCCCCGGGGGTGAGCTGCTGATGCACGTCAGCACGTGTCTCGGATTCCACGTCGAGTGCGGCACGATGTTCAAGGGGATCGGCGTCACCGTAATGGCGTTCATCCTGTTCATCGGTTCTGTCTACCTGTTGCTCTCGGCGATCCTTGGCCGGTGGATGGGCTACCTCCTGGTCGTCGTAGCGTTCGCCGGCTGGATGACCGTGCTCTCGGTCATGTGGCTTACCGGGTTCTTCATCAGCCAAGGGCTCCCAGCGAACACTCCCCACAACACCGGACCGCAGGGCCAGCTGGCCGAGTGGGTGCCGCTGAACGCCGGTGCCCAAGCCCCGATCGATCTGGCCGCGAACTACGCCGCCTTCTCCTCCTACCCGGCCAAGCCGTGGGTCGAAGCCACCGACCCCGCCGACCCACAGGTCCAGGCGGCGGAGAGCGTCGCGCAGGCATTCCTGGCCAAGGAGGCGAACGCCGCGCACGGCATCTACGACGCGTTCGCTATCGATGCCATCACCACATCGCAGTTCATGGTCGACCACATCGCGTTCACGACCGCCGCCGACGGGAAGACCCAACTGGCCATCGTCGAGGCGCACTACGCGAGCGGTGGTCCCAGGACCATCGTGGCCATGTACTTCGACCAGGGCAGCGTTCAGCGATACGGACTCTACTTCCTCATCTTCTCGTTGCTGCTGCTGGGCACGCATCTCCCCCTCCTGGACCGGGCGGAGAAGCGTCGCAAGGCATTCCTGACCGGGGGCGCCGCCCCCGCCTGGTACGGACCCGCGTAGAGGAGGGACAGCACATGTTGGCCGAAACGGTTCCCCTCCTGGAGCAAGGGAGCGTCCAGTTCATCCTCCTCGGGGTGATGATCCTGGCCGTGTTCTTCGTGCTCTGGATCACCATCGCGAAGTAGCCCGACCCCGCTAGGGCCTCGGCTTCGACGGGACGTCCGCAACCGCGCGGCCCCGCCGCTTCACCTCGGCAAGCGTTGCCTTCCGCTGTTCGTAGAAGGCCAGGATCTGGAGTTCGATGGCCAGGTCCACCTTCCGCACCGAGACACCGGGCGGAACGGTGATGACGGCCGGAGCGAAGTTGAGGATCGAATGGATCCCCGCCGCCACCATCGTGTCGACCACCTCTTGCACAGCCGCTGCCGGGGTCGCGATCACGCCGATGGCCACGTCGTTCGCCGACACGAGGGCAGGCAGGGCCGAGACCGGCAGGATCTCGAGCCCCCCGACCTTCTGGCCCACCTTCGCCGGATCCGCGTCCACGAGTCCCGCCACCCGGAATCCGCGTTCGCCGAAGCCCTTGTAGTTGGCCAGCGCCTGCCCCAGGTTCCCGATGCCGGCGATGACGATCGCCCAGTGCTGCGTGAGCCCCAGTTCCCGGCGGATCTGGTGGATGAGGTAGGCCGCGTCGTAACCGACCCCGCGCGTGCCGTACGAGCCCAGGTAGGACAGGTCCTTACGGACCTTCGCGGAGTTGACGCCGGCCGCCTCGGCCAGATCATCGGAACTGACCATGGTGGTTCCGGTCTCGGCGATGTCGACCAACGCCCGCAGGTACACCGGGAGCCTGGCAACCGTGGCCTCGGGGATGGAACGGTCCCTCATCATCCCGACCCGCTCACGAGTTCGCGGAGCCGCTCGGCGTCCACCTCGATCTCGAACGCCTCTACGCCGTCGATCAGGACCACCGGGATCCGCATCCCGTACTCGAGTTCCAGGGCGTCTTCGGTGGAAACATCGACCTCGACCAGGTCGAACGGCGTCCGGTCCCGCTGGGCCAGGAGCACGCCCCGAGCCACGTCGCACAGGTGACAGCCGGGCCTTGAGAAGAGGGTGACCTGCACGCCGCGGATGCTACCCCGCCCCGGCCTGCTACAACTTCCTCCAGTGCCCTACGCCGAACTGGACGATCTGGAGCTGCATCGACGCCTCTCCCAAGGGGAGCAGCTGGCGTTCGACGAGCTGTACCGGCGATACGGCGCGGCTGCCTACGGTCTTGCTCTGCGTCTCACGGGGCAGCAGCTTCTGGCCCAGGATGTGGTTCACGACGCCTTCCTGGCCCTCTGGCGGGCCCCAGAAGCCTTCGACCCAGCCAGGGGCGCGTTCCGGACCTTCTTCCTTTCCCTGGTCCACCACCGGGCCGTGGACACGATCAGGCGGGAGGAGCGGCTTCGCAAGCGACAGGAGCGCGCATCGAACCTCGAGCCCACGGTGGACGAAGATGTAGCGGAGGATGTCGTGGCCGCCTCGTTCATGGGCCAGCGGCGTAAGGAGGTCCGAGAGGCGCTCACCACCCTTCCTCCGGAACAGCGGCAAGTGCTGGAGCTGGCGTATTTCGAGGGCAAGACCCAGGTCGTGATCGCGGAAGAACTGCACCTCCCCGTGGGAACAGTGAAGACGCGAACCATGGCCGCCATGCAGAAGCTGCGCAAAGCGTTGCAGGAGGAAAGCGAGTGAACCACGAAGCCATGCAGGAACTCCTAGCGGGCTACGCCCTTCGGAGCCTGGCCGGCGAGGACGCCGTCGCGGCAGACCGGGTGTTGGTCGACCACGTCCCCGGCTGCCTGGATTGCCGGCGCACGCTGGAGGCGTTCCAGTTGGTCAGCGCGGACCTGGCGCTGGACGCCCACCCGGTAACGCCGCCCGAAACGCTCCTTCCACGCATGCACCGCGAGATGGGGTCTCAGGCTCGCCGCCGCCGCCCCGTCTACCTGGTCGCCGTCGCGGCGAGCGTCGCCGCCGTGGTCAGCCTGGGCGGGTTCGCGATCACCCAGGGCTATCGCGCCAACCGGGTCCAGGGTCGCTTCCAGCAGGTAACCGACGCCATGAACTTCGCGCGCACCAACAACGCGAGCATGACCCCGGTGGGACCGGTCAGCGACATCTCCTCGCCGGGGGTGCAGGAGTGCTACATCTACGGCTCCGAGGTCCCGACGCCCGCACCCGGCTTTACCTACCGGCTGTGGGTCGTGCAGGGCTCCCACGCCACGTTCGAGGGGGACTTCGTGCCGGAAGACGGCGTGGTGATCCTGCGGTTGGCGCTTGACCCCACCACCTACGACGCACTGCTCGTGACCGAGGAACGGGCGGGATCGGTTCCGACCACGCCCGGACCCACGAAGTGGTCGTCCTCGACACCGGTGGCCGCGGCGGGCTAGCTCGGCTGGCGGTCGGACGCCGACGGGCCAGAGGCCCGGAGGAACCCCAGGAACATGACCGCGATCCCCACGGTGAGTGAGATCGAGAACAGCGCGAGCATCCCGATCGCCGCGAACGCGGATCCGAACCCGGCGATCACCGTGGCCCCGAGCGCGATCCACAGGGTGCCCGTGAACCGGTCCCTCAACTCGGGCCGCCCTCGCATCTTCCAGGCCGACCAGAGCGTGCCGAAGATCAGCAGGAAATACGAGGGGTAGGAGACCAGCTGCGGGAGGCCGTGCGCGCGCGAACCTCCGCCGAACACATCCTTACCGCTCGGGAGCGCCTTCATGAGTTCGCCCGCATCGAACCGGGCCCCCTTCACCGTGGTCACCGCGTAGGCGACGATGAAGACGAGCACGAGGTCCACCGCCAGGTGGAACGTCTTGTTGCGCACCAACAGTTGGAGTTCGCCCGCGGCCAGGAAGGGCACGTTGAGCACGGCGCCGAGGGTCCAGAAGATCGAGTACACGGTCCTGGACCAATGCCCCTGGGAACCGAATGCCAGGGCGACGGATGCGGCGGCATACATAACCAACGAGATCGCCCAGAGCAGCTGATAGGACCGCCGGCGCTGGACGAACTGCCGCGCCAACAGGCCCGCGAACGCCAGGGCGATGGCTGCGGCGATGGCCGGGAAGACCCACATGGGCCAGAGGATAGCCGGGGCCGTGCGCTACCATCCCGGGGATGGCTTCCCCTGCCCCCTCGATCCTCTTCTCCTCCGCGGCGTTCTTCGGCCACCCGCTGACCGACACCGTCGAGGCGGCGGCGAACGCCGGTTACACCGGGATCGAGGTTATGGTCACGAAGGATCCCGACAGCCAGGACCCCCACCGCATGCGCGCGCTCGCGGCCCAGGCTGGATTGACGATAGGGGCGCTCCACGCGCCGTGCCTGCTCCTCACCCGCCGTGTGTGGACCACCGACCCGGTTCGGAAGATCTACCGCTCCATCGAGGTGGCGCAGGAGGCCGGGATCCCTCTCGTGGTTGTCCATCCACCCTTCCGCTGGCAGCGCGAGTATCAGGGGTGGCTGGTGGAGCGGCTCGCCGGCTTGGAGGAGCGAACGGGCGTCACCGTCGCACTGGAGAACATGTTCCCCTTCGGCAAGACCGAAGACCGAGGCGGGGTCGCGCTCCACGCCAACCCCGACATCCACGAACTCGACGGACTGCAGCATCTGGTCCTGGACACGAGCCACGCGGCCGTTGCGCGCCACGACCTCATCGCCCTTCGACGAACGTTCGGTTCGCGTTTGCGGCACGTGCACCTGTCCGACAACGCCGGGCGCGGCTGGGATTCACACCTGCCCCCGGGCCAGGGGGTGCTGCCGCTCGAAGGATTCCTCGCCGACCTGGCGGTATCCGGGTATGCGGGATCGGTCTCGCTCGAGGTCGATCTCCGCCGTTACCTCACGGACGGCGCGGCGCTCCGCGACCTAATGGTCTCGATGCGGGAACGCTGCGAAGAAGCCCTGCGCGTGGATCGACCGGCGATCGCGGGCCCCCGGGCAGCCGTGCGCTGATGCGCCGCCCAACGTTGATCGCGCTCATCGTCCTGTTCGCGGCGCTCCTGGCCGCCGGGGCGGCGCAGCTGGTGATCGCGAGCCGCTCCCACCCCGCCTACCAGGGGCCGCAGCGTCCTGGACAGCTCCCGACCCAGGCAACGCCAAGCCCCTCGGTCTGATACGCCTACTTGCCCAGCTTCATCCGCTGGTGACGGGTGCGCTTCAGAAGCTTCTTATGCTTCTTCTTGCGCATCTTCTTCCGGCGCTTCTTGATCAACGACCCCAAGCCACAAGCCTTTCACTCTGTTCCGAAGAGGTTCCGGAGGTCGACGCGCTTAGCGCGGTAGTTCGCCTCCAGACGGACGGACCCCAGTCTAAGCGCTTTCGGCGGCTCTGCCACGGGCGAGATCAGGCGGAGCCCCCCGTCCTCGGGGACGTACTCCAGATAGCCGACCCCCGTGAATCCCCCACTCCCGTCGGAGAGCCCGACCATGAGCCTGTCCAGTTCCTTCAGATCGAACAGCGGGGGCAGGGACGGCATGAACACGGTCGGCTTGACCCGGAACCGGTGGAGTTCCTGGGCGAAGTAGCGGGACATCTGGCGTTCGCGCTGGGCCATGCGGTCCTCGACGCTTGTCGGTTCCACCCCGGGGTGGATGGGCAGGGTCGCCGTGTCGATGCCGAAGAACCGCTCGATGACCCCCAATACGGGTTCGAGCTCCTCGCCGCGTTGCAGACCCACGATGAGGTCGGGCTCCAGCGCGTCCACCTTGTAGTACTTCACCAACTGGCCGCTGATCCCTCCGACCACGCCGCCGGTGTCCACGATGACCAGGTCCGCGCCCTCCGCGCGCGCTCGGTCGCGCAACCGCGCCAGCGCGCCGACCAGCGGCAGGAGATGATCCGCCGGGCTGGTCGACCCGACGAACCCCAGGTGATCGGCCTGGGCCAGCCGGTCGAACGTGAGGTCGTCCACGGATCTGATGTGCTTCATGCCGACCGTCGCCGGCGGGCCCACCGTCTTCTGGCTGACGTCGGCGTCCAGGTAGGCGACCGCGCGGCCCACGTGCAGGGCATACGCGGCGGTCGCGCGCGCCAGCGTGGACTTGCCGGCATCCAGCCCGCCGATGAACAGCACCGTCTTCGCGTCTCTGGCGGCTCGGTCGACGAGCCGGTCATGTTCGTTCACTGTGCGCCCTCTCCGCGGTCGCGGAGGTTCGGGCCGTGCGCCGCCGGGGCTGCTCGGTACTATCCCGCTTCGGTGAACCGTTCGGTCAGGTAGGAATGGATGTCTTGTTCTCTGAGCCGGTAGCTCTTGCCCACGCGGAGCGAGGGCAGCTGGCCGGCGTTGATCAATCGGTAGACGGTCATGCGGGATACGCGCAAGAGGTCTGCGACCTCATTCACGGTCAATAGTCGAACCTCGTTGAAGGTGTCTCTCCTCACGATGGCGGCGATTCTAGGCGAATCGCCGCCGCCCCGATACCCCCGAACGGACTACGGGCCGGCCGACCTTGTCAAACGGCGGCGATGGCCTGGAAGCACGGCCAGTACGCCCCTGGGTCCACGTGGTCGTCCATGACAATGACGTGCTCGGTTCGACCCAGGGACCTGGCGACCAGGAGGGCCGGGTCGTTCACGTCGGCGATGCTGATGGTCTCCACACCAGCCCAGATAGCGGCCCCGGCGAACCCGTGGTCGGCCATGACCAGGTCGGGCGTGACCTCTTCGAGCATCCGTTCCACGGCGTTGGGCCGGTGCGTGTGACGTGGTTCGCGGCCATCGGTCAGCATGGCCACCCCGTCCCAGTGATCGATGAACCAGTCGTGGTCCAGGTGCGGGTCGCGCCAATGGATGCCGTGCGCGGCTCGGAGAACCCTCGCGCCGCCGGCGCCGAGCCAGCCGTCGAGCGCGTGATAGAGGAGGGCGAGCCCGACCGGATGGCCGGTTGCCAGGATCACCGACTCGCCCCGTTCCCGAGCCAGGTGCAGCCGCCGACCGGCCGCACGGCAGGCCGCCAGGATGGGCTCGGGACGGATGTCCACGGGACCGAATCGGGCGTCGCGGTCGATCGGCGCGTCTGCGGCGGTCTCGACCAGCCGGAGGATGTCATCGAGCGCCAGCCCCTCCGCGATACCCGGCATGCCGAACTGCTTGTCGGGGTCACCGTCCAACAGCATGAGCGCGTTGTTCCGCACGTTGTCGAGCGGGTGGCTGGCCGTCCCGGCCACCTGGCCGGCCAGGAGCGCCGCAAGCAGCTGGGCCTCCGGGAGCGGCCGCGGGGTCCACCGATCATCGAGCGCGGGCAGTCGGCGGACGTGGGCTTCGATAACGTCCATGGTTCAGGCCATGGTACGGGAGGCGGAGGCAGGCCCATGCAGCTCAAAGGTGCGGTAACGGTGGTGACCGGGGCCTCGTCAGGGATCGGGGAGGCCATCGCGGTGGCGTTCGCGCGGCGCGGCGCGAAGGTGGTGCTGGCCGCCCGCCGGTCCGACCGCCTGGAGGAACTCGCCGACCGGATCGAACGGGCGGGCGGGCGGGCCTTGGCGGTCCGGTGCGACGTCGGCGATCACGAGCAGCTGCGGAAGCTCCGCGCCATCACCGAGGAGGCCTACGGCCCCACCGACATCCTGGTGAACAACGCCGGCATCCCCGGCGCCGGTGCGTTCGAGACGCTGACCTACGAGCAGATCCAGACCGTGGTCCAGGTCAACCTCACGGGCGTGCTATTCGGAACCAGGGCGTTCCTGCCGGGGATGCTGGCGCGCGGACACGGCCACATCGTCAGCGTGGCCTCGCTCGCGGGTAGGTTCGCGGCGCCGGGCGCGGCCGTGTACTCGGCGACCAAACACGCGGTGGTCGCCTTCAGCGAATCCATGGACGCGGAGATGC
>JBBRTK010000003.1:0-43675 GCA_038244455.1 Actinomycetota bacterium
AGAGGCGCGCCAGAAGCGCCTCGAGATCGAGCGAGGGATGGCTGCGCGGAAGCGCAATCGCAAGATCGGCACGGCGCTCGTAGTGGCAGCCATCGTGGCCGTCGTCGCGGTCGTCGTCTTCGCGCCGAAGAAGAAGCCCCCGAGCATGGCCACGCTAGTCAGCCAAGCCGATGCGGCGGCGAAGGCGGCCGGCTGCGACACGGTCCTCGACACCTCCAACTACGGGAACGCCCCGGGCGCGGACCCGGACATGGACCATCACCACATCGGCGACGCCACCGTCCCAACGCCACCGCCACTCAGCAGTTACGCGTCGATCCCACCGGCGTCCGGCCCGCACAACGCGTCGGCCCTGAAGGGCGGCGTGTACGACTCGCCGCCCGACGTGTACCAGTCGATCCATTCGCTGGAGC
Source organism: Actinomycetota bacterium (assembly GCA_038244455.1). Lineage (GTDB taxonomy): Bacteria > Actinomycetota > UBA4738 > UBA4738 > HRBIN12 > JANXVR01. The sequence goes on from JBBRTK010000003.1 coordinate 414, forward strand.
ACGCGGGCGTGATCATCTGGTACTCCCCGGCAGTGTCCAACTCGTCCGAGATCGCGAGGATCAAGGAGTTCTACTCGCAGACGGCGAACGTCGGCCAGGCCAAGGTCATCGTGGCGCCGTACGACTACCCCGATCAGGGTGCGGCCGGGCAGCTGAAGCCGGGGGTGGAGATGGCCGTGGTGGCCTGGCATCGCCTGCAGACCTGCGCCACGCCGAGCCTCCCGGTGGCGTTCAGGTTCGCGGCGCAACACGAGTTCCTGGGAGCGCCCATCGCGGGCCAGTCCTACATCGGAGTGGCGCGCGAGCAGAACTCGGGGATGTAGCTCAGCGGGGGTTCAGCTGAGGGTGCATCCCGAGGCCTTGCAGGTGATGGTGCCGTGTTCGAAGGTGGCGGAGCTGACGCCGCCGCCCCCGTGTACTCGCGAGGTCGGGAATCCCAGCGCCCCCGACGCCCCGCCGTGGTCAAGGTACGCCTGCAGCACCTTTCCCCACAGCGCGCTGGCCCCGACTCCGGTCTTCGAGTAGATCCGGCCGCGGTTCAGATCGATCCTCTCGCAGCCGTTCGGGCAATCCAGCGTCTTACCGGCAGCGGTGAGGTCGATGACGTCGCTGATGGGGAACCCGAGGCGCCCTGCGGCGCCGCCGGCTGCGCGGTACTCGTCGAGGATCGCGCCGTTCAGCCACACGTTCACTCCGGCGTCGGCATTGGCGTAGATCGCGCCTTGCTGGAAGTTCTGGCTGCTGCCGCCGGTGAGCTTCTTCGCCGCGCCCTTGGGAAGACCGGGTGCGCAGTTCGCGGCGTCGTAGCTGGACCGGATCCCGCCGAGGATGTTGCGGTTGGAGTTGACCCAGACCCGGTCGTCGTACAGCCCCAATCGGGCCCGAAGATCCGCTCCGCTGACGGCTGCGCTCTTGCCGTTCGTGCCGTAGGCGGTGATCGTTTCGACCCGGCCCGAAGTGCCACGCTTGCCGGCGCCGAACCGGGACACGGTCTGGAGTTGCCCGCCGAGCCCGAGCGCGCTGGTCACCGAGTCCGCCGAAAGCGTCTTCGACCAGTTGAGCCATGGATCGCCGGGCGCGGAAGCTTCACCCGGGTCGCAAACGCCGGTGAGGTAAGGGTAGCTCGACTGCGGTGTTCCCCACTGGACCTGGATGTCCTCGGTGTGACCGCCGTCGGAGGCCGTGAAGAACGTGTCGGCCACGGCGTGCTGGTATTCGACCGCTTCCGAGGCCGTGGCCTGGACGGCGCTCACCCACCGCGCCCCGTCTGGTCCGCTCGACTTGTTCCAGCCGATGTAGGTCTGGTCGTTGGCGCCGTCCACGACGTCGCAGCCGCAGGCGCTCTGCAGCGGATAGTGCTGCATCTTGTAGACGGCGTAGCTGCGGGCCGCGACCGCCTGGGTCTCGAGGGCCTGCATCGGCCAGCTGCTCGGCATCTCGCCGATGCCCAGGAGGTAGTCCTCCAGCGCGATCGGCAGCACGACCTTCATGACCCTGGCCGCGGGCGCACCGGTCATCTCCACCTGGATGTAGCCATGGTCGTACGAGGCACCAGCCTGTGGGATGGTCACGCGAGCCCCGCTGGACACATACGTCGCGAACAGGTCGAGCGTCGGGCCGCCCACGGGGGCGCCCCCGACCACCGCGCCATTCTCATCGACGATCTTGTAGCCGCCCGCGACGGCATGCACCGTCCATGTCTTCCCGCCCGGCACTTGTCCGATGAGGGTGCCCGTATCGGGATCGCCCGTCAGGATGCTTACGGGACCGCCAACCGCATGCAACGAGATCACGGAGTTCCCAGCCGTGAGGCCGACCGTGATGGTTTTCGGGAGCGTGGTCTCGTTCACGACGTTCGTGCCGGAGTAGAAGTGTTCGAGGATCCGGGTGTGGTTCCAGCCTTGCTGGGCCAAGCCGTAGGCGCCCCACTGCGACATCCCGAGCCCGTGACCCCATCCCGAACCGAAGAACGTGAACGTGCCCGGTGCTCTTAGGGCGGCGCCCGGATCGGACGCGGGGCCCGCGACCAGCGCCGAACCGTTGCCGGCGGCGGAGCCGGCGGCACCAGCCGGGGAGGTGAGCGCTGCGACCACGAAGATCGCGGCGACGAGTGAGAACAAGCGTCGCATCATAAGAAGGAGGGTTCCCCTGGTCGGGCTTCGCACGCTATCACATCGGCTCCACGAGACCGGAAGGCGAGCGGCCGTTCGGGGGACGGTCAGGCGGGACCGTACGTGGTGTTCGATGCAACCCGTTCTCCTTGCAGCGTAGCGTTAGCTGGGACAACGGCGCCCTGGCCCAGAACGGAATCCTCAACCGTCGCGCCGTCGCCCACCTCCGCGCCGGCTCCTATCACGCTCCGCACGACCCTCGCGCCCGCCAAGACCCGCGCGCCGGGATGCAGCACCGAATCGTCGATCTGTGCGCCGGGCCCGACCAGCGCGCCCGGCCCGATGGCGACCCAGCGCCCCAGATGGGCCCGCAGGTCGATCTCGGCTCCTTCCCCCACCCATGGGGCGGCGTACGTCACGTCGTGCACCTTGCCTTCGAGCATGTCGAAATGCGCCTGGAGGTAGTTCTCGGGCGTGCCCAGGTCCAGCCAGTACGCGTCAGATGGGAACCCGTAGACGGGGCTGCCAGAGGCGATGACCGCAGGGAAGACCTCGCGTTCGATAGAGGAGGCCTGGCCCGGTTCCCACCGATCGAGCGCCGAGGGGTCGATCAGGTAGGTGCCGGCGTTGATCTCCCCCGGGATGAGATCGGCCGGCTTCTCGCGGAATTCCTCCACCCTGCCGTCCGCATCCGTGATCACCAGCCCGAACGCGCGGGCGTCGTCCACGTGGTGCAGCGCGATCGTCGCGGCCGCGCCGTGCTCGCGGTGTTGCGCGAGCATGGTAGTCAGGTCGAGGTCGGTCAGGATGTCGCCGTTGAGCGCGAAGAACGGTTCCGCCCCCAGCTGGTCCAGGGCGTTGACGATGGCACCCCCGGTCCCGAGCGGCGCAGCCTCCGTGATCCAGGTCACGCGCGGGTGCCCCTCCCTCGATTCGATGAACGGCGCGAACGTCTCCTCCAGGTACGGGCTGGACAACACGACCTCGGTGACGCCGTGGCGGCCGAGATGATCCAGAACGTGCGAGAGCGAGGGCCGGTCCACGAGCGGCAGCAGGGGCTTCGGCATGGTCTCGGTCAGCGGCCGCATGCGCGTGCCTTCCCCACCCACCAACACGACGGCCTTCATCAGCGAACGAACCTCCCTTTCAGCCATGCGATCTCGGCACGCGCTTCCAACGCCATCCACGCGAACGGGACGGTCACCTTCCGCCACCCCCTCGCTCGGTGCTTACGGTAGTACCGGAGGATAGAGGCCGAATGCATACGGCTCATCCTGCGCGAGCGGCCCGTCGAGACCCCGATGGCGTGGATGATCTCCACTTTCGGCGTGAAGCGTACCGACCACCCGGCGTTCCGAAGTCGCGTCGCCATGTCGAGCTCCTCGGCGTAGAGCGGGAACCCTTCGTCGAAGAGCCCGACGGCGTCGAAGGCGGCGCGCGGCATCAGCATGCAGGCCCCGCTCACCCAGTCCACGGTTCGTTCGGTGGTCCGGTCCCAGCCTTCCATGTGGTAGCGGCGCGTGAACGCGTTCCCCGGCACGAACGGCGAGAGGAATGCGTGTCCCACCGCGTCGACCACGCTGGGGAAGGGACGGCCGCTGGGGTACATAGATCCATCCGGGTTACGGATGGCGGGGCCCACGATCCCGGCCTTCGGGTGCTCGCGTGCGGCGGCCACGTAGTCCGCCAGCGTGCCGTGAAACCATTCGGCATCGGGGTTGAGCAGGAGGACGTAGGGCGCTTCCGTCGCACCGATGCCCTGGTTCCATGCCGGGGAAAGGTAGACGTTGCGAGGGTTCTCGATCAGTCGGGCCCACGGGTGTGCGGCCACAGCGCGCCGATGCGAGTTGTCGCGCGAGGCGTTGTCGATGACCAGCACGTCGGTAGTGATCTGGCCGCGGTGCCTCTCCAGCGACGCGAGACACCGCTCCAGGTAGCCGCGCGTGTTGTAGTTCACGATGACGACGGCGAGCTCGGCGCCCGCAAGCGACGTCATGCGGTGCGGGCGACCAGGATGATCCCCGCGATGATGAACGCTACACCCGCCCAGCGGAGCGGCGGAACGGATTCATGCAACACGGTGAGGGATGCCAACACGATGATCACGTACCCGAGCGCCGCGAACGGATAGGCGAAGGACAACTCGACCCGGGAGAGGGCGAACAGCCAGACCACCGCGGACAGGCCGAACAGCACGAGCCCGCCCCACACCACGGGCGAGGCCGCCAGATCCTTCAGTCCCCCGGCTCCGAGGGCGATGTGTCCACCGCCGCCCGCCTTGGTAGTTACCCGGTCGACGCCGACCTTCAACGTGACCTGTGCCACGCCGGCCAGGAAGACCGACACGAGGATGAGGACGATGTTCATGGGGTCGCCTTTCGTATGGGTTGGGGACGGCGCGGGCGCGCTCACAGATCTTCCACCGCCGCATCCATCGTGATGAACACCTGGTCGCGGCGCTCGCCCGACTGCTGGACCTCGAACGAATACCGTTGGTCCTGCACGTGATAGACGCGGCTCGCATCACGTCCGTGGACGCCCAGCGTCACCCAGTACCGTCCTTGGACGAGCGGCATCGCGCGGAGATGGAACGTCACCCTCTTCTTCCCGTCGAAACGCCCGAGTTGGATCTGCTCGGAGACGGTGTCGCCACCGAACACGTAGCGATTCGTGCCGTCGTGGAGCGCGAATGACACCACCGGGTCATCGATCGGCGTGTTGGCCTTGAGATCGACCTGGATCGTGAGGGATTCTCCGGGGTGGACGGGGCCCTCCGTGGCGCCCGAGGCGCGGATCAGCTCGGCGCCCATGATCTCGATCTCCTTGGAGCCTTCCTCGGTGGCGTAGTCCAGGTCCTTGTGCAGGATCTTCAGTCTGAGGGCGCGCACCACCTCGTCGGGTTGGCCCACCTTGTACACCGCGCCGTGGTCGAGCATCACCGCTTGGTCGCAGATCTGGCGAACGGTGTCGAGCGCGTGGGTGACCAGGACGATCGTTCGCCCGTCACGCTGGAACTGGGCGACGCGGTCCAGGCAGCGGGCCTGGAAGGCCTCGTCACCGACGGCCAAGACCTCGTCGATGAGCAGGATGTCGGGATCGACGTGAACCGCCACGGCGAACCCCAGCCGCACCAACATCCCGGACGAGTAGAACTTCACCTGCGTGTCCATGAAGTCGCCGAGCTCGGCGAAGCCCACGATGTCGTCGAACACCTTGTCGGTGTCCTTGCGACCCAGGCCCAGGAACGCGGCGTTGAGGTAGACGTTCTCGCGGCCGGTGAGTTCGGGGTGGAATCCCGCGCCCAGCTCCAGCAGCGCCGCGATCCGGCCTCGCTGGCGGATGATGCCCTCGGTTGGACGCAGGATCCCCGCGATGCATTTCAAGAGCGTGGTCTTGCCCGACCCGTTGTGACCGATCAACGCGACCGACTTGCCCTGCGGCACCTCGAACGTCACGTTCTTCAGCGCCCAGAAGTCCTCGGCGCGCGTACGGCCCGACAGGAGCCGCGCCTTGAGCGAGCTGGGTTTCTCGCGATACAGGCGGAAGACCTTGGAAACATCGGCGATCTCGATGGCGGCCGGCACCTACAGCTCCTCCGCGAAGTCGCCGGACATCCGGAAGAACGTGCCCCACGTGAACCGGAGCAGGATGAGCGAGGCGGCCAGGACCGCGACAAGGAGCCCCGCCACCCACATAAGGCTGACGTCCGGCAACACGGTGTGCGCCGGCTTGCCCGCCTCGACCAACACATGCACCCCGTACAACGCTCGCTGGAACCCCATCACGATCGGCGTCATCGGGTTGAGGAGGTAGAGCTTCCAGAACAGCGGGTGTCCCTTGACCACGACGAAGTAGTTCTGCACCAGCCAGCCCGAGTACACGATCGAGGTGAACCAGAACCAGACCAGGAGCCCCAGGTTCACCAGGTGCTGGATGTCCCGGTAGCGAACGTTCAACGCCGACACGAAGAACGTGACCGCGGTCGTGAACACGAGCAGCGCGAGGAACGAAAGCGGATAGAGCAACAAGGTGGCGAGCGACACCGGATAGCGGGTGGCCAGCATGAACAACAGGAGCACCGCCGACTGCAGGACGAAGTCCACCAGGGACACCCCGATCGCCGCCAGCGGCAACAGCTCCCTGGGGAAGTAGACCTTCTTCACCAGGTTCGCGTTGTCCAGAACGGCCCGGGCACCTTGCGTGAGCGAGACGGAGAACATGTTCCAGGCGAGCAGCCCGGAGAGCAGGAATACGGGGAAATGCTTGATGTTGTTGCCCGTCACGATCACAACGAAGGTGAACACGATGAGGAACACGACGGGGTTCAGCAGCGACCACACCGCGCCCAGGACCGAGGCCGTGTACTTCACCTTCAGTTCCTTGCGGACCAGGTTCAGCAGGATCTCGCGGTAGCCGTACAGCTCGCGGACACGCCGGAAGACCTGCAGCTTGGGTGGTTCGGATGTGCGTTCGGTGACGTTCATCGCGGTGGCGATAGCTGCACTCCTACGGGTCGCGAACACGCAGGCCAGCGCGTTCGCACGAGTCTAGCAACCGGGTCAGGCCTGACCTTGAAGGTTCGATGGCGTTCCTTTGAAGGTCCCCATGGCTCGCAGGTACGAGATGCCGGGGAGTTCGCCCGCCCCGGTGTCCCCCGCGCCCATGTCGGCCAGGGCGCCCGCCCACATCTCGAGGGCATCGTGAGCGGGGTCCGTCACCATCGCCAGCGTCTCCTGGATGACGCGAGAGAGCGATGGCACCGCGTCCGGGCCGGGCGCGATCACGCTGGTCGGGGTCAGCGATCCCAGCGCCTGGAGTTGATCAGCCAGGCCCCGGTGGGACACGACCAGGAACTTCGCCCGCCGGGCCAGATGCGCAACGGTCGCCAGCCCGAAACGCTCCTCCTCTGGAAGGTCCGGACCGAGGCTGTCCTGCGCGTCCCTCGCGATGTGCGCCGCGCGATAGCCGAGCGGGTCTCCCAGCCCTCGCAGCCGCCAGAGCAATGGGGAGATGTCGGCGACATCCAGCAGGATGACGCTCGACGCGATGAACGCGGCGCGGTAGGCGTTCAGGTAGAGGCCAGGGTCGGCCCCGATCTCGATCACGGCGACGTGGTAGCCGTGCGACCTGTGGACGTCGCCGGGCTTCACGGGCCAGGACCGGTCGATGCGGACAGCCGTGGGGAACCCCGCGGCGTGCAGCGCCGCCACCGACAGGCGCGAGGGCGGGACCATGAGGAAGACGTCCCCCAGCGTGCCCGGCACCAAGATCTTAGGCCCGAAGGATCGGCGGCCGGCGGCCCACGCGATCCGCCCCAGGCGCGTATGCCGCGGGATGAACCGCACGGCGACGTCACGCAGGCTCATGGCCCCAGCAGTCGTTCGACGATCTTGGGCCAGCCGGGCACGGTGTCGCGGACGCGGACGCGACCTGCCGCGCCGAGACGCGCGGCGAGCGCCCGGTCGGCGTGGAGCCTGTCGATGGCGGCCGCGATGGCCGTGGCGTCCGGTTCGGCGACGAGGCCCGTCTGTTCGTGGTCGACGAACTCCAGCGGTCCGCCGCTGTCGGAGCAGGTGATGACCGGCCGTTCGGCGGCCATGCCCTCGATCGTGACGTAGCCGTAGTCCTCGTCGAAGGGTGGGTAGAGCACGGCGAGGGCGGTCAGGTATAGCTCGTGCAGCCGCGCGTCGCTGACACCGATCTCCAGCCGGACGCGGTCCGCGAGCCCGTGCCGGTCGATCAGCTCCCGCAGCATCGGTTCGTCGGGGCCGCGGCCCACCAGCACCAGTGACACCGGCGAGCGGACGTGTCGCATGGCTTCGATGGCCAGGGCTTGGCGCTTCACCGGTTCGAAGCGGCCGGGCAGGAATACGTGGTCGCCATAGGGTCCGGGCTGCTCGTCCAGAAGCGCCATCGTCGCGTCCGACGGGTGATAGAGGACCTCGCCCTGGATCCGCAGCGACTCCCACAGCCGGCGCTTGACGTTCGCCGAGTTGGTGAAGATCCTCGACGCCTCGTCGAACCCCACGCGATCGGCGTTCACGATCATGTCGCGGATCGCAGGCCCCTGGGGCTGGAGGGACAGATCGGCGAACTCGGGATGGTCCCAGAGGTCGTAGGCGGTCCGGTGCTGGTGGACCAGCCAGACGATCTTGCGTTCGTGGTGGACGAGGTAGGCGGGGAACTTCAGCGCGACCACCGCGTCGACCTTCAGCCCGTTGGACTCGGAGATGTCGAAGCTCCGCCAGATCGCCATGTTGTGCGCGAGCCGCGCGGGCGGGAACCATTGCCAGGCGATGGTGACCAGGTCCGCCTCGTGACCGGCCTCCTGGAGCGCGCGGACCAGCGCCTGCGCGTGCGCCTCCGCTCCCCCACGCACGAACGCGGCCTGCGGATGCAGGACCGCGATCCTCACTCGGCCGAACCTCGCCGGTCCGCGCCGCCCATCTGGACCAGCAGGACGCGGAGCTCTTCGAGTTCGGCCTCAACCGCCAACAGCCGGTCGGCGAGCGCCTTGGTCAGCTCGGCCTGATCCGCGATGAGACGGTCGTAGCGGCGCGTGATCGGCCTGGCCATGCGGAACATCCGATACTTGAAGAAGCGTCGGCCGCGCCCGGCCGAGATGAGGTTGGCTTCACCGAGCGGGATCAGGACCCGTTCGTCGGCCCGAACCTGGGTTGCCATCTCGCGGAGCCTGTCGCGAACCTCCGCGGTGCCCATGTTCCCCTTCGCCGCGTGTTCCTGCGCCCAGTACAGTTCGCGAGCGAGCGCGTCGCGGGCGTCGTCTTCCAGGGGTTTGGGGGCCATCGTTGCAGGTCAGCCTAGCAGCCGGATGGACGGCGTCCGAACGCGCTCATGCCGGCCCCATCGAGGTGAGGAAGGCCATCAACGCGGACTCCAACGGGGGCATCGGTGCCAGGCCGAGGTGCGCGGCGTACACGCTGGCGAGCGGCGAGTTCACCGGGCGGGGCGCCGGCAGTCCGAGGTAGGAAGCCTTCTGCGGCTCGACCGTCCCAGGGAGCCCCGCCAGCTGTTTGATCTGCCGCAGCACGTCGAACCAACAGGCCCGGTCGGGGCCCGCCAGGTGGTAGGTGCCGAATCGGCCGGTGAGCAGTAGGGGAAGGATCCGCTCGGCCAGGTGCCCGACGAACGTCGGCGTCCCGAACCGGTCTTCCAGGCCGCCCGCGGACTCGCCCGCCCGCAGGCGCTGCGTAGCCGCCGAGACGTAGTCGTCGCCGCCTCCGAACACGTAGCCGGTCCGGATGATGAAGTGCTCGGCCAGCGCGACGCGGACGTTCGTCTCGCCGGCGAGCTTGGCGCGGCCGTAGACGCTGATCGGGTTCGGCGTGTCGGTCTCGTCGTAGGACGTGGGCTTGGCGCCGTCGAAGACGTAGTCGGTGGAGATGTGCACCAGGACGGCGCCCGCGGCCCGTGCTGCCAGGGCCAGGCTCTGAGGCCCCAGCGCGTTGTCACGGAACGCGCGCGCCGGATCAGTTTCGTTCTCGTCGACCTTCGTGAAGGCTGCGAAGTTCAGCACGGCGTCGGGACGCAGCGCCGTGATCACGGCCATGACGGCGCCGTGATCCCCGACGTCGAGATCCGCGCGGGCGAAGGCTCGCACGTCGTGGTGCGCCGGGACCTGCGCCAGGAAGGCGCGACCCAGCCCTCCCCCCGCGCCGGTGACGGCGAGCCTCACGACGTGGCTCCCGCCGCTCCGGCCGCGCGCGGCTCGGTCACGACGTTGACGCTGTGTGCGCGCCGAAGCCACCCCAGGTGATCGCGGTACCACTCGACCGTTCGAGCGAGACCTTCGGAGAAGGTGACCTGGGGCGCCCATCCCAGCGCGCGGAGCCGGTCCGCGCGGACCCCGTAGCGGAAGTCGTGGCCCGGGCGGTCGGCGACGAACGCGATCAGGGACGGGTCGGCGCCCGCCAGTTCGCAGATCTGGCCCGCGAGGTCGATGTTCTCGAGCTCGTGGCCGTCGCCGATGTTGTACGTGACGCCGGGAAGGCCCCGGTCCGCGACGATGAGCGCGGCCGCAACCCAATCGGTGACGTAGAGGAACTCGCGACGCTGCTTCCCTTCCCCGTACACCGGGACCGGCCGGCCTTCGAGCGCATTCACGGCGTAGGTCGGGATCACGCGCTCGATCTGACGCGGGCCGAAGGCGTTGGTTCCGCGGACGACCGTCACGTTCTGACCGTAGGTAGTCACCGCGGCCTGGCAGAGGAGGTCGGCCGCGGCCTTGCTGGCCGCGTACGGACTCTGTGGACGCAGCGGATGATCCTCGTCGAAGAGGCCGCCCTGCGGGTCTCCGGGTCCGTACACCTCGTCGGTCGAGACCATCAGCAGCCGGACATCGCGTGCGCGAGTTGCCTCCAGCACCGACTGCGTGCCCAGCACGTTGGATGCCACGAACCCCCTGGGATCGTGGATGCTGCGGTCCACATGCGTCTCGGCCGCCGCGTGGATCACGAGGCTCGCCTCCGCGACGTGGCGCTCGACCAGTGGCGCATCGGTGACATCGCCCTGGACGAACGAAAAGCGCGGATCACCGTCGTGCTGCTCGAGGTTCATCAGGCTGCCGCCGATGGACAGGCGGTCCAGGACGCTCACGCGAGCCCCGCTCGCGAGCGCCGCATCCACCAGGTGGGAGCCGATGAACCCGGCGCCACCGGTGATGAGCAGGTGATCGGACGCGGTCGGCATCAGGCGAGTCTATCTGGCGCGTTCGGCGGCCTGATGGAGTGCCTGAACGGTCGCGTTGGCGCACCGCTCCCACGTGAACCCCGTCACGCGGGCCAGGCCCTTCGCCCTCAGCATGGCCCGCAGGTCCGCGTCGGCGAGGAGTTCGTCTAGGCCCGCCGCGATCGACGCGGGATCGGCCGGGTCGACGAGGACGGCCGCGTCCCCGGCCACCTCGGGCAGCGAGGACGTGTTCGATGTGAGGACCGGCACGTTCGCGGCGAACGCCTCCAACACCGGGAAGCCGAATCCTTCGGCGAGCGAGGGATAGGCCAGGACCTCGGCGCCCGAGAGCAGCGCGAGGCGGTCGGGGTCGCTCACGTAACCGGTACGCACCACGCGGGCGCGGACCTGCGGCGGCAGCGCGGCCACAGCTTCATCCACGCGAACCGAGGCGTCGGGGAACCAGTTCACGGTGCCGCCGGCCAGGACCAGCCACACGTCAGGGTCGCGGGCCATCCCGAACGCGCGGATCAGTGCCGGGATGTTCTTCCGCGGCTCGATGCCGCCCAGGAACAGGGCGTACCGACCCCCGACCCTGAACCGGCGCAGGACATCGTCGATGACCGGCTGGGGTGCGGCGGTGAAGTCCGTCTGCTCCACGCCGTGATGCACCACGTGGATGCGCGCGGGATCGGTGCGCGGCGCGAACCCGACCAGATCGTCCCGCACAGCCTGGCTGGGCACGATCACGCCGGGTGCGGCCTGGACCGCCGCCAGCAGGCGGCGCCGCCAGCGTTCGTCGATGTGCGGCGCCGTCTCTGGATACCGAACGAAGGCAAGGTCGTGCACGACCGGCACGACACGCCCGGGATGCCCGGTGGCGGGTGCGAGGAAGTTGGTAGCCAGGAATAGGTCGAAGGAACCGGTCAGCCATTCGACCCGGGGGAAACCCGTCCGCCAGGCGAGCGGTTGGTAGAGACGGGCCGGGAAGTGCGCCGCGCGCTCGGTGAGGTTGGGCGCGGCGTCCGGGAAGAAGACGCGAGCCTTCAGGAGCCCCTTCGCGTGGAGGTACCAGGCGACGTAGGAGGCCTCCGGATCTGCCGGAGGGAGGTGGCGGAGCATCTCCCGGGCGTACCGCCCGACCCCGGTCGGACGGGGGCCGAGCGCCGGGCGCGCATCGACCACGACCCTCATCAGTCCACCTCGACCCGGCTCTGGTCACCGACCACGAGCCGGTGCGTGCCCGCCTCCCCCGAATGGCGAACGACGACGCCGCGGCCCAGGATCGAGCCGGCGAGCCCGTCGACCCCTTCGATCAAGCAGCCCTGCATGACGATGGCGTCGCGCAGGGCGCTGGCGCGAACCGTGCAACTGGGTTCGATGGAAACGTCCGGACCGATCTCGGAATCTTCGATGAGACAGCCCGAGCCGATCACGACGGGGCCGTGGATCACGCTCCGGTGCACGCGAGCCCCGGGGCCGAGAACGAGCACCCCGTCGACCGAGGAGACGCGATCGACGTCCCCTTCGACGGCTCCCGCGCGGACGGAGAGCATCATCCGGTTGGCCTCCAGAAGGTCTTCGGGCTTTCCGGTGTCCTTCCACCAACCCTCGACCATCTGCGCGCGAACCGTCCGGCCGTTGTCGATCAACCACTGGATGGCATCGGTGATCTCGAGTTCGCCACGCGGACTGGGCGCGATGGCGGTCGCGGCCTCCAGGATGGAGTCGTCGAAGAGGTACACGCCCACCAATGCAAGGTCGCTGATGTGATCCGCCGGCTTCTCCACCAGCCGGACCACGCGCTCGCCGTCCAGCACCGCGACCCCGAAGCGCTCGGGCTCGGGGACGCGCGCCAGGAAGATCTGCGCATCGGGCCGCGTTCGTTCGAACTCCTCCACGAACCGCGTCAGTCCCTCGAGCAGGACGTTGTCTCCCAGGTACATGAGGAAGGGCTCGCCGCGGACGAAGTCCGCGGCGGTCAGCACCGCGTGGGCCAGGCCGAGCGGCGCTTCCTGAGGGATGTAGGTGACGCGCACCCCCCACCGGGAACCGTCGCCCACGGCCGCCCGGACCTCCTCGGCGGTGGATCCCACGACGATCCCGATCTCCGTGATGCCCGCGTCGCTGATGGCTCGCAGGGCGTGGAACAGGATCGGCGTGCCGGCCACCGGGATGAGCTGTTTCGCCTGCGTGTGGGTGATGGGCCGAAGGCGGCTGCCTTCGCCACCGGACAGGATGAGCGCGCGCATGGCGGTCAGTCTGGCAGGTGCCCGCCGCGGGGGCAGAGCGAGCTCAGGCGACCGGCAGGCAGCCCGGTGAGGTGGCCGGCGGCGTGGACGAAGGCTGGTAGGCCCCCGTGATGAACAGCGCCACCTGGTTCCCTCCCAGGAGCTTCGCCGACATCGCCTTCATCGGGATGTTCAGGAAGTAGGAGTGGACCACGGCAGCCTGGCCGGCCGCCGCCTTCGAGCCGGCGCTGTAAGCCAGCACCGTTCCCTTCACCGTCGAGCCGAAGTCCGCGTACTGGACGACGGCAGGCGAGATGTCGAAGCCCGCCTGCGACAGAACGGTTTCGACTCCGGCCGCCTTGCCCGCGGAGGCGTGATCGATCACGGGGACGGTGATCTGCGATTCCGACGTGGGCGCGCCGGGGAGACTGACCCCGACGCCGGGCGGTAGGGCGGTGTTGTTGACGAGAGCCTTGAAGAGCAGCTGCGCCGAAGGGTCGAGGAACTCCACATCCAGCGGGAACGAGTACTGGGGCACCGTGACCTGCCCCACATTCACCGGCACGTCGCGGAACAGGACGTCACCGGTCGAGATGCCCTTGAGCTGGCCGGTGAGGAAAGCAAGATCGGCGATGGTCAATCCGCTGTCGCGCTTCAAGTTGGAGAGGACCGGCTTGATGTAGCCGGGGATCTTCAGGAGTTCGCTCGGCTGCAGGAGACGGTTGATGAGCGCCCGAAGGAACGCCTGCTGACGGCTTATCCGGTTGAAGTCCCCGTTCACGTCGCACGGCAGGTGACGCGAACGAACGTAGGAAAGGACCTGCTGTCCGGTCAGGTGCTGGCATCCCGGGCGCAGGTGGAGCTGCGTGTTGGGGTCGGTGAGCCAGCCGTCCGGCCCGGCCTCGTTCGGCGGGATGCACATATCGATGCCGTCGATGGAATCCACGACACCTTGGAACCCGGCCAGGTCCACGTACAGGTAATGGCTGATCTTCAGACCGGTGATCTGCGAGACGGTCTTGGCAACCCGGAGCGGACCGCCGCCCGGGATCCCCCCGGTGAACGACGAGTTGATCTTCCCTTTGCCCATCCCCGGGATGTTGACCCAGAGATCTCGGGGGAACGACAGGATCACGGTCTTCCCGGTCGGTTCGGTGTGCACGACCATGATCACGTCGGCGTTATTGCCGGCGCCGGCCTGGGCGTTGGAACCGTTGGCGATGATCTGCGCCGGGGAAAGACCCGTGCGGGAATCGGAGCCGAGCAAGAGGTAGTTGCACGAATGGCTGGCGCAGGGACCGACGTACTTCGTCGAGGCGACCGGTCCCCGGGGTCCGCAGTCCGTGAAGCAATGGGTCCCGATCCTGTTGTTCAGGACGACGAGGACGTAGGCGTAGGCGCTGGCGGCGCCGACGATCAGGGACAGCGACGCCGTCATCGCGATCGCGATCCGGGTGGTACGGCCCGTCCGGTGGGAACCCTCACTCATGGACGGGAGCCTACCGGCGGGCCGCACGCAGCGGTCCGCCCGGGCCGCCTGCGTTCCCGTAGCCGAATGGTGACGGCCGGTGATGGCATAATCCGCAGACCGCACCCTCGGTCTCCCAGGAGGAATCAGTGACCCACGATCTGACCGTGTTGCTCGTCGGCCTCGACGAAGCGACCCACGACGAACTCGCCAGCGAGGAAGGGTTCGCTGTTGCATCGGCCCTCACGCTCGAGGAAGGACTCGCGCGCGTGGTGGCCCCCGACGCCGTCGTGGTTGCGCTGGGCAGCATGGGGCCGATCGAGACGGTCGGGCGCATCCATGCGCATGCTCCCGACGCGGCGGTGCTGGTCGTGACCGATCCCGCCAACGAAGCGGACGGTTCCGTCGCTCGCCACGCCGGTGCCGAAGACCACCTGGTTCGGGGCGCGATGCCGCGCGGACTCCTGTCCCGCGCGGTCCGCTACGCGATCGAACACAGGCGCATGCAGCGCGAACTGGCCACCACCGACCCGGTGACCGGCATGCCGAACATCCGTGGATTCGGTGCGATCGCCGAGCATCACCTGCGGATGGCCGATCGGGTCAAACGCCCCGTCGTCTTCCTGTTCGTCCGGCTGGAGGGGTTCCTGAACACGCTGTCCGAGTACGGGGTCGGTGTCGCCGCCGATGTGGCGCGCGAGGCGGCCGAGGTGCTGATGGAAGCGGTCCGGGACTCCGACGTTCCCGCGCGGCTGGGGCCGGACACGTTCTGTGTGCTCCTCACAGGCGAGGCCGGCGGCGCGGAGACACTGGTGCTCTCCCGCCTAGTGGAGGCCATCGCCGTCCGGAATGCCCGCTCGGACCAGCCGCGTTTCCTTTCGCTGAGCGTGGGGAGCAGCCTTTACGACCCCGAACACCCGGCGTCGCTGGAGCAGATCTTGGAATCGGCGGGACGGCATCTGGCCCAGCAGAGCGCCGAACGCAGACCCGCCGCCCCGTAGGCCGCGGCGACGCGCTGATCGGCGTCCCAGGACGCACCGCGGCTCAGCGAACCAGCAGGACCGGGCATTCGGCGTGCGTGATCACCTTGTTGGCCACACCGCCCACCAACAGGCTCTTCCATTCGGTCCAGCCTCGGGCCCCCATCACGATCAACCCGGCGCCCGCGTCCTTGGCCGCCGCAACGATCTCCTGGGGAGCTCGTCCGGCCGGCACGCGGCGGACCTCTCCTCGCGCGGTCACTCCCGCGTCGCTGAGGGCGGCCACGACTCCGTCGACCAGCGCCTGGGCCGAACCCGCAGGACCCAGATCGACGTTCGAACCTTCGAACCTCTCGTGTTCGCGCACGTGGAGCACGGTGACCTCCGCGCCGTAGCGCGTGGCCAGATCGACCGCCACCGTGACCGTCTTACTCGAATGCGCGGACCCGTCCACTGCCAGCAGGATCTTCTCGAACATGGCGATCACTCCTTCGACCGGATGACACCAGCGTCCCAGAGATGGCCGACAGGTGCCCACATGCCGTGGCTCGGCCGCGCTGCGGCTAGGCTGGGTGGGTGAGTATCGATCCGAAGATCGACCGAACTCCGGGCCTCATCGAAGCCGGTCTGACGCTTTCGACCGAGCTTGACCTCGAGACGGTGCTGCAGCGCATCGTCGAACTCGGTCTGGAGGTCTCGGGCGCCCGTTATTGCGCGCTCGGCGTCCTCGGGACCGACGGCATGATCGAACGCTTCATCACGGCGGGCGTGAGCGACGAGGTGCGAGAGCAGATCGGTGCCCCCCCCGCCGGCCACGGGATATTGGGGCTGCTCATCGCCGAGGCGCGACCCATGCGTCTCTCCAACATCAGCCGGGACCCCCGGTCGTTCGGGTTCCCCCCGAACCATCCCCCGATGACGACGTTCCTGGGCGTGCCGGTCCGGGCGTGGGGACGGATGTACGGGAATCTGTACCTGACCGAGAAGGGTGGCGGGCTGGAGTTCGACGAGGCGGACGAGGAAACGGTGATGGTGCTGGCCACGCAGGCGGGCGTCGCCATCGAGAACGCCAGGCTCTACGCGGAGGCGCTGCAAGCGCAAGGAGAACTTCGCCGCCTCGAGGTCATGGAGGAGCGTGAGCGGATCGCGCAGGAGCTGCACGACGGCGTGATCCAATCGCTCTTCGCGGTGGGCATGGGCCTCCAAGGCGCCGCCGCGATGGCCGGCGACGAGGAGATGGCTCGGCGCATCGAGAACGCCGTCGAAGAGATCGATCGCGCCATCCGCGATCTGCGGAACTACATCTTCGGTTTGCGACCCGGGATCCTGGCCGACCGGCTGCTCGGCCAGGCCATCGATCAACTCGCGAAGGAGTTCTCCCAGCACTCCGACGTGGTCATCGTCGCGGATGTCGACGAAGGTCTCGCGTCGGAGCTGGCCTCGAAGGCCGCCGACCTGGTGCAGTTCGTGCGCGAGGCGCTCTCCAACGTGGTACGACATGCCGGCGCCAGCACCTGCCGGGTCACGTTCCGCCGCGACCCGGAGGGAACGCTCGTGGAGATCGATGACGACGGCACCGGGTTCGACCCGCTCGCTCCCTTGACGGGTATGGGTCTGGCCAACCTCCGCGAGCGCGCAACACGACTGGGCGGGCGCCTGGAACTGACCAGCTCCGCCGGCAACGGCACCACGGTTCGCGCGATCATCCCCTCCTAGCCGCTAGGTCACAACCAGGGCCGTCACCATCCCGTACATGCCCTCGGGCCCTTCGACGTGGGGCAGGATGTGGCAGTGGAACGCCCACGCTCCCGGATAGATCGCGTGGACCAGGATGTCGAAGCGTTGCCCCGGGGCGACCACCAGGGTGTCGGCCATGTAGGGCTGCGCCAGCGGATAGCCGTCCTGCGCCACCACCTCGAAGTGGTAGCCGTGCAGATGCATCGGGTGCAGGAGGGAACCGTCGTTCGCGATGTGGACCAGCACCCAGTCGCCTCGCTTGGCCGTGAGCGGCGCTGTGGCCGGAAAGGACTTCCCGTTGATGACGTACCCGAGGGTTCCGTCCCCGAGGAACAACGTGTAGGTGTCGTCGATGCGCGGCACGGTCCCGAGGGTCATCTGGCCGGTCCGCGGGTTGACGTCGGCCGAGGCATAGGGCCAGGCGTGGTTCGGCGGATCGACGATGATGGCGCCGTACAACCCGGCCCCCACCTGCTCGGTCGAGTTGAAGTGCGAGTGGTAGACGTACATCCCGGGCGGATCCTTCACGGTGAACTCGTAGGTCCAGTATTGGCCGGGCATGATCGGGTCCTGCGTGACGTAGGGAACACCGTCCATGGCGTTGGGCACCGTCATCCCGTGCAGGTGAAGCACCGTGGGCTGGTCCAACTGGTTCTGCACCACGATCTTCACCTTGTCGCCGTAGGACACGTGGATCTCAGGGCCGGGGACGGTGCCGTTGAACCCCATCGCGTCTACGAACTTCCCCTTTGAAACCTCCCAGCGCACCTTCTCCGCCGCCAGGTTGAACACCCTGACGCCGTTCTGCATGGTCGGCTTCAGGATCTGACCGCCTGTGGTCGAGGTCTGTCCGCCGGCCAGGAACGCGTCGACGCCGGCCTTGTGCATGTCGGCCATCTGCTGGGCGGTCAGGTTGGCCGAGGACATCCCCGTCATGGAACTCCCCGAGGCGGCTGCGCTCCCGGCGTTGACCGTTGCGGTCATCCCGAGTTTGTCGTGGCCCGGCACAGTGCAGAGTGCGTCATAGGAACCCGCGGCCAAGGCCGGAACGGAGAGCTGCTGGGTGGCGTTCGGTTGGATCTCGCCGGTATCGTACGTCTTGTCGCCCACCGTGATGGCGAAGGTGTGGGTGGAGGGGCCGTCGTTCGTTACGGAGAACTCGACGGGCTGGCCCGCCGCGACGTCGATCTGGCTGGGTTCGATCTTGAAGTCGCTGAGGGTGACCACGGCCTTCGAGGGACCGGCGGCCGCCTGATCACCCGCGCCCGCGGCGCCCTTCCCGGAGGACCCGGTGCCGCAGGCCGCGCCTATGACCGCCATCACCGCCACAAGAACGAGGATCGTGCTGCGGAACCGTCTCATCAGGGAACTCCTTCAGTCTGCCGGTACCCGAACGCCGGATAGGATGGCACAGTGTGGTCGGCCAGGTGGGGCACCTCGGGTGCTGGAGGACCCCACCGTCGTGGGTCTTTCGCCCCTCGGAGAGCCAAGGGGAAGGTTCACACTCAAGATGATGCTTGCGCGGTACTTCATCGAGCTTCCTTTGCCCCGATCCGTCGTGGAGCGCACGTTGCTGCGCGATCCGGAGGGCTGGGTGCCGGGGATCGCGAACGAGGCGAGCGAACGCGGCGACGCCCTCCTGGCCGAGGTTGGCTTCGGAACCGAGCGCCGGGTCACGCACAAGGTCGCCGTGTCGTTCGGACTCCCGATGGTCCTGGAATCCAAGACCTTGGTTCCGATCAGGTGGACGCCGACCGGCGCGCAGGGCCTGTTCCCCAGCCTGGACGCAGATCTCGACGTCGCCGCGCTCGGACCGGATCGAACACAACTCTCGATCAACGCGCGCTACCAGCCTCCGTTCGGTTCGCTGGGCAAGGCGGTTGACCGGGCGCTCCTGCACCGGGTGGCCGAGGCGACCTTGAAGGACTTCCTGGATGGGCTGGGTGACGCCATCGCCGCTGAAGCCAGCGGTCGATCCGCCGCGACGGGCGAGGACTCCGACGACGACGGCGCCCAGGGCCGTATACCATCGGCGACGTGACCAAGACCCCGCCCTTGCGCGTCATGCTCGTTGATGATCACGAGATCGTTCGCGACGGCATCAGGGCCATGCTCGACGCCGAGGACGACATCGTTGTGACCTCAGAGGCCGGGACCGTGCGCGAGGCCATCGATGAAGCGCATCGAACCAAACCGGATGTCGTGGTCATGGACGTGCGACTGTCCGACGGCAGCGGCATCGAGGCGACCCGCGAGATCAGGGCGATGCATCCGGCCACAAAGGTCCTGATGCTCACGAGCTTCGCCGACGACGAGGCGCTGTTCGCCTCGATCATGGCCGGCGCGTC
Organism: Actinomycetota bacterium; assembly: GCA_038244455.1. Taxonomy (GTDB): domain Bacteria; phylum Actinomycetota; class UBA4738; order UBA4738; family HRBIN12; genus JANXVR01. The sequence continues at coordinate 19,977 of JBBRTK010000003.1, forward strand.
CGGCTACGTGTTGAAGCAGGTCAAGTCCGGTGATCTGCTGCGTGCCATCCGATCGGTGGGCGCGGGGGATTCGCTACTGGACCCGAGCGTGACCACGGCCGTTCTGGATCGGCTCCGAAGGGGCAAGCACCTCATGAAGGACGAGAAGCTCGCCCGCCTTTCACCGCAGGAGGAACGCATCCTCACCCAGATCGCCGACGGGAAGACGAACCGGGAGATCGGGGAGGACCTCAAGCTCGCCGAGAAGACCGTCAAGAACTACGTCAGCTCGATCCTGTCCAAACTGGAGGTGGCGCGGCGGGCCGAAGCCGCCGCGTACCTGGCCAGACACACCACCACCCCCGGCACCGTCCCCGAGTAGCGCGGGCACCTGACCACCGCCGGCCAAAGGTCCTCCCTGAACCGGGCCATCCGCCCACTCCGCGCTGCCCGTGCCGGGTGGAGAGTGTGACCAAGACGCAAAGGAGGTGGGATCGATGCAGACCGTTCGCACAGATGGCGCGGTTCAGCACATGCCCGCCATCGAAGCCGAGACCCGTCAGACCCGTGCATTCGGGAATGTGATGGGCGTTGCTCGGCTCCTGATCGGCTGGGAGTTTCTCTGGGCGTTCCTGGACAAGACCTTCGGGCTCGGGGTCGCCACGGACACGGCAAATGCGTGGATCCACGGCGGCTCCCCGGCCAGCGGCGTGATGTTCGCGCTGACCGGGCCGTTCACCGGGTTCTACCAGGCTGTCACCGGCGGGCACGCAGTGGCCGGCTTCACGGCGCAAGGTGCGCCGATCGGCTTCGTGCCGGTGAGCACATGGGTCAACTGGGTGTACATGGCCTCGATGCTGCTGATCGGCATCGGGTTGATGACGGGGATCATGACCCGCATCGCCGCGATCGGCGGGATCGTGTGGATGACGATCTTCTACACCGCAACGTTCTTCGCCGACGGACGCTACAACCCGTTCTACGACGTCCACGTGCTGACGGCTGTGGTCCTGGTCGGGATCATCGTTGTTGACGCCGGGAGGTACCTGAGCCTCGGAAGGTACTGGAGGCGGTTCGAACTGGTGCAGACGCACCCGATCCTGACCTGACCCGCTGATGGCCTAACCCGGCCGAAGCGGGTGCGAGAGGGCGGGGAGCGATCCCCGCCCTCTTCCGCGTTCCGGGCCTATGTGCTCGGCCTCCGGGTGGCGAGCATCTGCCGCAAGACCAGCCGCAGGATCCCTCCGGCCTCGAAATACTCGACCTCGGCGGCCGCATCAACACGAACCGTGACGCCGAAGGACGCTGTGCTGCCGTCCTCGCGAGCAACCTCCACCGTGGCGTCCTGGCCGGGTGAGATACCGCCGGCCACCCCGCGAACCGTGAACACCTCGCGCCCCGTGAGCCCGTGAGAGGCTGCGCTCTCCCCCGGCTTGTACTCCAGCGGAAGCACGCCCATCCCGACGAGGTTCGACCGGTGGATACGTTCGAAGCTCTCCGCCAGCACGAACCGCACACCCAGCAGATCCGGGCCCTTGGCAGCCCAGTCACGGCTGGACCCACTCCCGTACTCCTTGCCCGCCAGCACCCCGAGCGGCACGCCGTCGGCGCGGTAGCGCTCGGCTCCGTCGAAGACGCTCATGACCTCGCCGCCGGGCAGGTGCGTGGTGAACGACCCCTCCGTGCCGGGGGCCAGTTCGTTCTGGAGACGGATGTTCGCGAACGTTCCCCGGACCATGACCTGGTGGTTGCCTCGCCGCGCCCCGTAGGAGTTGAAATCGGTGGGCGCGACACCGTGGTCCTGCAGGTAGCGCCCCGCCGGCGAATCGGGCTTGATCGACCCGGCGGGCGAGATGTGATCGGTTGTGATGGAATCCCCCACCTTCACGAGGATACGGGCGCCTCCGATATCGCCGCCCGCGGTCTGCGCGTCGAGATCGTGGAAGTACGGGGGCTCCTGGACGTAGGTCGACGCTGGATCCCACTCGTAGACGTCGCCGGTCGGGGTCGGCAGCGAGCGCCAATGGTCGTCGCCCTCCCACACCCGCGCGTATTCGTCCCGGAACTGGTCGGGGTCCAGGGATGTGGCGATCGCGTCGGACACTTGCGCGGCGGTGGGCCAGATGTCGGCCAGCATGACCGGTCCGTTCGGCCCGTGACCCAGCGGTTCGGTCGACAGGTCGATGTCAAGGCGTCCGGCCAACGCGTAAGCAACAACCAGCGGCGGCGAGGCCAGATAGGAGGCCCGCACCTGCGGATGGATGCGTCCCTCGAAGTTCCGGTTCCCCGACAGGACGGCGGCCACGTTGAGGCCGCGCTCTTCTACGGCGACCGCAACCTCCTGCGGGAGCGGTCCCGAGTTCCCGATGCAGGTGGTGCAGCCGTACCCGACCAACGCGAACCCGAGCTTGTCCAGATAGGGCGTGAGACCGGCGCGGTCCAGGTAGTCGGTGACCACGCGGGACCCGGGGGCCAGGGACGTCTTGACCCACGGCTGCACGTCGATCCCGGCTTCGACGGCGTGCTTTGCCAGCAGTCCGGCGGCGACCATCACCGAGGGGTTGGAGGTGTTGGTGCATGAAGTGATGGCGGCGATCACGACGCTGCCGTCGCGCAGTTGTTCGTCTCCTTGGTCCGCCCGCCGGTCTCCGTAGCGCTGCGTGAAGCTCTGCCAGACGCCGGAGAGCGAAACGCGGTCCTGCGGGCGGCTGGGGCCGGCGAGGGACGGCTCGATGGACCCCAGGTCCAGGCCGAGCACCTCGGAGAACTCCGGGTCCGGGTCGCCGTCCGTGCGGAAGAGTCCCTGCGCCTTGGTGTAACGCTCGACCACGTCGTCGGCCCGGTTGGTGAACCGGAGGAACGACAGCGTCTGGTGGTCGACGGGGAAGTACGCCGCGGTGGCCCCGTACTCGGGGCACATGTTCGACAGGGTGGCCCGGTCGGCGACCGAGAGGGAGGACAGCCCGTCGCCGAAGAACTCGACGAACCTGCCGACGACGCCGTGGGTCCGAAGCATCTGGGTGAGCGTCAGGACGAGGTCTGTCGCGGTGGTCCCTGCCGGCAGCGCTCCCGTCAGCCGGACGCCCAGCACCAGCGGCTGGGGCAGGAACATCGGCTGACCCAGCATCGCGGCCTCGGCCTCGATGCCGCCCACCCCCCAGCCCAGGATGCCGAGCCCGTTGATCATGGTCGTGTGGGAATCAGTCCCCACCACGGTGTCCGGATAGGCGACCCCGTCCCGGACCGACACCACCGTGCCCAGGTGTTCGAGGTTCACCTGGTGGCAGATCCCGGCGCCCGGGGGGACCACGCGGAGACCGCTGAAGACCTCCTGCGCCCACCGAAGGAACGCGTACCGCTCTCCGTTGCGCCCGTATTCGCGCTCGATGTTTGCTTCATACGCGCCGGCCGAACGGAACAGGTCGACCTGCACGCTGTGATCGATGATCAGGTCGGTGGGGATGCGCGGGTTGATCTGCGCGGGATCGCCGCCGGCGCGCGCGGTCGCGCTCCGCATGGCGGCGAGGTCGACCACCGCGGGGACGCCCGTGAAGTCCTGCATGAGGACGCGGGCAGGCATGAACGCGATGTTCCCGGCCGGTCCCGGCCAGGCGGCCAGGGCGGCGATGTCGCCGTCCGCGACGTCGCGGGTCCCCGCGCGGCGCATCAGGTTCTCCAACAAGATCTTGACGGTGTGCGGGAGGCGGCCGAGGTCATCGATGATGCCCCGCTCCACCAGGTGATGCAGGCGGTAGATGTCGACGGTTCCCTCGGCGGTGTCCAGCCGCCCGAGCGCTGCGGTGAAGTCACTGGTCATGGTCGGATCCTTCTGCGGTTGGACAGCCATCCTCCCACGCGGCCCGACTCAGACGTCTTCGGCGGCGCCGGGTGCCTCCGCAGCCTCGGCCTCGCGGGCGGCCTTGACCGCAGCCTTGTGCGCGAGCCTCGCCTGGCGACGCAGGGACGCCTCTCGTTGGCGTCGCTTCTCCTTCTCGGACTCCGCGATGAGCGGAGGGACCGGGCGAGGAACGCCGTGTTCGTCAACGGCAACGAACACCAGGTAGGCCGAGTTGGCGTGGCGGGAGCTGCCCGAGATGGGGTCGAGCGCGTCCACCCGAACTCCAACCTCCACCGAGGTGCGGCCCGCGTCGGTAACCGACGCCTTCAGGACCAGGACGTCGCCGATGTGCACGGGCTCCAGGAACGTCATCTCGTCGATGGCGACCGTCACGCACAACCCACCGGCGTGACGGATGGCGGCGAGACCGGCGGCGGTGTCGACCAGCCGCATGATGGCGCCCCCGTGCACCGTGCCCGCGACGTTGGCGTCGGTCACCTCCATCATCTGCGTGAGGGTCACGTGTGAGTCGGCCACGCGCTTGGGGGTGAGGTCCCAGTCGGTCATGCCGGCATCCTATCGGGGCCATCTACCCCGGAGCCGGAGCGGCCGCCGGTAGCATCACCTCGTGCGCACGCTGCGGATCCCGGCCCTCGTCCTGCTCGTGGCGGCGGCAGCGTGCGGGGGCTCGGCTTCCCCGGTCCTCCCCTCTCCAACCTCCGATGTCACCCGGACGACCACCCCCACCCCCACCTCCACGCCGGCCCCCACCGCGAGCGCGCCCGCGAGCGTGGTGCCCTCCGGCGTCCCGTCGGGAACACCCGCCGGCTACGCGAAGGACGTCGGCGCCTCGAACCTGCCACCGTCCGCGCTGGTTCCCGGGGGCGTAGGCGTGACCGATGCGTGGTCCACGACGACGAGCGCCGGGGAGACCGCCGGCGTGGCCTACGCCCTGGCGGGCGACCCGCTCCAGGTTCCCCACGGCCTGGTCATCTGGCGCCGCTCGCCCGGCGTGGTTCCGCCGTGGAACCCGGTGTTCGGGCTCACGACGGATGCGGGCAGCGGCGTCTTCCAGATCGAAACCCTGCTGGGAGATGCCACCGGAGACGGATCGGACGACGCCCTGGTGTTCGAGGCCACCGGCGGCAGCGGTGCGTGCGGCATCACGCTGCTCCTGGATCTGGCCGCGAACGCCCAGGTCTTCCGGAAGACTGCGTGCGACACCGTGGTGGGCTTCTCCCCAAGCCCCGTGGGCCTGAGCATCCGGCAGGCGGTCTTCGGGCCGTCGGACTCCCATTGCTGTCCCAGCGCGTTCCGCACCACCGTGCTCACGTACACGGGGACGACGTGGGTCGTCGCGTCCCGAACGAGCTCGCCCGCCTGAGGGGGCGTGCTAGATCAGCGTCGCGATGCTCCGGCGCCGGCTGACCTTCGAGATCTGCACCGCCACCGGGAACTGGTCCTTCACCTGTTCGGCGTGAGTGACCACGAAGAGCTGATGGAAGCGCGCGGAGAGTCGCCCCATCGCCAGGACCATCAGGTCCTTGCGCTCTTGGTCCAGCGATCCCAGCACCTCGTCCAGCACCAGCATGCCGACATCGGCGCCGGACACGCGAGACAGGTGCATCGAGATGGCTACGCGGAGCGCCAGGTTCGCCAGATCGGTTTCCGAACCGCTGAAGCGATCGATGTCGTAGTAGGTGTCGCCGTCGGCGATATGGATGCTCAATGTCTCGTCGTCGATCTTCAGGTCGTCGTACTCGTGGTTCGTGAGCTCGCGGAAGAGCGACTCGGCCTCACGGGAGAGCTCCGGCCCGACCCGGCCCACCAGGTGATCGCGGAATCCGTCAAGGAGCGTGGCGACGCGGTCACGGTAACGAGCCTCGGAGCGGAGTTCGTCGGCCCGTGTCGCGGTCTTCTGAGCCTCCTCCAGCGCGCCGTGAAGTCTGGCCAGGTCGGCCTCGGTCCGGGCCCGCAGATCGGTGGCGGCTCGCTCGGCCTCGCGCGCGGCCGCGAGTGCCGAATCCGCGTTCGCGCGCGCATCGCGCAGGGCGGCGTACACGACGGGGTCGTGGGCGAGGGCAGCAAGCGCCGCCGCTGCGGCGGACGTTTCGGCAGCGATCTCTGACGTTCGTTCCTCCGCGGTGGTCAGGTCGGCGGTCAGCTGGTCACGATGCTCGGCCTGTTGGGCCAGGCGCGCCGACTCGGCGCCGAGCGTTCGTTCGCGTTCGACGCGTTCGGTGAGTTCGGCCGGATCGGGCACTGCGCCGTCGAAGGGTGCGGCGAGCGCGGTCAGCGCGGCGCTGAGGTCGTCCAGGCGCGTCTGGGCGGCGGCCCGGTCGCGCGCGGCCCGCTCAGCCGTCTGCCCCGCCGTCGCCGCCGTCTTCAGCGCCGCTTCGGCCTTGCCCAGCGCAGCGCTCGCCGCCTTCTCCGCCCGGGCGGCGGCTGCGGCCTTCGCAGTGGCTTCGGCGGCCTCCTGTTTGCGATGGGCGAGGTATCCGGTGAAGTCCTTGCCCAGCTCCCGTCCGCACGTGGGGCACGGCTCGGTGGGGTCGGCCTCCTTCGCGCGGGCGAGCCGGTCGGCGGCGCTCGCGGCCAGCTCCGCTAGCTGTTCGGCGGTGGCGGCGGCGCGGGCGGCTTGCGCGCGGGCATCGTCGGCCGCCGCGGTTGCCACTTCGAGCGCCGCGAGGGACTCCTGGGGATCCGAGACGGGGAGATCGGCCAGCTGACGCTCGACCACCGCGAGCTCCTCCGCCTTCGTGCGGTAGTTGCGCGCGGCCTGCAACAGCTCCCCGGCGCCGGCGAGCGAAGCCAGCTCGGCCTGGAGGGCCGGAAGGTGGGCCACCGCATCCGTGGTGACCTCGAGGCGGAGGATGACCTCGGCCTGGTGCGCCTGGAGACGGGTCAGCTCCCTGCCCAGCCCGTCCAGGCGCACGGTCAAGGTTTCCGCCTGCTGGCGCGCCGCGTCGGCGGCTTCGAACGCTGCCGCGGCGGCCGCGCGGGCCTCGGTCGCGATCTTGAGCCCGGCGGCCGCGGCCGTGGCGTTCCCAGCGGCCTCGGCGGCAAGGTCCTTCGCCTCCTTGATGTCTGCCTTGAGCTGACTCATGTCGGCGGCCACCCCCGCCAGCTGGTCGGCCTGCCTGCGCGCCTCGATCCCGTCCTTGCGGGCAACCTTGCGCGCGTCGTCCACCGGCCGGATCCCCAGGAGCCGAAGGACCATCTCCTTGCGCTTGCCCGCCGTCACGTCGGAGAACGCGTCCAGCTGCTTTTGTTCGGCGAACACGCTTGCGCGGAAGACCTGTCGATCCATCCGGAGCAGCCGCGCGATCTCGGCGTCCACGTCGCTCACGCCCGACGCCAACTGCAACGAACCCACGAGCAGCTCGGCGTCGGTGGCATGGTTCTTCCCTTTGATCGAACGCCGGACCTCGTAGGTACTGCCGCCGTGTTCGAAGATCATCCGGAGTTCGCAATCCGCAAGGAGCCCGTTCGTTCGGATCTGGTCCTTCTTCGTGCGGGCCGCGTCGATGCCGTAGAGCGAGACGGCGATGGCCTCCATCAGCGTCGACTTCCCCGAACCGTTCGGCCCCACGACGCCGATAACCCTGGCCGGCAGCTCCAGGTCCAGCTCCTCGAACTGCCGGTAGTTCCGCAGGCTGAGCTCGACGACCCTCACACGGTCTCCCCCTGCGCGGACTCCAGGTAGCGTGCGCCGAGATCGACAACACGATCGCGTTCCAGCCCCGAGAGGTCCTGGGTGGCAACGAACGTCGACCATTCGCTCGACAGCGAACCGATCTGGGGCGCCCCCTGGACGGCGTAGGACTCGGCACCGACGTCTGGCTCGATCTGGACGTGGAGCGCGCCGGGGACCGCCTCCTGGAACTCTTCGTTCCGCACCTGCCGGAAGGCTGCGGAGTCCACGTGCTCCAGGAAGACCCGGACCACCGAACCCTCGGGCGACCCCTTCGCGGCTCGTTCGACCGCATCGACCAGCTCACCGGGACCTAGGCCCGAGGACTCCACGCTGAGCGTCACCAGCGGGCGCTCGCCGGGGTTCTCGATCTGCTCCACCGTGCCGGCGTCCGTGTCGATGATGACGAGCCCCTTGGGGCCCGCATCCGCCGGCTTGTCGGCGAACGAGAACGAGTCCGTGGAACCGGCGTACCAGGTTCGCTTCGATGCCTTCTGGAACACGTGGTAGTGCCCCAGCACCACCAGATCGAACCGCTTGTCGAACGCCCCCTCCTCGATCTCCAGCTCGTTGATGTCGCGCCCGTAGGCACTGACCGGCAGTGATGTGAGCGCCACGTGAGCGATGAGGAGATCGGTCGCATCCCCGCCCGCCGCCCCGGCCGCCACCTCCAGCTCGGCCCGGAACTCGTCCACGCCCAGGGTTTGCGGAACGGCGTGCACCTTCACCCCCGCCAGCTCGGCGCTCCGCGCCTGCATCGACCACGCGAACTCCACGTTGGAGAAGACCTCCTCGAGCGCGGCGTAGGGCGAACCCGTCCCCCGCACGCGCGGGGTGTCGTGGTTCCCGCTGATGCTCACGCCGCGCAGGCCCGCCGCGTTCAGGTTCTTCAGCCCCACGAGCACCTTCCCGAACGTGCGATAGGTCGGCCGCGCGTGATCGAAGATGTCCCCGAGCCAGATGAACCCGTCGGGCTCCTGCGCGATGGTCTCCTGCACCGCCCAGGCGAAGGACCGCAGGAAGTCCTCCTCGCGCGTGTTCCGGCCCTGTTCGTCCCGCAGGTGTGCCAGGTGCGTCCGCCCCAGGTGGGCGTCGCCGAGGGCGACCAGGCGCGCCACTACTCGGCGAACCCCTTCGATCGTCCTTCGGGGACGGGCGGCAGCGGCGAGGGCCCCTTCACCGTCTTCAGGTGATCCTCGTAGAGATAGACCTGCGCCGGCAGCGCGAACGGCGCCTCCAGGTTCGTGATGATGGCCTCCCCGGGCATCAGCGTCTGGATCTCGGGCCCCAGGTCGGAGATGTCCTGCTTGGAGGATCCCCGCAGGATGTTGCGGTCCTTCTCATCGGCCAGCCCCAGGATGAAGAACGTGTTGAACTGGCTCAGGAGTTCGTCGTCGATGAGCTTGGGCTGCTGGCTGACCGCGCAGAGCCCGACCTTGAACTTCCGGCCCTCGCGGGCGACGCGGGGGAACACGTTCTCGTCCCCGCGTTGCACCCTGGACAGCACGCGCTGGGCCTCCTCGAGCGCGATCAGCGTTGGCGGCAGCGCTGCGAACGCCGCGCGGTCCTCCAGGAAGATCTGCCCGTAGGTGTCCAAGACCCGCCGGGTGATCACCGAAGCCACGAGGATCTCCTCCATCGAGGAGAGCCCGCTGGTGTCCACCAGCACGGAGAGCCCGTTCATGAGTTCGTCGACGATGCGCGCGGACAGCGAGGGCTGGGACGGATCGCGGCTGATGCACGGCATGTCCAATATCCGCTGCGCGCGGCGTTGGATGACCTGCAACGTGCTGGAGGCAACGCCCAGCTCCTCGGCGAACTTCGGCACGTCGTCCTCCTCGCCCACGCGCGAGATCCATTCGTCGCCGTAGAAGCGGATGAGGCGATAGATCGCGTCCTCCTGCGCGTGGCTCCACTGATACGCGGTCTGCAGGTCCCCCAGCGTGAGCTCACCCAGGGAAAGCCGGAGCCCGGTGGCACCGGCGCCCGCCGCGCGCGTCGCGTAGACCTTCAGCCGGTCGGCCGCCCACGGATGGTCGCGCAGCCCCTTGCGAAGTCCGCTCCCCCCTTCCAGGTACTCCCCGTGCGGATCGAACAACAGACAGGCGTACCGGCCCGAGGAGGCCAGGACCTGCCCGGCGAGCACCTTCATGAGGTTGGACTTGCCCATGCCGGTGGTGGCGAAGACACCGACGTGACTGACCAGGGTCTCTCCCTTGATCCCCACCTCCAGATCGATCACGTCCTCACCGGAGCGGAGCTTGCCGATCCGGATATCCCCCATCTGTTCGGCCAGGAACGCGAAATCCTCCGGGCCGGGCGCCGTCACGCGCGCGAACTGCGCCGGAAGCGATTTCGGCTTACGGAACGCACCCGAGGTCCCGTCGATGTAGCCGAGCGGCTGACACTTCGCGACCTTGTACAGGCGCTGCTCAGGATCGTACAGCTCATACGGCGACTCGGCCCGGTCACCCGCCATGTAGGCGCCGGCGGTTCGTTCGGCCCAGGCGGGATCGCTCGAATCCGACCCGTACGTCACGTCGATCGCCCGGAACAGGAAGCGGCGACCCCGCTCGGCGTCCTCCGCCACCAGCAGCTCGCCCAGGAACAGATCCGTGCCGTAGTAGGCGCGGAACTGTGCTTCCAGCACGCTCTTGCCGAAGATCCGGCCTTTGTCCACGCTCATGGTCAGCTCCGATTCAAGATCTCGTGGAAGTCCTGGAACAGGACCTCGATGTCATCCTCGTGCATGCCTTCGCGCGTGAGCGCTTCGCGGAACGCGCGGCGCACATCCGCCACCGCGTAGCCGGTGACGCGCGCAGCCTGATGGGCCCGCGCCAGCGGGTACGGATACCCGACGAACGCAGGATCCCCGGCGAGCCCCGCCAACCGGGAAAGGACCTCGCCGGGCTCCCCCGGCCCGCGCGCGATGTCCACACGGAACGCGTGCGCGGCGGTGGGCGCCAGGTGCGCGATGAAGATCTCCCCGACGTAGAGCCGGCCGAACACGGGATCGGTGGAGATCCGGGCGGCCCAGCGGGAAGGCCCGACCTCGCGGTCGGCGCGGCGTTTGAGCAACGTGACCAACGGCGCGTTGCGTCCCCAGAACAGGGTGGAGGCCTTCACCACGCCAGCCAGGTGGACGCCGCGGGCCACCGCCGTCTCATGTGCCCGCCGCACCACCTCCGGGGGCACCAAGGGCCCCCCGTGCAACGAGCCGTCGACCAGGACCAGGTCGCCGGACGCAGCCTCGTCGATGGTTCGGATGGTGGCCTTCCATTCCGCCCATCCCCGCAGCGCGTCGACCGGACGGGTTAGTTCCGGTAGCTGTCCGGGTTCTTCGCCGGTGAGTTCGCGCAGCGCCTCGCGCGCCAGGTCCGCAACCTCGTGCCGGGACACCGCCCGGATCTCGAGGGCGGGCGATTCGACCAGGTCGGTGGCGCCGCCCGCGAATCGCACCCTGGCCACCCGGAAAGCCGCCACCTGGAAGGAGCGAGCGTCGGCCACCAGGCACGAACCGCCGTCCACCGCCCACACGACGCCGGGGTCTTCGACGGGCACCGGCTCGATACCGAACGCGTCCGGGTGGCCCGGGACCACCACGTCTTCTCCCAGTTCGAGCTGCCCGTCCACGATCCGGATGTCGCCTCCGGGGTCGCGCAACAGGTCCACCACGAAGGCTGCAGCCTGATTCAGCTGATCCCCGCGAACCCGGTCGGCGCCGACCAGACGGTCGGCCTCCACGGGGTCCAGCGCGCTCGACATGGGCGAAGGATACCCACCCTCGCCGACGTGATCCCAAGGCCATGAGCCGTTCGGACCAGTCCCTCTTGACTAGAAGCAGTCCCCAGGGACTGAAGGTTCGGCGGGTAGATGCCGATAGGCAGGGGATAGAACGGGATCAGCGGTCAAGGACAAGAGGGGGATCTCATGAGCCGGCCGAGGAACGCTTCACGCATCGCGCGCGTACCGTTGTTCGCGCTGGTCGTGCTGCTCGCCGGCGGCTCGATCGGTTCGATCGTGATGGCCGGCCGCGCTCGCGCCCACGCACAAGAGGCGATGGTCACCCAGGCCCGATCCGCCGTTGAGAACACGCTGTCCAGCATCTTCAGCGACAACGACCTGAGGACCATGTCCTCGCCCACGCGCGCCGCCACGCTGAACACCGAACTCTCCGTGGCGCTGGGCGCAACAGCCGTCTCCGACGTGACCCTCTACAGCTCGATGGGCGCGATCTTGTACGACATCCAGAACTCACGCATCGGCAACAAGCTCCTGGGCGAGCGGCTCGCGATCAAAACCGCCACCCACGGCGGCGCGGTCCCGACAATCGTCGGCACCGACCTCACCGTGATGCTCCCGATCCAGCGGTTCGGCACCCTGGGCGCGGTCATGCTGACGATGCCGCAGGCGCCGATCGATGCTGCGGGCCGCCCATGGACGGCGGCCGGGCTGATCATGGCGCTCTGCATCCTGCCGGCGCTGTTCATGCTGTGGTGGGTCGGACGCATCGCGGCCGCCTCGGGCGCGAACATCAGCTTCCGCCTCCAGCAGATGACCTCGGCTCCCTCGCGCCGGGAACAGACGCGTCCGTCCCCTGCCCCGGCGATGCAGCATGGGTTGAAGGAGGAAGGCGACGCGCGGAGGATGTCAGAGGAACGCGCCCGGGCCGCAGAGGAGCGCTTGAGCGTGCTCCAGGAGCAGTACCGCAAGACCCTTGCCGACCTGCATGCCTCGAAGGAAACGCCACCACCGGCAACGGGGAGCAAGGCGCTCGAGGAACGCGCGCTCCAGGCCGAGGGGAAGCTCCGCCTCTTGGAGGGGCAGCTTCGCGCGGTCAGCGACGAACGCGACAAGATGGAGGAAGAGCTCCGCCTCACTCCCGCCGCCGCACCCGGAGAACCCGACCCGCGACTGAAGACGGAGTACGAACGGATGGAAACCGAACTGGTCGGCGTTCGAGCGGAGCTGGAGGGAACGCAGACCGAACTCTCAGCCGCCAACCGAGAGCTCACCGACCTGCTCTCCACGGTGGGCCGCGCTGAAGGGGACAAGGCCGACCGGATCCGCGACCTCGAGCAGGACCTGGATGCGGCACATGTGCAGATCCTGACCACCCAGGAAGCGCTCGAGGCGGCGCGCGCCGAAGCCGACCAGGTCCAAGGACGAGCGGGGTCGGCGCAGACCGAGCTGGGATCGTTGCGTGAGGCCCACGACCAGGCTGTCCGAGACAGGGACGCCGCCATCCTCTCCTCCCGCGAAGAGTCAGAGAGCCTGCACCGCGAACTGGATGCGCTGAGCGCGAGCGCCGGGGGAGAAACCGAAGCGGTTCGCGCACAAGCCGCGGAGGCCCGAGCGGCGCTCACGGCCCAAACCGAACGCATCCGGGAACTGCAGCAGCAGCTGGATGCCGCGCGGTCGGAGATCCTTCGCGCCGAGGAGACGGGCAACGCCGCCGGCGCGCACGCGGAAACCACCCGCACCGAGCTCGAGGCAACCCGCAAAGAGCTGCGCGCCCTGCGGAACGAAGAGCAGCGCGCGGCGATGCTGGAGGACGAGCTGCGCGCCACCCGCGCCGAGCTCGAGAACACCCAGGCTTCTCAATTGGCCGAACTCGCGGAGCGAGACGCGGATCTCGAGGGCCGGGTTCGCCGGACCCGAGAGGAGTTCCAGGCCGTGATCGGTGAGAGGGACGTGCAGTTCGCCGCCAGCCAGAACGAACTCGGGTCGGCCCGGTCCGAACTGGGCCAGATCCGTATGGAGGCCTCCGCTGCGGCGAACGAGGCCCAAGCCCAGACCGCGCGCGCCGATGATCTGGCCGGGCAAGCCGAGCGAGCCGAACGCGAGCTCCACGCGCAGCAGACCGTAGTCCGCAAGACCGCCGCCGACCTCCAGGAGGCCGTGGAAGCCAACGCGGACCTGGCGCGCAAGCTCCAGGATCTGGAGAACCGCCGTCAGCTCGAGCTCGCCGACGAAGAGGGTCATCTGAAGATGGACCAGATCCTCTACGCCACGCAGGAGCGCCTGGCCGGACAGACCGAACGGCTCATCGAGACGGAGGAACGCGCCCACGAAGCGGAGCGCTCGGTGGAGATCCTGAACGAGCGTCTGGACGAGACGCTGTCGCAGCTGCGCGCCCTGCAGATGGCCGATGCGCTCCGCGACCTGCGGGGCGAGGAGCACGCCCAGCACGAGGCAGCCGCGGAGGCAGGCGCCATTGAGGATGAGGTGGTCCGACTCGAAGACCGCCGAGCGTCCTCGCCCTTCCTGAAGGAACTCACGCTGGATGCAAGGAAGTCGCTCACGCAGATCCTGGGGATCACGCAGATCCTGAAGTTCAAGAAGGATGCGAAGGACCAGGCGCAGCTGGTGAAGCAGCTCACGGCCTATGCGCGGCGCCTGGACCTGACCGTGAGCGATCTGGCCGACGCCGACAAGCTTGCACGCGGTTCGGTCGAACTCACGGTTCGCCGGACAGACCTGGAAGCCTTGGTCCAGCGCGTCGTCGAGGAATCCGACGTGAGCGCGGACCACGACGTCCGCGTGGTCACGGAATCGGTGGTGTGCGGGGTGGATCAGCTGCGCACGGAGCAGGCGCTCGCCGGGCTCCTGCGTTCGAGCGCGGATCGCACACCCCAGGGAAAGTCCATCCTGGTCACGCTTCAGCAGGTCGAAGGTGGCGCGCTGATCTCCGTCGGCGACCCGGAGCCGTCCTCGGACGGCTCGCTGTCGCCGGTGGTCAGGCGATTCGCAGAGATCCAGGGCGGATGGGCCAAGGTGGATACGCGCGAGGACGGAACCGGTTCGATGTTCCGGATCTTCCTCCCCGACGGTGGGAGCAACAGCGCCGGGGCCGACCTTCGGATCGTCGTCAACGACGCCGGCCAAGGCGACTCGGAGGATGCCCCCTGGAACGATGACGATCAGGACATGTTGGTCCGGGAGATCGGCCGTCTGGCGGAGCCGAGCTAGCCGCTACCCCAGGGACTTCAGCAGCTCACGGGCGATGACCAACCGCTGGATCTGGTTCGTGCCCTCATAGATCTGCGTGATCTTCGCGTCGCGCATGTAACGCTCGGCCGGATACTCGCGCATGTAGCCGTTGCCGCCCAGGACCTGCACGGCGTCGGTGGTGACCGCCATCGCGTTATCTGAGGCGACGCATTTGGCGACCGACGCATGGAACGTCGTGCGCGGATCGCCAGCATCGCACGCTGCCAGCGCCCGGTAGGTGAGCACCCGCGCCGCCTCCACCTTCATCGCCATATCCGCCAGCAGGAACGAGACCCCTTCGAACTCCATCAGCTTCTTGCCGAACTGGGAACGTTCGTTCGCGTAGGCCAGGGCCAGGTCCAGCGCTCCCTGGGCGATCCCCACCGCCTGGGCGGCGATAGCCGGACGGGAATAGTCCAGGGTCCGCATGGCGATAGCGAACCCGCCGCCCTCCTGGCCGATGAGTCGATCGGCCGGGATGCGGACATCCGCCAGCACGACCTCCCGTGTAGGCGAGCCGTGGATCCCCATCTTGTGTTCGGCCGGGCCGAAGCTCACGCCGAGGTCCTCACGCCCGACCAGGAAGGCGCTGATCCCTTTGGTGCGCAGGGTCGGGTCGCTGGTTGCGAACACGACGTAGGTGTGGCTCACGCCCGCACCGGTGATGAAGCGCTTCGTCCCGTTGAGGGTGAAGATCCCGGCGTCGTCGCGCACGTATCGCGTGGCGAGCGCGCCGGCGTCCGAGCCGGCATCGGGTTCGGTCAGGGCATAGGACATCAGCAGCTCGCCGCGCGCGATGGCCGACGTATGCGTTCGTCGCTGCTCATCGGTGCCCGCCACCATCAGCGGGACCACGCCGAGCTTGCTCACGATCGGCGTGAGCGCGACACCTGCTGAGACCCTCGACAGCTCCTCGATGAACACCCCGAACGCCAACTGACCGCCGCCCGAACCGCCGTCCTCCTCGGGATAGCCCACGCCCATGAGGTCGTTGTCCACCAGCACTCGGTAGACATCCTCGGGCCATTCGTCCAGGGCATCGATCTCCGCGGCGCGCGGCGCGATCTTCGCCGCGAACAGCGCCCTGATGACCGAACGGAACTCCTCGAGTTCTTCCGGGAGTTCGTAGGGACGATCCAGCGCGGACACGGCCTTCAGCTCACGGCCCGAAGGATCAAGGCGTCGCCCTGCCCGCCGCCGCCGCAGATGGCGGCGGCCCCGAACTCGATGCCGCGCCGGCGTTGCTCCATCGCCAGGGTGAGAACGATCCGCGCGCCGCTGGCACCGATCGGATGCCCGAGCGCCACCGCGCCGCCGTTCACGTTCACGATGTCTTCCGGGACGCCGAGCATCCGCGCGGAGTGGATCGGCACCGCGGCGAATGCCTCGTTGATCTCCAAGAGCCCTAGGTCCCCGGCAGCCAGCCCGCCGCGCTTCAGCGCTCGCTCGGTGGCGATCCCCGGAACCGTGTGAAGCGAGGCGTACCGGTCGGCGCTCATGCCGTAGGCGACGATCTCGGCCAGCGGCTCGAGCCCCAGCTCCCGGGCTTTCGTCTGGCTCATGACCACCACTGCGGCCCCGCCGTCGCTGATCTGCGAGGCGTTCCCGGCGGTCACGGTTCCTCCCGGGGTGAACGCGGGTTCCAGCCGCGCGAGCCCTTCAACCGTGGTGTCGGCGCGGATCCCCTCGTCCCGGCTGAACGCGACCGGCTCCCCTTTGCGCTGGGGAACCTGCACCGCGACGACCTCCTGGCCCATGCGGTCGGACTCCCAGGCTGCCTGCGCACGCTGGTGCGATCGCTCGGACCACGCGTCCTGCGCCTCGCGGCTCACCCCCAGCTCGGCGCTGATCTGGTCGGTCCCCTGGCCCATGTGCCGGTCGTCGAACGCGCACCAGAGCCCGTCGTGGATCATCGAATCCAGCATCTCCGCGTTCCCCAGGCGGCTTCCCTGCCGGGCCTTCGGGATGACGTAGGGCGCGTTGGTCATGGACTCCATCCCACCCGCGACCACGACGTCCAGGTCCCCGGCGCGGATCATCTGATCGGCCAGGGCGATGGCAGCCAGCCCGGAGGGACACACCTTGTTCACCGTGAGGGCGGGGACCTCCTTCGGGATGCCGGCGGCCACGGCGGCCTGCCGGGCTGTGATCTGACCCTGCCCGGCCTGCAGGACGTGACCCATGATCGTGTACTCGACCTGCTCGGGGGCGACGCCGGCACGGATCAGCGCCTCTCGGATGGCCGCCGCTCCCAGATCGACCGCGCGCAGGGGCGCCAACCCGCCGTTGAACTTCCCGATGGGCGTCCGCGCACCCGCCACGATCACCGAACGCGTCATGCCGATGAGTCTATCCCGGGCGGCCACCGAGCCCACGATTCAGTTGCGGTTGGCGAGCGTCTTCTCGACGACCTCGAGGATCTCGTCGCGGACCAGCTCGTCGCGCTGAACCAGCGCGGTGCGAAGCGCGG
Source organism: Actinomycetota bacterium (assembly GCA_038244455.1). GTDB lineage: Bacteria > Actinomycetota > UBA4738 > UBA4738 > HRBIN12 > JANXVR01. The sequence continues at coordinate 36,951 of JBBRTK010000003.1, forward strand.
TGTGGACGTCGCGGTTCTCTTCCAGCACGGCCCGCACACGCTCCTTCTGCGCCACCAGGATGTCTTCGACCCGGGCCTTGCCCTCGCTGTCACCGAGCACACGGGCCACCAGGTTCTTGCCGCCCAGCGGGCCTTCGTTCATGGCATCGAAGCTGATGAGCGAACCCGCCATGCCGAACGAACCAACCATGCGCGCGGCCAGGTCGGTCGCGTGCGCCAGGTCGTTGGCCGGCCCCGTGCCGGATTCACCGAAGACCATCTCCTCGGCCACCAGCCCGCCGAGCGCGATCGCGATGCCCGCCTCGATCTCAGTCTTGGTCTGCGTGAAGCGCTCCTCTTCTTCGCTGTGCGCGAGCAGCCCGAGCGAACCGCGGCGCTTGATGATGGACAGCACCTCCAGCCGGCGACCCTTGCCCAGGATGTAGGCGACGGTGGCGTGCCCCGCCTCGTGCGTTGCCACCGAGTCGCGGTCCGCATCCGTGTAGACCACGGGCTGCTTCGTCCCGATCTCCTCGGTGAACTTGGCTTCCATGACGTCGTCGTTGTTCATCTCGCGGCGGCCGTTTCGCAGCGCCACCAGGAGCGCCTCGTCGAAGAGGTGCTCGATCATGACGGGCGTGTACCCGAAGGTTTCGAAGGCGAGGTGTTCACGGGCCTCGTCCGCGTCCAGCAGCTGATGATGGGACTTGCGGGCCAGGAAGAAGTCGATCAGGTCGCGGCGTTCGGCCTTCGTGGGGACATCGAAGTAGAGGCGGCGGTCGAACCGGCCGGGGCGCAGCAGCGCCGGGTCCAGCGAGTCGGCCCGGTTGGTGGCCGCGATGAGCAGGATGTTCGAGTACGGCGGCTTCATGGCGGCCAAACGACGGTGCGCGGGTAGGTAGCCGTTGACCCAGCCGATGAACTTCCCCTTGATCCGATCGCCCGCAGCCGGCTGGTCGAAGGACTGCATCTGGATCAGGAGTTCGTTCACCATCGCGCCCGAATCCCCGCCGCCCATGTGGGAGACGGAGCGAGCGAGTCCCTCGGACACGGGGGTCGAGTTCACGGAGGAACGCGCCATGGCGATGGCGTCGATCTCCTCGATGAACCCGATGGCGCCGCCTTCCTTGCGGGCGGCCTTGCGCAGGGCCTTGTAGAACGAACGGATCCGGTGCGCGCTCATCCCCTGCCAATGCGAGGTCATGGACGGCGCCGAGATGAACAGGAACGGCACTCCCGCTTCCTTGGCCATGGCCTTAGCCAGGAACGTCTTTCCCGTCCCCGGTGGTCCCTCGAACAAGATGCCGCGCCGCGGCGTCCCGCCGAGTTCGGCGCGGAAGGTCGCATGTCCCAAGAACACGTCCAACGAACGAACGACCTCGTCGACCTGACTGTCCAGGCCCTTCATGTCGGTAAGGCCGACCTCCACCTGTTCGGGATAGACGACCAGGTGGGGCGAACGCCCGCTCATCAGCGGTCCGAGGACCATGACCAGGATCGCGAGCCCGATGATGATGGCCGGGACCATGATGACGGCGTTGTCACCCATCGTCGGCAACTTGAACGGCTGATGGCTGACGTAGCGGTAGGCGAGGAAGGCGTCGGCGAGGATGAACAACGTGGCTGCGTGCCACACCTTCTTCACGCGCGTGCGCTCGCGCTGGCGGAACACGTCCGCGCGGCCTTGCTGCATCAATGAAGAACCACTCAGGATGTCCGCGGCGGTGGGTGCGGCGCCGATGGCCGAAGCCACTGCTGCCGGTTCCTTCTGGATCACGCAAGGCTCCTCAGCCGCCAGGCGCCAGGGGGTTGCGCCGAGGCAGCCAAAGGTACACCGGCCGGCCTCCCCCGGATACCGGCCGTTCGGCCCAAACACCGGGCCCGAAGGGTGGCCCGGCCGCTACGCTGCACGCTATGGCAAGGAAGAAGCTTCCCCCGGTCAGCGAACACGACCGCCAGGTGGTCGGAGGCCTGCTCCGGGACCTTCGGAGGTTCTCCGGCTACCGATCCGTCGAAACCGCCTCCAACACGGCGAGCTGCCCGGCCTCACGCCAGTCCATCTACACCTACGAACGAGGCGAGCAACTCCCCTCCCTCCGCCAGTTCCTGGAGTTGGTCGAGTTCTACGTCCTGGAGGCCCCGGCCAAGGCGGCCCGGCCAGCCACGGACCTGCGGGCCCACGGCGTGGCCTCCGTGGTCCGCGCCCTCGAACTCCCCGCCTACCATCTCCCGCACGCCCGCGACCTCATCGCCCGCATGCAAACCGAGGACTAACCGTGCCCATCTCCCTCACCGACATCGACCACATCGGCATCGCGGTGGACGACCTCGAAGCATCCGTCGCCCTCTACCAGCGCCTCCTGGGAACGCCGCCGGCCCACCGCGAACGCGTCGAAGACCAAGGCGTCGAAGAAGTGCTGTTCGCGGCGGGATCCAGCTACATCCAGTTGCTCGGCGCCCTAGGCCCGGACACGCCCGTGGGACGATCCTTGGCCGCGCGCGGCCCGGGTCTGCACCACATCGCCTACCGAGTGGCCGACATCGAAGCCGCCCTGGACCACTTCCGCACCGAAGGCGCCCGCCTCATCGACGACACCCCCCGCCCGGGCAGCCGCAACACCCGCATCGCCTTCATCCACCCAGGCTCCATGAACGGCGTCCTGGTCGAACTGGTCCAAGAGAGCTGAAGCCCGGTCGCGCGCGGGGCGGTGGGCCCCGGCCCGCCGCCAAGCCCGATCTAAGTGACGTCCTTCAGCCCGTTCGTCGGAGCTCCCACCAGAACGGCCACATTGCCCTCCGGAAGCTGACCGTCCCCCATGAGCTGATGCACGTGCCCTGTCTGGTCATATGGGTACGCGGAGCCGAGCGTCGTCTGCACCGCCCCGTCGATCACGAGTTGGTTGAAGGCGGCGGCTTGTTCGTCGTTGAAGAGGTGGGAGCCCTGGTAGCGCTTCTGCATGTACCAGAGGTAGCGGACGTCGACCATGGTGTCGTAACCGGAGGTGCCGGCGCAGATGACGATCATGCCGCCACGATCGGCGACGAAGATCGACGTAGGGATCGTGTCCTGCCCTGGGTGTTCGAAGACGATGCGGGGGCTGGTCTTCTCGCCCAGCACGTCCCAGATGGCTTTGCCGAATGCCTTCGCGCCGGCGAACCAGTCCTTCCATTCGGGGCTGTCCCAGGCCGGCGGCACGCCCCAATGGCTGAAGTCCTTGCGGTTGATGTAGCCAACCGCGCCCAGGGACTTGCAGAACTCGCCCTTCTCCTCCGAACTGACCACCGCGACGGCGCGGCCGCCGGCGTGCGCGACCAGCTGGATCGCGAGTGAACCCAGCCCGCCCGAGCCGCCCCAGACCAGGACTACATCGCCGGGTTCAACGGTGTGGGGGGGCCAGCCGTGGAGCATGCGGTAGGCGGTGGAGCCGGTGAGCGTGGGGGCCGCGGCCTCTTCCCACGTGAGGTGATCGGCCTTGGGAAGGCACTGATGTGCCTGGACCTTCGTGAATTGGGCGAACGAGCCCCAGCACGAGTCGTAGCCCCAGACGCGGAAGCTTCCCGCCAAGCCCGGGTCCTTGCCTGCCATCACCCAGGGATCGTCGTGGTTCCACTGCCCCGCGTGTACGACCACGCGATCGCCGACGGCGACGTTCGTGACCTCGGAGCCGACGGCGTAGACGATCCCGGAGGCGTCCGAACCCACGATGTGGAAGTCGGTGGGTTCGTCCCAGCGGGCCTGGCCTTTGGTGACGTCAACGGGGATGCCGCGCGCGGCCCAGACGTTGTTGAAGTTCACCCCGGCGGCCATCACGGCGACCAACGCGTCACGGGGACCCAGTTCGGGGACGTCGATCACCTCGTCCTGGATCGCTATCTCGGGTTCACCGAACCGGTCGGGGCGCACCAACTGGGCATGCATCTTCGCGGGCACCTCACCGATGGGGGGAAGCTCGCCGATCTCGTACAGGTCCTTCGCCATGGATCTCACCCTTTTCGCGTGGTCGGACGGTTCGCGGGGAACGCCGGGAACCCTAACAAAGCGAACTCAGCCGACGATCCGACACTCCACGGACCCGTCGGCGCGGCCGATCAGGATCTCGCTCACCATCCCGGGTGGGAACAGTCCGTGTTCGATCACGCCCGGGGTGCCATCGAACCGGGAGGCGAGAGCCGCCGGGTCATCGACCGGACCAAGGTAGTCGGCGATGATCCCCCCGTCGGGGCTGCGTGGCACGCCGCGGGGTTCGCTCGGCGAAAGTGCCCGGAGCACCGACGCCGCGCCGAACGCCAGGAGTTCCAAGGGGATGGGGGGTGCGATGGCGTCGACGAGCTTCGACTCGTCCACGATGACGACGAATCGGTCGGCCGCCGCTTCGATGAGCTTCTCCCGCGTGTGCGCACCGCCGCCGCCCTTCACCAGCCTCCCGTCCGGCGCCACCTGGTCGGCGCCGTCGATCGCGATGTCGAGCCGCTCCACCGTTTCGAACGGTTCGATGACGAGCCCCAGGGCGCGCGCAGCCTCCTCGGTTCGAGGCGAGGTCGCCACACATCTGAGCGTGAGACCGCGCGCGGCCAAAGGACCCAGGAGCAGCTCAACGGTGGAGCCGGTTCCGAGGCCCACCGTCATGCCGTCCTCGACCAAGGCCGCGGCGGCGGCGGCCACGGCGAGCTTCTGTTCGTGCTGGCCGGTCACGCCCAGCCGTCGGGCCGAGCCGGCGGCTCACCGCTACCCGGCGCAGGCGGCGCCGGGGGGCCGGCCCAGCCGAGCTGCGCGGCGGTGGGCGCAACGCCCTTCTTCGGCTTGAACGAGCCCGCGAGATCGTCGGGGCTGAAGGCGCCAGACGCGTCTCCCGTGGTGGCGAACCGGTAGAGCGCGGTGTTGAACACGGCGGACAGCGCGGTGGACACCGAGATCAGCGCCATGAACGCCAGGACGAACACGATGATGCCGATGACCGGGGATGCGGCGGCAAGCAAGCCGCTCACGATGAGGACCGGGATGGCCACGAGGAACACGGCGATCCCGATCGCGGCGTTGCCGACCAGCTGCTCGCCCCAGCGCTCCTTGAAGATGTGGCCGGAGCGCTTGATGGCGTCGCCCACCTTCGCGTCCTCGAAGATGAGCACCGGCACCACGAAGAACGTGAGGATGTTCCACGCGATGGCGCCGATGGCCCCGACGATCCGGCCCAGGATCCCGGCCCGTTCCTGGATGGCCCGCAGGATCATGCCGACGGTCGCGTTCACAACGGCCCACATGAAGATCGGGCCCAGGTGCGCACGGGCGGCAGCGAACCCGTCCGAGAGCGTCGCCGGCTCACCCTTGAGGCGCTTCATCGCGATGGCCACGAGCGCCGCGTTGAAGAAGATGGTCACGAACGAAAGCGCGACGTACATGATGAACCCCAGGACGTAGAGCGCCGGGCTCGGACGCTGACCCTGCTGCGGGATGCCGATCCCGAAGGCGCCCGCCGCGAACACCCCGATGATGAGGAGCGAGCAGAACATCGAGACGATGGGGAGCCAGAGCAGCTCTTTGTCGGCCTTGACGACACCCCAGCTGGCTTTCGCCAGCCGGAACCCGCGTGAAACCCTGCCCATGGATGCCTCCTCGGTTCGTCCATCAGTTCTTCGTCGTCCGATCGGCGTGCGTTCGGACGACAGATAGCGTATCCGCGCGGAGCAGCCGTGCCGAACCTATCCGGCAGGAAGTTCAGCCGAGGGGCAGATGGTGGCTCGCGGGCACCAGCCGCAATACCGGCCAGGCGTGAGTTCGGGTTCGCGGCCGGCAAAGAGAGCGGCGGCGGCCCGAACGGCGGCCGTCACCCGGTCCGCAGCGCGGAACAGAGTCTCTTCGGTGACGTCCTCGGACTGCCATTCGCCGCTCTCCAGGAAGAGCGAACCCACCCGGAACGGGGGCACACCGAACCGGAGCGTCAGGAGCAGCGCGTAGAACCGGTTGTCCTCCACATGCTCCGGGTAGGCACCGCCCGTCTTGAGGTCGAGCGCGAGCCGGGTGGCCCGCATGGGATCGGTCCGGTCCTGGATCCCGAGCACCAGGTCCATCCGTCCGGACAAGACCAGTTCGCCGCCGGAGAGTTCCGCGCGCGATGACAGCTCGGCGACCGGCGCCAGCTCGCGACGCAGTTCTCGCAGCGGTGGGAACGTCCCCTGGAACTGGGTGACGCGCCGGACGGCCTCCGCGACGACCTCGTCCTGACCCGGCGGCGTCAGCGCGCCCCAATACTCGGCGAATCGTTCCTCTTTGGTGACCAATCGCTCGACCGCGAGGTCCACGGTCTGCGCGGGACCGAGGGGTTCACGGGCGCCGACCTCGACCTCGATGGCCTTGTGTTGGAGCACTCCGGCCGCGGTGGACACGGAGTGCTCGAACGGTTCGGACTCGCCCAGGAGCCGCGCGGTGAACATGCCCTGGCACTGGGTGAGCGCCGAGAGTTTCGCCTTGCTAAGCCAGAGCTGCTCAACCAGTTCGACCCCTCGGACGGCCTCCTCGATCCGGTCACGGAGGCGTTGGGGCAGATCCGCCGGGAACAGAGGCCGCTGCTGCCCCGCTCCCAGGAGGTGCTCCATGGTCCGGCGCTGGGGGTCCGTGAGCGGCATGGGCGGGGGCTGTGTGATCTCCATGGCAGGATGGTAGGCGGAGATACCGACATGCCCGAGACCCCCGACGACATCCTTCGCGCATTGGCCGACCCGGAGCGCCTCGCGATCGCGGGCGCGCTCGC
>JBBRTK010000004.1:0-40729 GCA_038244455.1 Actinomycetota bacterium
CGAATCGTGCGCCAGGATGATGTCGCCCGGCTGCGCCTCGGAAGCCAGGCGGTTGGCCGCGGCGACCGCAGCAAGCCCCATCCCGCCTACGTAGTGGTCCAGCGCCAACGACCAGTGCACGACCGTGAATCCATCTCCGGCGAGGACGACGAGTTGATCCGGCGTGACCTCTCCGTACGGGGCCCGGAACAGGACGACCTTGGCCCCGATCGCCGTCAGGGCGGCCCGTGCGTCGTTCGCTTGTTGTGATGCCTCCGCGACGGACAGCGATGGAAGGTGCGGGTGGGTTGACGTGTGATCGCCGACCTCCATGCCCGAGGTGATCTCGGTCCGAACCAGATCTCGATACGCCGCCACCTGCGTGCCAACCGGGAAGAAGGTCGCGTGGCTGCCACTCGCCCGAAGCATGGCGAGGACCTGAGGGGTGTAGACCGGATCCGGGCCGTCGTCGAAACTCAGAGCGACGACCGGCTTCGTCGTCGACACCCGGCAGATCGGACCGAGCCCGTCGTAGTGCTCGCTCCACGCCAGATGGGACGCCTGCAACAGGAGGAGACAACCCAGGCCGAGCCCCAGCAACGTCGTCGTCGCCCGGCGCATCGGTCGAGCGTCCATATCCCCCCGTCCGGGACGGACTAGGCGAGCGCCTCGGCGGAAACCAGGGTCATGGTCCGCTCCACGTCCGCTGCGATAGCCGTCACCAGTTCCTCGACACTCTCGTAGCGGACCTCGTCGCGCAGGCGGGCCCAGAACTCGATGGAAAGCGGCTCACCGGGCAGGTCGGAACCCTCGTAGTCCAGGAGGAACGACTCCACATGGAGCGGCTCGGAGCCGAAGGTTGGGTTCGTTCCCACGTCGATGGCGGCGCGGTAGCGGCGCCCGCCGTGCTCGGCGACGCCGGCGTAGATGCCCTGGCCGGGCAAGAGGAGCCGTGGCCAGGTCCGCAGGTTCGCGGTGGGATAGCCGAGGCCGCGGCCTCGGCCGTGGCCGGTCACCACTTCCCCGTCCAACACGAAGCGGCCGCCGAGCGCGTGCTGCGGCCAGTCCAGATCGCCGGCAGCCAGGGCTTCGCGGACCGAGGTGGAGGACACCGTTCGTCCGTCGATCTCCAGGAGCGGCACGCCCTCTGCGGTGACGCCGCGCGGCGCACCCAGGGCGGGGAGGTTCTCGACGTTGCCCAGTGCCTTGAACCCGAAGGTGAAGTTGGCGCCGACCACGATGTGGACCGCGTGGAGCCCATCAACGAGTACGTCGGCCACGAAGTCCTCGGCGGGCATCAGCGAGAAGTCCCGGTCGAACGCGAGCACCACCAGGGTGTCGATGCCCGTTCGTTCGATGAGCTGTGCCCGGCGTTCCACCGTAGTGAGGAGGCGGGGCTCCGAGCCCGGCGTAAGGATCTCGCGTGGATGCCTGTCGAAGGTCACCGCGACGCTCTGGATCCCTCGCGCGTGGGCATCCTCCACCGTCCGCGCGAACACGGACTGGTGTCCCCGATGCACCCCGTCGAAGAACCCCACCGTGACAACGCACGGCCGGTCGGGCAGCGGGAGCCCCTCGAGACCGCGGATGATCTGCATGGCGGGAGCCTACCGGTCCTCTGGCGCAGCGAGGATCATCTCGGGCTTCGCCTTCGTGAGGTCGTCGCGGTAGATGCCGACGAGCCGGCCGCCCGGCGCGTAGACCCCGTAGGGCCCATCGATCCCCGCGGGGCCCAGGATGCGCCCGAAACCCGCGGCGATGACTTCGTCGGGATCGAGGTCGACCCTGGGGAGGTGGGCCACGGCGGCCTCGACGGGAAGCGGCTCCCCCGGGTCCTCGGGCGGGGTCGCTTGGATGACGTCCAGCGAGCCGATGGCGGTTCGGCGGAGCCGGGTCAGATGTGCGCCGCAGCCGAGCGCCGCGCCGACGTCGGCCGCAAGCACCCGCACGTACGTTCCACCCGAACACACGACGACGAAGTCAACCTCGGGCAAGCCACCTGTCCCGCCGGACACATCGAAACGGTCAACGCGGATAGCCCGCGGTTCGGCCAGAAGTTCCCGGCCCTTGCGCGCTGCGTCGTAGAGCTTCTGCCCACCTACCTTGACGGCCGAATAGGCGGGCGGCGTCTGGAGCGACTCCCCCACCAGCGCGCTAGCGGCGGCGGCGACCGCCTGGATGGTCACCTCTCCCGCCGGGGTTCGGCGGACCTCGGCGCCCTCGGCATCCAGCGTGTCCGTCTCCACCCCAAGGAGGAATGTTCCCTCATAGGTCTTCGGGAGTTCGCCCAGGAACCGCAGCAGCCGGGTCGCACGCCCGACGCCGATCACCAGGAGACCGGTGGCCATGGGGTCAAGCGTTCCCGCGTGGCCGACCTTCTTGGTCTCAAGTGCGCGGCGCACACGCGCGACGGCGTCGTGAGAGGTGATGCCGGGCGGCTTGTCGATGAGCAGGAGCCCTTCGGGGGCCGCCGCGGTCACGAGGCGCCGAGCGCCGCAACCAGCAGTTCGATGGTCTCGGCTGGCCCGACGGTGCTGGTGTACCCCGCTGCCAAACGGTGTCCGCCGCCACCGAACGTCTGGGCGATGACGCTCAGGTCGTGCGCCCCCCGCGAGCGCGCGCTGACCTTGAACGCCCCGTCCGCCTGCTGCTTGACCAGCACGGCGACGTCGGCTTCGCGGTCGGTTCGGATGACGTCGATCAGATCGTCGGTCTCGTTCGGATGCACGCCCGCTTCGCTGAGGTCGGCCTGCGTGAGATACGTCCACACCAGGTCCGCCTCGGGCACGAACCGCAACCGTCCCAGCGCGGCGCTCACAACCGCCAGGTACTCCCGCCCGTTGTCCTCATAAAGCGCCTGCACCAACCGCGCGTGGTCGAACGGATGCTCGCGAAGGGCTGCCGCAACGCGCAGGGTGTCGGGCGTCGTGGCCTGGTACTGGAACCGTCCCGTGTCGGTAACGAGTCCCGCATAAAGGCACACAGCAGCGTCGTCCGTCAGTTCGGCTCCCATCGCGCCGACCAGCCGGTACACCATCTCGCACGTCGAGGACGCGTCGGGATCCACCAACGGGATCGTCCCCAGCCCGTCGTTCGAACGGTGGTGGTCGATCCAGATAAGTTCCTTCGCCGCCTTGGCGGCGGGCAGGAGCTGCTGCAGGCGGTCGGAGGACGCGCAATCGCACGTGACCATGACGTCCGGCGCCGACGGGAACTCGCGGGCTGGCGTGAGCCGGTCACCACCAGGCAGCAGCCGCAGCCATGGCGGCACCGAGAACGGATCGTTGGGCACAGAGGTAGTGACCTCCACGCCGCGCGCACGGAGCACGGAGGCCAAGCCCAGCATCGAGCCGAGCGCGTCCGCATCGGGGTTGACGTGACAGGCGATCGCAACGGCCGGGGCCGCAGACAGCACCGCCGCCGCGCGTTCGAAGTCGCTCACGCGCGCTCCTGCCGGTTCAGTTCGGCCAGGAGCGCCTCGATGCGGGCGCCTTCCTTGCCCGAGGTGTCCTCCTGGAACTCTAGGTCCGGCAGGAACTTCAGGCGGACCTGACTTCCCAGCGTTCTCCGCAGATGCGGCGCCGCGCTCATCAGGCCCGCGCGCGTGCCGGCTCGCTCCTTCTCCTCACCGAGCGCCGTGTAGTAGACCCACGCCCGCTTGAGATCGGGGCTCACCTTCACACCGGTCACCGTGACGAACCCCACGCGGGGGTCCTTCAGCTTCTGGATGGCTTCGGCGAGCACCTCACGGAACTCCTCACCGACGCGTGCGGTACGAGCGCCTTGGGGCATGCACCCAGCCTACCGGGCCGGGCGGCCAAGAGAAGCTAGATGGAGCGGGCGACCTCGCGGACCTCGAAGGCTTCGATAACGTCGCCTTCCTTGATGTCCTGATAGCCCTCGATCCCGATCCCGCATTCGTAGCCGATCGTGACCTCGCGGACGTCGTCCTTGAACCGACGGAGCGAGCTGATCTTTCCCTCGTAGAGCACGATCCCGTTACGAACCAGCCGTGCCAGGTTCTCGCGTTTGATGGTCCCGGCCGTGACCATGCTGCCGGCGACGACCCCTAGCTTGGGAACCCGGAACAACACCCTGACTTCGGCCGAACCCAGCGCGTGCTCCTGACGCTCGGGCGCGAGCATCCCGGACAGGGCGATCTTCACGTCGTCGATGGCGTCGTAGATGACCCGATAGAGACGAAGGTCCACCTTCTCCTTGTCGGCCAGGTCCCGCGCGGACTTGTCCGGGCGAACGTTGAAGCCGATGACGATGGCACCCGACGCCAGCGCGAGCGAGATGTCGTTCTCGGTGATGGCTCCCGCGGCGCTGTGCACGATGTTCACGCGAACCTCGTCCTGCGGCAGCTTGAGGAACGAGTCGGTGAGCGCGCCGAGCGACCCCTGCACGTCCGCCTTCACGATCAGGGTGAGCTCCGGGATCTCCGAGCGCTCCTGCGCCCGCATCAGGTCGGACAGCGTCGGCGGGCGCGTGGTGATGAGTTCGGCCGCCCGGACCCTGGCCTCGCGTTCGGAGGCGATATGGCGGGCTTCGCGTTCGTCCTTGACCTGGCGGAACTCGTCACCGGAGGCCGGTACGTGGCTCCAACCCAAGACCTGGACAGGCTTGGAGGGGCCGGCCTTCAGCACCGTCACCCCGTGTTCGTCGTGCATGGCGCGGATCTTCGCGTACGAGGTGCCGCAGACCAGCGCATCCCCGACGGACAGCGTCCCCTTCTGCACCAACACCGTGGCGACGGGCCCGCGGCCCTTGTCCAGGTGGGCCTCGATGACCGTGCCCCGCGCGCGGCCCGTAGGATCGCCCTTCAGTTCCTCCAGGTCGGCCACCACAAGGATCGTGTCCAGCAGCTGATCCAGGTTCGTCTTCGCCTTCGCCGAGACATCCACGAACTCGAACTCACCGCCCCATTCGCTGGGAACCACGCCGTGCTCGGTCATCTGCTGACGAACGCGATTGGGGTCGGCCTCTTCCTTGTCGACCTTGTTGACCGCGACGATGATCGGGACCTGGGCGGCCTTCGCGTGGTCCAGCGCCTCGATGGTTTGCGGCATGACGCCGTCGTCGGCCGCGACCACCAGGACCGCGATGTCGGTGATCTCGGCGCCGCGCGCCCGCATGGCGGTGAACGCCTCGTGGCCGGGGGTGTCGATGAACGTGATCTCTCGCCCGCCCGCGTGTGCTTGGTAAGCACCGATGTGCTGGGTGATCCCACCGAACTCTCCGGCCACGACATCCGTTTCACGGATCGCGTCGAGAAGCTTGGTCTTGCCGTGGTCGACGTGACCCATGATGGTGACCACTGGTGCGCGAGCGATCAGGGCGCCTTCGTCGACGTCGTCCGTGGCTTCCTCGGCCTGGAGTTCGTCCTCCAGACCGACGATCTGCACCTCGTAGCCGAGGTCGGTGGCGATGATCTCGATGGCTTCATCGGAGAGCGACGTGGTCGCCGTTGCCATCTCCCCCGCCATGAAGAGGATCTTGACGATCTCTCCCGGCGCTCGTGACAGCTTCTCGGCGATGGTCTGTGCGGTGGCCCCTCGAACGACTTGGAGCACGTTCGACGGTTGCGCGGCCTCGACGGCGCGGCGCTCGGGCCTGCGCTGTCCGGTCCGCGTGGTGATCATGCGGGGCTCCGCGGCGGGTGCGGCCGACGCCGGAGCAGCAGGTGCTACTGGCGCCGGGGGTGCTGCCGCCGCGGCGGCGGGGGCGGGGGCAGCCGCGACGGGTGGGGCTACGGCCTTGGGCGCGACCTTCGCCTTGGGTTCGGGCTTCGGCTTGGGCTTGGGCTTGCGGGGGGTGGGAGGCGGCTCCAGGACCTCGCGGCGTTTCGGCGCCTCCGTGACCTTGCCGCCGGACGCGCGCAACCTGGGGACGAGCTCGTCGGGCACGCTCGAACTGGCGGACCGGCCGGTCGCACCCATCTGCTCCAGGGTCCCCAGCAGTTCCTTGCTGGTGACCCCTAGTTCCTTCGCGAGTTCGTGAACCCTCACAGCGCTCCTTGGCTCAAGATGTCCCTTAGCGTACCTAGTTCGTCCGGGCCGATGCCTATCCGAAGTGCCCTAGCCAGCACGCCCTTGCGGGTGGCGGCCTCGATACAGACCGGACTCGGGTGGACGTAGGCTCCCCTACCCGGTGCCGCCCCCGGCAGATCGACGTCGATCCGCCCGGCGAGCCCACGCACCACGCGACGCAGCTGCGACTTGGGGCCCGCCCGCCGGCACCCGACACAGGTCCGCTCGGGATCCGTGGTCATTCCCCGACCGGGGCCTCCGATTCCTCGGCGACCGCCTCATCGATCGCCGTAACCGCGACCTCTTCCAGCGCCATCTCCTCGATGGCCTCGGTCGCCGTCTCGGCTTCGTCCAGGGCGATGGCCGCTTCCTCGACCTGGTCGGTCTCGGGGGCGGCAACCGCGGGCGTCTCCGCCGGTGCCGGACGTGGCGGGGTGGGTTCCCCGCTCGCCTGCGATTCCGACTTGATGTCGATCCGCCAGCCGGTGAGGCGCGCCGCCAGCCGCGCGTTCTGCCCTTCCTTGCCGATGGCCAAGCTCAACTGGTAGTCGGGCACCACGACCAGCGCGGTCTGGGTATCCGGATCGATCCGAACCTCCTTGACCTTCGCCGGCTGCAAGGCGTTCGCGACCAGCTCGCCCGGGTCCGCCGACCAGGGCACCACGTCGATCTTCTCGCCCCGGAGCTCGTTGACGACCATCCGCACGCGCGAACCCTTCGGCCCCACGCAAGCGCCGACCGGGTCCACGCCCGGCTCGTTCGAACTTACGGCGATCTTGGAGCGGTGGCCGGGTTCCCGGCTCACGGCCTTGATCTCAACGATCCCCTCCTCGATCTCCGGGACCTCGAGCGCGAACAGGGCCTTCAGCAGGCCGGGGTGGCTTCGGGAGACCACGATCTGCGGTCCCTTCGTGCCCTTGCGAACCTCGGTGATGTACGCCTTCAGCCGCTCGCCGTGCCGATAGGGCTCGGAGGGCACCTGCTCGGCCTGCGGGAGAAGGGCTTCGACCTTGCCCAGATCCAGGAGCGTATAGCGGCGTTCCTGCTGCTGGACGATGCCCGTGACGATGTCACCCTCCCTGCCGGCGAACTCCTCGTAGGTCATCTCGCGCTCCGCGTCGCGCAGCTTCTGGAAGATGACCTGCTTCGCGGTTTGGGCGCCGATCCGACCCAGGAACTCGTCGGTGACGGTCACCTCGGTCTCGGACTTGACCTCCATGACCAGGCTCTCGCCGTCCTCGGAGTCGACCTCGTCGAGTTCCTGCTGCCAGATGCGCATCTCGCCGCTCTCAGGGTCGATGACGGCGCGGAACCCCGCGAACTCATCGTCCGCGGTGGGGTTCTCCTGCTTCCACCACGTCTTGTAGGCGGAGGCCATGGCCTCTTCCAGCCCTTGGAGGATCGTTTCGAATGCGATGCCCTTCTCGCGCTCCAGTTCGCGAAGGGCCGCGATCATCTCGGCGTTCATGCGTTGCTCCTCTTCAGTTCGGCATCCCAGTCGGCCACCGTTCGTGCCGAGGCGATGTCCGTATAGCCGATGCGCCGCTCTCCGCCGTCGGTGGCGACCACGATCGCCTCCGCGTCGGCCGAGACCAGCTGGCCGGTATGGTTCCGTACGTTCTCGATCAACCCGTGCGACTTCACGCTCACCTGCGCTCCCAGGAACCGCTCGAACTCCCGGCGCTCCTTCAACGGGCGTTCGATCCCGGGGCTCGAAACCTCCAGCCGATAAGGGCCGGGAGCGAACCCTTCAAGATCTAGCCTGCGCGACACCTTCTCGGCCACTTCGGCGATGGTGTCCAGATCGAGCGCTTCTCCCGGTCTGTCCACCGTGATCCGAAGCACCCTGGACCCCGATTCGCGGCCGAACGTCACCTCGACCAGCTCGAAACCCGCGGCCTCGATGACCGGCGTGACCAGCGCTTCCACATCCATCATGCCGCTCACCCCCTTCGAAAAGAAAAGTGGGCGCGAGCCCACTTCCGGCCGTGCTGTCGGTTCCTGTACAGGGGTGAGTATAGCGCGGCGGCATGAACTGCAGACCGCGTCGTGGCCGGTCAGAGGGCCCGGCGCTGTCCTTCGGGGGTGTTCCAGTGGTCACGGGCGTTCATCCATCGAGCCATCCGAGGGTCGTCCCAGCCCTCGGCGCACCGCAGCTTCAGCCTGCGGCAGGCATCCTGAGCCGCTCCCGCGCTGGGGAACTCGCCCCGGGCCCACAGGCCCGTGTGGTCGATCAGGATCAGGTCCCAGGTCTGGCGTCCTACGGGCTGGATCACGCCCTCGGCCTCAGGGTGGAACTTCGCGAACTCATAGAGCCCGGGTGGGAGGGAAACGGTCATGGCGCGAGCCTACCGCCGCTCAGGGGGCCGAGGCCAACAGGGCTCGGATCGCGTCCGTGGCGCCGTCCAGTGGCGCCGTGGTGCGCTCCCCCGTGGCGCGGAGCTTCAGGTCCACCGTTCCGGCCTGCACACCACGCTTCCCCACGACCGCCTGCACGGGGTAGCCGATCAGGTCGGCATCGGCGAACTTCGCCCCTGCTCGCTCGTCGCGGTCGTCCAGGACCGCCTCGATCCCCTGCGCCAGCAACTCGGAGTAGATCCGTTCGGCGTGCGCGGTCACGTCGGGCACGTCCTGGTTGGCGAGGATGACCGCGACCTGGAAGGGGGCGATGGCTTTGGGCCAGATGATCCCGTGTTCGTCGTATCGCTGTTCGACGGCGGCCGCCATGATCCGCGTGAGTCCGATGCCGTAGCAACCCATCTCGTAGAACTTCGCTGTGCCGTCCTCGTCCAGGAACGTGGAAGCCATAGGCTCCGAGTACTTCGTTCCCAGCTGGAAGATGTGACCCACGACGATGGACCGGCCGATATGGAGCTCGCCCCCGTCGTTCGGGCAGGGGTCGCCCTCACGGATCTCGACGAGGTCCTCGTAGCGGTCCACGCGGAAGTCGCGATCGACGTTGGCGCCCGTAACGTGGGCATCGGCGCGGTTGGCGCCGGTCACCCAGTCCTTCCCTGTGAGCACCGAGTGATCGGCGAGCACGGTGACGTCCTCCGGCAGCCCCTGGGGACCCACGAACCCCTTCACGAATCCGCCCGCCGCGAAGTCGGCCTCCTGGAACTTCTCGATAGGTGCGGGGAAGTGGAGACGGCTGAGCTTCCGCTCGTTGACCTCGCGGTCGCCGGGCACCAGAACCGCCACCGTCCCTTGCGCGCTCTTGAACATCATCGTCTTCAGCGTCTGGGACGGTTGCACGCGGAGTGCCGCAGCTACCAGGGCGATGGTTGCGGCGCCGGGGGTTTCGACCTCCGCCAGAAGCGCACGCTCACCGGGCGGGAGCACATCGGGGGCCTTTGGTGTGGCCGCTTCCGTGTCGGCGGAGTAGTCGCCGTTCTCGCACCGTACGAACAGATCCTCGCCGACATCGGCCAGGGCCATGAACTCGTGGTTTATCCCGCCGCCGATGGTCCCAGGGTCGGCTTCCACGACGACGTAGTTCAGCCCGCACCGGTCGAAGACCCGACCATAGGCCTCGTACATGATCCGGTAAGACTCATCGAGGCCGGCGACATCTCGGTCGAACGAATAGGCGTCCTTCATGTAGAACTCCCGGCCTCGGAGCAGGCCGTAGCGCGGGCGCAACTCGTCCCGGTACTTCCACTCGATCTGATAGACGTTGACCGGCAGGTCCTTGTAACTGGGGAACTCCGTGGCGACCAGCGGCGTCACCACCTCTTCCAGCGTGGGACCCAGGAGCATGTCCCGGCCGTGCCGGTCGCGGAGCCGGAAGAGTTCGTCGCCGTAGGCGTCCCACCGGCCGGTCTGCTGCCAGGGCTCGGCGGGAACGGTGATCGGCATCCGCAGCTCCTGGGCGCCGGCGGCGTCCATCTCCTCGCGGACGATCGCCTCGATCTTCCGGATCGTTCGCAGACCGAGCGGCATCGTCGTGTAGACACCGGCCATGAGCTTGCGAACGAACGCTCCTCGCAGCAGCAGCTTGTGGCTGGGGGCCTCGGCCTCGGCCGGGTCCTCTCGGAGGGTGCGCGCGAACAGCTGGGAGAGCCTCATGGAGCGGTCAGGATAACGGACACCCGGCACGTCGATTGACGAATCAACGCCCGAACGGGGACAATCCCCGCATGACATCGCTCGGCACCCGCTGGTTCTGGCTCCGGGGCTCCATGAGCCCGGTGTCGCCGCGCGCCTGACCGATCACCCGAACCGCGCGAAGCCCCGGGCCACAGGAGCCCGGGGTTCGGCGTTTCCGGAGACGTTCGCGCGCTGAGAAAGGTGAGCCACATGGAGCCGCAGCTGCAGATCCGCCCCACCAAGGACGAGTTCGAAGCACAGGCCGCCTCCTGGCCCCTGGTCCCGGTCTGGGCCGAGCTGCTCGCGGACGTCTCGACGCCCGTCGGGCTCTTCCCCGCCCTCGCCGGGGACGGCCCGGGCGTGCTGTTCGAATCTGTTGAACGGTCCGAACGCTGGGGGCGGTACTCGTTCGTTGCCGGGGATCCCGCCGCGACCATCGTGGCCGACCGCGACGGCGTCCGGCTGGACGGACCGGTGCGGGACGGCTTCACCTTGGAGGTGCCCGAGGGCCAGCCGGCGAAGGAGGCGCTGGCGGCGATCGCCAAGGCGCTCCGCGCGCCGCGCGAACCCGGGCTCCCCTCGCTCACCGGCGGGCTGATGGGCTTCCTGTCCTACGAGGCCGCGGAGCTCCTGGACGGACACCCTGCGCCGCATGCGGACGAAGCACCCTGTCCGCCGATCGGACTCCTCGTGATCGACCGGGCCGTGGTGTTCGATCACTGGAAGCAGCGCCTCATCCTCATCGCGCACGCCGCCGCCGGCGGCTACGACGACGCCGTCCGCGCCCTGTCCGAGATCCGCGAACGGGTCAGCGGTGCCGTTCCGCCGGCGCTCGCGCCCATCGTGGACGCGGAGCCGGGCGCGCAGAACACGGGCGAGCCCAACATGGACGACGCCCGGTATCGGGAGATCGTGGACTCGTTCAAGGAGCACATCCTGGCCGGCGACATCTTCCAAGGGGTGCCGTCGCGCCGGGTGAGCTTCCGGGCTCCGGGCGGTGGGTACCCCATCTACCGGCGGCTGCGCGTGACCAACCCGGCGCCGTACATGTTCTTCGTTCGGATGCTGGGGATGGAGCTGGCGGGCTCGTCCCCCGAGCCGGTGGTCCGCGTTGAGGGCCGGAGGGTCTCGACCAGGCCGATCGCGGGAACGCGCCCACGCGGTGAGACGGAGACCCGCGACCGCTTGATGGAACACGAACTCCTGGCCGACCCGAAGGAACGGGCCGAACACGCGATGTTGGTCGACCTGGCACGAAACGACATCGGCCGGGTCTGTACACCCGGGACCGTGGAGCCGACGGAACTCATGGTGGTCGAACGCTTCTCGAAGGTCATGCACATCGTGTCCACGGTGGAGGGCGAGCTGGCCGAGGGACGTACGCCGCTGGACGCTCTGGCCGTCAGCTTCCCCGCCGGGACCGTCACCGGCGCGCCGAAGCGCCGCGCCATGGAGCTCATCGCCGAACACGAGCCGACCGCCCGCGGACCGTACGCCGGAGCCGTCGGTTACCTCACGTTCGCCGGAGACCTGGATTTCTGCCTGACCATACGGACCGCAGTGGTGACCGGCGGCAAGGCCTACGTGCAGTCCGGCGCGGGCGTGGTCGCCGACTCCGATCCCGAACGCGAGCTGGCCGAGACGAAGGCGAAGGCGGCGGCGTTGCTGCCCGCGGTCGCGCCGGCAGGCGATAGCCTCAGCAGCGCAGAAGGAGCGCCCCGATGATCCTCGTGGTCGACCACTACGACAGCTTCACCTATAACCTGGTTCAACTCATCGAGTCGCTCGGCCACTCGGCCGACGTCGTGAAGTCCGACGCTGAGCCCGCCGACGCGTTGGTGGCCCGCGGCCCATCGGCCGTGGTGCTTTCTCCCGGCCCGGGGCGGCCGGAAGACGCCGGAGTCTTCACGGACCTGCTGCGCTTGCTGCCCTCCGAGACCCCTGTCCTCGGGGTATGCCTTGGCCACCAGGCGCTGGGCATCGTCGCCGGCGGTCACGTCGAGCGGACCGCGCCCGTCCACGGGAAGGCATCGCTGGTGATCCACGAAGGCCACGGGATCCTGGAGAACGTCACGAACCCGTTCGAGGCGGGCCGCTACCACTCCCTCGTTGTGACGCGCGATGACCTCCCCGACGAGCTGGAACTCACCGCCTGGACCGAGGAGGGTCTGGTCATGGCCACCCAGCACCGCGAACTCCCCCGCTACGGCGTCCAGTTCCACCCGGAGAGCATCCTCACGCCGGAAGGCCCAACCATCGTGAAGAACTTCCTGAAACTCGCCGACTGAAAGGGGGGTCAGTGCTCCCGAGTGCCACCGACGCCCGCTCCCGGGCGCCTTCCCCAGGGTTGGTGTTCGTAGGACTCATCGGTGTTCGCATCGCGGTGCTCGCCCTGGTCATCCACAACCTGCTGACCTTCCCGGTCGGTGACGGCGATCTCTACCGGTTCGTGCAGATCGCCGGCAGCCACGGCCTCCCGTATCGCAACTTCAAGGTCGAATAC
Organism: Actinomycetota bacterium; assembly: GCA_038244455.1. GTDB lineage: Bacteria > Actinomycetota > UBA4738 > UBA4738 > HRBIN12 > JANXVR01. Next base: position 12,604 of record JBBRTK010000004.1, read on the forward strand.
ATGCCAGTCGAACTCCTCGCGATCCTCGGCGTTGCCGTGGGTGGCGTCGTCGCCACCGGGATCGCGGTGGCCCTCACCTCGTTCTTGTTGGAGATCGGAGTGGCCGGAGCGCTCTGGTTCGGCTGGGGGCTCCGGACGGCGAACCGGTACCTGCTCTTCGGGTTGCCACTCCTGACCGTCATGTATCGGCGGCTGGACTTCCTGCCGGTACTCCTGACGGTGGCCGGATTCGCGTTAGCCCGGCGTGATTCGCCGCGAGCGCAACGCGCGGGTGGGATCACGCTCGGGCTCGCAGTGATGGCGAAGCTGTGGCCGGTCCTCCTCCTTCCGGTGTTGTTCCTGGAAGGCCGCCGCCGCAGCGCCGCCTGGACGATCGGGACCTCGATCGTGGGAGCGCTCGCGTGGTTGGCGTTCGGCGGGTTCAGCGGCGTGCACGCGGTGTTCACCTTCCGTGGAGCGACCGCGTGGGAAGCCGAAAGCACGATCGGCCTGATCTTATGGATGGTGCTGGGCCTGAAGAGTTCGATGCAGCAGGGAGCGACCCGGGTGGGACACATGCCATCCTTGGCGGGACCATCGCTGTTCCTGGCTACGGTGGCGCTCGCGGCGGTGATCTGGTCGCGGGCACGGCGCTCGACCGGGGATCTCCTGGGTGCGCCTGCCCTTGGCGTTCTCGCCGTGCTGCTGGTGTTCAGTCCCCTCTTCTCTCTGCAATACATTGCCTGGGTCGTTCCCTGGACGGCGATCGCCTGGCCTGAGGAGCACTCCCGGCGGCCAGTGCTCTTCATGCTGACGGCGATCTGCGTCACCGGGGTGCTCCTGCCGACCTACAACCACGTTGCCTTAGCGATCGATCAGACCTTCCTGCTCCTCAGGAACGGCCTCGTGGCATGTGTCGCACTGTGGTGTCTGATCCCCAGGCGCGCCTTCGCCGGCCCGGCATCTCAAGCTGACGGCTGGCACCATGGCACGTAGGCAAGAGTGCCTTCGTCGCGGTCGACGGATCAGGCTGCAAGATCCTGCTTGGGACATTCCATAGCGGGCGATAGGTACGTGCCGGCTCAGGCCGGGGCCGGGCATGAGGGCCCGTATGCGAACGCTCCGGAGTTCGCGTTCACCTGACAGCCCGACTCGTCCACCGCTACGAACGCCTTAGCGGGCACAGTCTTCAGCTGGTCCAGGAGGCCGTTCGTCCAGCCTGCGTCGACGGTGCCCTGGAAGTACCAGTTGCTGCCGTTGTCGGCCACGATCAGGCCGTAGCGCTGCATCGCGCGAAGGATCACCTGCGCGTCGGCGCTGAACCCGCTCATGTCGAGCCCGGACCGCAGGCGGAAGCGCGCGCCCATCGGCGGGCAGTGCGTGTCAGAGACTCCCGCTTGGTGGCGCGCCGGCCAGATGTAGGCGGTGGTGGTGCAGTCGACCGTGAACCGGATGGCGTGATCGATGTGCCCGGCCTGAACTTCGTCCCACCGAACCAAGCCGGGGAAGATCGGCAACCCCGCGGCGTCGGCGCTGGTCCAGCCCGCAGGCCGCAGCGCGTTGGACGTGAGGTCGAAGATCGCTCCGCTCCCGGCCGTCGGCGCTCCCCCGTTCCACCTTGCGTGGTACAGCTCGTAGAGGGTGCAATCGTGGGAGTCCACCATGAGCGCGTGCTGGTCGCTCCCGCCCTCAACATGCGTCGCCCCATCGAAGGGGTAGGGACCTGGATCGCTCTCGCTCTTGTACTGGAACTTCACCGTCGTGAACGAGTGGGTTGCCCCGTTCGCGACGTCGTAGGGGAGCCCATAGGCGGGAGGGCCGAAATCGGGGTGCAGCAGGGTGGTCCCGGCGGCGGCGGACCGCTTCCACATCTTCGACTTGGTGTTGACCGGCAGGGCCGACACGTCCATGTTCCACACGTTGGTGGCGGGGAACACGGTGCAGGACGTCCCGGGAACGGGCAGCGCTGTGCCCGCGGGCGCGGCTTGGACGGCCGAACCCATCATGCCGAGTGCCGCCACCACGGCCACCATGAGCTTGCCTCGCATGCGAACCCCTTCCGGTTGTCGTGGGTATCGGCAGGGGGGGGTGCAGAGGTTGAGCGAAGGAACGCCGACCTACGCCCCGGGATCGCCCATAGCGACCTTCTCAGCGGCAACCTTGCGGGCCTCGGTCAGCAACGCGTCCACCAGTTCGTCCTCGGGGACCTTGGCGACGACTTCGCCCTGCCGAAGGATGAACCCCAGGCCCATCCCGCTCGCGATCCCCACGTCGGCCTCTCGGGCCTCTCCGGGACCGTTCACCACGCAGCCCATGACCGCGACGCGCATAGGCACCGTGAACTTCTCGGCCTCGATCGCGCTCTGGACCTTGCGGGTGAGTTCCAGCACGTTGACCTCGGCGCGGCCGCAGGAGGGGCAGGCGACCAGGTCGAGGCCGCGCTTGCGCAACCCAAGGGACTGGAGGATGGCGTTGCCGACCTTCACTTCCTCCACGGGGTCGTCGGTCAAGGACACGCGGATCGTGTCGCCGATGCCCTCCGCAAGCAGCGCCCCGATGCCGACGGCGCTCTTCACGCCGCCCAGCGGCATGGGGCCCGCCTCGGTCACCCCGAGGTGCAGCGGATAGTCGCAGCGTTCGCTCAGCTGGCGGTAGGCCTGGATCATCACCGCGGGGTTCGAGTGCTTCACGCTGATCTTGATATCGAAGAAGTCCTCGTCCTCGAGGATGCGCGCTTCGTAGAGCGCCGATTCGACCAAGGCCTCGGCGGTGGGCGCGCCGTATTTCGCCAGCAGGTCCTTCTCCAGGCTGCCGGCGTTCACCCCGATCCGGATCGGGACGCCGCGCGCCTTCGCCTCACGGGCGATGAGCCGGACCTTGTCGTCGTACTTGATGTTGCCGGGGTTGAGCCGCAGGCCTTGGATCCCTGCCTCGAGTGCGGCCATCGCGTACTTCCACTGGAAATGGATGTCGGCGACCACCGGAACCGTGGACTTCGCGGCGATCGCCACCAGCGCCTCGGCATCCTCCCAGTGCGGGACGGCCACCCGAACGATGTCCACACCAGCTGCGACCAACGAAGCGATCTGCTGGAGCGTGGCGTCGATGTCCGAGGTCTTCGTGGTGGTCATGGACTGGATCGACACCGGGGCGTCGCCGCCGATCGCGACCGAGCCCAGCTTGATCTGCCGCGTCTTCTTCCGTTCGATCATCGGGCTAGCCGCCGAAGACATGGAAGGTGATCGTGCGATCCTTCGGTTCGTCCATCTCGAAGAAGATCAGGCGCTGCCAGGTGCCGAACGCGGGTTCGCCGTCGATCACCGGGATGGCGTGGCTCGTGGCCGACAGGAGCATCGCCTTCACGTGCGCGTGCCCGTTCTGGCGTTCGTCGGGATTCAGGTTCTGCGTTCGGATCTCGAAATCGTCGTGCTGGTAGTAGCGGCCGTCATCGGGGACCAGATCCGTGAGGTGGCGTCGGAAGTCGGCTTGTGCCCCGTCCTCCCATTCGTTGATCAAGAGGGCGCAGGTGGTGTGGGCACAGAACGCGATGACCGCGCCGCTGGTCACCCCGGAGTCCTTGATCGCCCGTTTCAGGTCATCGGTGAGATCCAGGAACGCGTACCGCTCCTGGACCGCCACCTGGATGGTGGTCGTGCTCGACTTCAAGGGTCCCTCCTGTTCTTGACCGCCGGGCCCGCGGGCGCGACCGGTAGATCGAATGTGAACACGCTGCCATGTCCTACTTCACTTCTCGCTTCGATGTGTCCGCCGTGCGCTTCGACAACCGACCTGGCGATCGCCAGGCCGATCCCCGTTCCGCCGTCCTCTCGCGATCGGGAGGGGTCCACCCGATAGAACCGCTCGAACAACCGGGGAAGATGCTCCGGGGCGATACCGCTCCCCGTGTCCGCGACATGGATCTGCACCGACCCATTGTGCCTGTCGGCGGAGACGGTGACCGCTCCCCCCTCGGGCGTGAACCGCATGGCGTTGTCCACCAGGTTGAACAACACCTGGTGGACGCGCTCCCTGTCTGCCGTGACCGGTGGAAGATCCGGCGGAAGATCCGCACCCACGGTCACGCCGCGGTCCGGCCGGGCGACGCCGATCTCCGAGATGACCTGGGCGACCAGCGATGGCAGCGGTACCACCTCGGTCTGCAGGGGCACCTCCCCGGATTCCAACTTGGAAAGGTCCAGGAGCTGTTCCACCAGGCGGCCGAGTCGCTCTGATTGCGAGAGCATCACCTGGAGCGTCTCCGGGTCTGGCTGCTCCACGCCGTCCAACAGGTTCTCCAGGTGCGCTCTGATGGCGGTGATGGGGGTCTTGAGCTCATGCGAGACATTCGCGACGAGGTCCCTACGGGACTGCTCCAGGTGCTCCAACTCCGAGCTCATCCGGTTGAACGCCACGGCCAGACGCCCCACCTCGTCCCTGCTCTTCGTCTCGACGCGCACCGAGTAGTCACCCGTCTGCATCCGAGTGGCGGCGTCGGACATGTCACGGAGCGGCTGCGTCATCCCACGAGCGAGCAGCCGCGCCATCGCGAGCGCGACGAAAGAAGCGACGGTACCCGTGAGCAGGAACTGCCACCAGAACTTGCCAAGGAATCGGAAGGTGGTGCCGACCCGTCCGAAGAACCCCGTGGACGGAGCGGGTTGGATGGCATACACCATGTGATCGACCCTGCCGTCGACGACCGCCGGGACCACCGCGTATTCGATGGAGCCGCTGATCCCCACGTGCACCATGTCGTCGGTGAACACCGGGAAGTCGGCAGGCCGCAGCCCGCTGACCACCGTTCCATCCGGAAGCGTGGACACGAAGGTGATGTTCCCCAGGGGTGGGCTGGTGATGAGACCGTTGGCGGCGCGGCGAGCCACCGCGAGCAGGTGCAGCCGGTCGGAATCATGCGAGCTCTCGCGTAAGGCGTAGCCGAGCATGAGCAGCAATAGCAGCACGGTCATCCCCACGGCGAACACGATGGTGGAACCGAGCTTCGCGCGGATGGTGGGGAGCTTCTCCAGCGGGCGTGTACGCATGCAGCCCGCCGCTACCCGTTGTCCTGGAAGGCGTACCCCACGCCGTGAACGGTCCTGATGAATCGTGGTTCGTTGCCGTCCTCACCCAGCTTGCGGCGGATGCGGGCCACGTGCGAATCCACCACCCGCCCCCCGGCGTAGTCGCGATAGCCCCAGACCCGGTCCATCAGCTGCTCGCGGCCGAGCACGACGCCCGGGTCCCGGGCCAGGCACAGCAGGATCTCGAACTCCAGCGGCGTGAGGCCGACCTCCCCGCCGTCCACGGTCACCGTGCGGCGGTCGGGATCGATGGCCAAACCGTCGTGCTCGATGGGTCCCTCGCTCCGCTGGGCTTGCATCCGTTCCATACGCCGAAGGATGGCCTTCACCCGCGCGGCCAGTTCCCGAAGGCTGAAGGGTTTGGTCAGGTAGTCGTCCGCACCCACCGCGAAGCCGGCAACCTTGTCCGCCTCCTCTGTCTTGGCGGTGAGCATCAGGACCGGGGTCCAGGAGTGACGCTGGATCTCCTTGCAGACCTCCAGGCCGTCCATCCCGGGAAGCATGAGGTCCAATACGACCAAGTCGGGCTTGTGTTCGGCGTGCGCAGTGATGGCCTGAGGTCCGTCGAACGCGACGATGACGCGGTAGCCCTCGGATTCCAACCTGGCGCGCACGGCTTCGGCGATGGCTTCCTCGTCATCGACGACAAGGACGGTCTGCTCGGGCATAGGTCCATCGTATCGGGGCGGGGTGGTGGCCCTGTCCTGGGGATATGGAGAAAGTGTGGCGGGCCTAGGGACCCGTCACGGGTTTGACGATGTCCAGGAACGCGGTTGCGAGCACGAACACGGCGAGCGTTCCCATCACCGCGACCGAGATCGGGATCAATCGTCTCGGGTCGACACTCCGTCCGCTGATCTTCTCCAAGGCTAGGACCGCCAGATGCCCGCCGTCGAACGGCGGTAGCGGTAGGAGGTTGATGATCCCGATGAAGACCGTCACGAGCGCAAGCAGGTACAGGACATAGAGCAGGCCTGCAGATGCTCCGGCCTGGCCCACCTGCTGTCCCACGCCGATCACGCTCACTGGATCCGTGATCTGCCGGGGAGATCCCTCGAAGAGCCCTTGGTAGAGCCGCGTCCACCCGTGAGGACCGAATACCTGCCCGATGTTGAGCACGGACTGCTTGATGGCCGACCCCACCGTCGCGGCGCTGTGAGGCGCGGCCGCGAGAACGCTGACCGGCGCCCACCCCGAGGTCAGGATGACGCCGATCATCGGCCTGCGCCCCGAACCGTCGGGATTCGCCTCGATCGGTGTGACGGAGAGGGTGAGCTGGTGACCGTCGCGAAGCACCGTGTAGGCGACAGGCGTGCCGACGTGGGTCTTCTGGTAGGCGCTCAGCTCATCGAACGTCGGGTAACGGACCGGACCGACGGCAACGATGAGGTCCCCGGCCTTCAGGCCGCTCGTTGTGGCCGGCGAGGTCTGACCGTCGAGCTTCGGCGTGACGGCGCCGATGGCGGTGGCGCCGCTCGGATCTCCGTTGACGGCGAACACGATGAAGAACAGGACGAACGCGACGACGAAGTGGGATGCCGGCCCCGAGAAGATCACGAGCGCCCGCTGCCAGCGCGGCTTCGAACCATAGGCGCGCGGGAGGTCTTCCTCGGCCACTGGCTCGTACGGATTCATCCCGGCGATCTTCACGTACCCGCCCAGCGGCAGCGCCTTGACGCCGTACTCGATCTCCCCGCGTCGGAACGACCAGAGCTTCGGCCCGAAGCCTACGAAATACTCCTCGACCTTGAAGCCGAATAGCCGGGCGACTGAGTAGTGGGCGGCCTCATGTATGAGGATGACGAACAAGAGACCGACGAAGAACAGGACGATGGAGAGCGCGCTCATGAGGCCGGGAGCGCCCGGTCAGCCTCCGTCGATGATCTCAGCCGCGCGCTGGCGTGCCCAGGTGTCGGCGCGTTCGATGTTCACCACGGAGACCACCGACGCCGGCTGGTGCTCGTCGACGACCGTCTGGACCAGATCGACGATGCGGGTCAGCGGGATCTTGCTTTCCAGGAATGCCATCACGGCGACCTCGTTCGCCGCGTTCATCACTGCGGGGAACGTCGATCCCAGCCCTCCCACGCGATAGGCCAGGTCCACCGCGGGGAACGCTTCGCGGTCCAGTGGCTCGAAGTTGAGCGGGCGATCGGTGAGCGGAACGGAGTCAACCCCGTGGTGCAACCGCTCGGGCCAGGCAAGCGCGAGCTGGATGGGCAAGCGCATGTCGGGAACGGCCATCTCGGCCCGCATGGACCCGTCGTAGAACTCGGCCATGGCGTGCACCAAGCCTTCAGGGTGGATCACGACGTGGATCTGCGAATACTCCAGGTCGAAGAGGTGATGCGCCTCGATGACCTCGAGCCCCTTGTTCATCAGCGTGGCGGAGTCGATGGTGATCTTCGGCCCCATCGCCCACACCGGGTGCTGGAGGGCCTCCTTGACCGACGCGCGCTGGAGCTCGCGGTGGGTCCATCCGCGGAACGGGCCCCCACTTCCGGTGATGACCACGCGCTTCAGATCCTCGCGGCGCTCATGGCGGATCGCCATGGCCAGCGCGGCGTGCTCGGAATCAACGGGAAGCAGCCGCTCGGGCTCGCCCTTGACCAGATCCATGACGAGCTCGCCGCCAACCACCAGCGACTCCTTGTTCGCCAGGGCGAGAGTCTTGCCGCTCTGCAAGGCTGCCAGCGTGGGTCCGAGTCCCGCAGATCCGACCAGGGCGTTGAGCACCATGTCGGCGCCGGTCTCTCTCGCGAGCGTCTCCGCCGATTCGGGTCCGACGACGAGCTCGACCCCCGGGAGCGCGCCGAGCTTCTGCTTGATGGTCTCCGCCGCATCTTCATCCGCGATGCCGACCAGCGGCGGAAGGAACTCACGGACCTGACCCAAAAGCAACTCGATGTTGCCGCCGCCGGCGGACAGCCCGACCACCTTGAATCGCTCTGGGTTGCGGCGCACGACATCCAGCGCCTGGGTCCCGACCGACCCCGTGGAACCCAAGATCGTGAGCTGTCTCATGCCCTCAAGCCTACCCCGCGTTCAGCGGAAACCGGCAGATCAGCCGAAGACGATCCGGACGACGAAGAAGGCCGCAGGTGCGACGAATAGGAGCGAATCGATCCGGTCCAGCACCCCACCGTGTCCCGGCAGGACGCTCCCCATGTCTTTGATCCCCATGTCGCGCTTGACCAAGGACTCGGCAAGATCCCCGAACGTTGCGGCCAGCCCGACGACGATGCCCAACAAGGCAGCGTCGAGCTTGTGATCGGTGAAGGCCTTGACCAAGGACGGCATGAGCACCATAGCCACGATGAGCGTCACCACGAGTGCACCGACGAACCCTTCCCACGACTTCTTCGGGCTCGTGTTCGGCGCCAGCGGCCGTTCGACCCACGTGCCTCCCCAGATCGAACCGAACAGGAAGGCAGCCGTGTCGTAGATGAAGGTCAGGGCGATCACGGAGATCACCAGGGTCTTGCCTTGGCTCCCGCTCCCGACCCGCAGCATCGCGACCAGGTATCCCGCGAGCAGCGGGATCCACGCCATGTTGAAGATGGTCAAGCTGATGTTCTGGAGCAGGTGGGACCGGTGAGCGGGTGGAACCGTCATGAACCAGAGGAAGGTGGCGATGCTGCCGAGCGCGAACATCGCGAGCAGGCCAGGTTCTCCGTGGTAGTAGGCGCCGGCCATCATGAGGACGCCCGACACGAGCCCGATCGCCGTCGCGGGCTGATAGCGGTGCTTGACCATCACGCCGAACAGCTCGCCTTGTGCGACGAGCACGATCGCGGTGGCCAGGACCGCGAAGGCTCCGGTACCTATGAGAAGGCTCCCGAGCGCCAGCCCTGCGAGCACGACGCCGGTCATGAACGCGGCAGGCACGTCCCGCTCCCCGTCCACGCCGCCTCGGCGATCTAGTTCGGCTCCGACTTCAACCGATGTGGGCTCCTGCCAGCTGGGGCCGCCGAGGCCTTCGTCCGACCCGACGATGACGGTGCGGGGGGCGCCGGTTGGTTCGTCCAGGTCGGCCAAGATGTCGTCTTCGACAGCTCCGGCGGACGGACGGCCGAGGAGATCGTCACCCGCTTCCGACGCCGGCCCACCCCCGAGGATATCGTCCTCGTCCTCGCCGTCATCGAAAGGAACGACCGCATCGCTGCGCAGATCGCTTTCGAGCGTGCCGCCGAAGTGCTCGACCGCGTCGCGCACGTCCGCGTCTGAGGGCTCGTCCAAGAAGGCGGGCATCGGTTGGGTCTCGCGCGATACACGCCCCGCGGACTCGTCATCGGGCGGATATGTCTCGTCCGCCGGACGGTGCTCAGCCGGAGCGTCGAACAGGTCCGCTTGCCCAGCCAGGACCCGCTCCGCATCCGACGCCACTGATTCGTCGGCGCTCATGTCGGGCTTCGGCTCACCTTCACCCAGGATGTCGTCGATCGGTGCCATCACCGATGTGTCGTACCACGCCGCTTCGGCGTCCTCGGCCTCGTTCACCGAGCTGCTCTGGTCCACGGGCGACGGGTCGGCCGGTTCGTCCGGCGGGAAGTCACGGCCGGGCGGAGCGGCTTGCACCGAGACATGTTCCTCGCTCGGAGCGGTGCTGACTCCCGGCTCGACGGGTTCGTCCCAGTCAACGTCCTTGATCGGCGCGAAGAACTTGTCCAGATCTTCGAATAGATCGTCGCCGTCGCGCTTGTCGTCGGCCACTAGACCTCCATCAGCTCCTGCTCCTTGTGACGCTGGATCTCATCGATCTCAGTCACGAAGCGATCGGTTAGCTTCTGCAGTTCCTTCTCACCGCGTGCCAGCTCATCTTGGGAGATGGCGGAGTCCTTCTCAAGCTTCTCCATCTGCTCCTTGGCGTGGCGGCGAACATTCCTGATGGCAACCCGTCCCTCTTCCGCCCTGCCGTGAAGCTGTTTGACCAGTTCCTTCCGACGTTCCTGGGTGAGCGGGGGGAAGCCCAGGCGGATGACGTTCCCGTCGTTGGATGGCGTGATGCCCAGGTCACTGGTCTGGATGGCCTTCTCGATGGCCCCGAGGGCGCCCTTGTCGAACGGCTGAACCATGAGGGTGCGCGGCTCCGGGACGTTGATGGACGCGAGTTGATTGAGGGGCACGGGCGTGCCGTAGTACTCGACGGTGATCCGGTTGAGAACGGACGCGGATGCCCTTCCGGTTCGGATCCCGGCAAGGTCCTCCTTGAGATGGGTGACCGCCTTCTCCATCTTCTCGCTGCCTTCCTTGAGGCTCTGATCCACCGTCATTCAGACGCCCCCGTGCACGAGCGTGCCGATAGGCTCACCCGTGACCACACGGCGGATGTTGCCCTCCTGGCGAAGATCGAACACGACGATCGGTAGCGCGTTCTCCCTGCAGAGCGCTACGGCCGTCGCGTCCATGACCTCATATCCCTCGCGGAGCATGTCGGTGTATCGCAGCTCATCGAACCGGCTGGCCGTGGGGTCGACGTTGGGGTCGGCGGAATACACGCCGTCCACCTTCGTTCCCTTCAGGAGGGCCTCTGCACCGATCTCGAGCGCACGCTGTGCGGCACAGGTGTCCGTGGAGAAGTACGGAACGCCGAGGCCGGCAGCGAACACCACGACGCGGCCCTTCTCCAGGTGCCGGCGGGCCCGCAACGGGACGAACGGCTCGGCGATCTGCGCCATGCTGATGGCCGTCTGCACGCGCGTGGTCACATGGATCTTCTCGAGGGCATCCTGGAGAGCCAGGGCGTTCATGACGGTGGCGAGCATCCCCATGTAGTCGGCCCGATTCCGGTCGATGCCCGCAGCTTGACGTCCCCGCCAGATGTTGCCTCCGCCCACCACGATGGCCGTCTGCACTCCCAGATCCACGATCTCGGCCAACTGGCGAGCCACGAGCGCTGTGGCCTGGGCATCGATGCCGCCCTGTTTGTCCCCAGGAGCGAACGCCTCGCCGGAGAGCTTCAGGAGTATCCGACCATAGGTCGGCCGTCCGTTCGCTCCTCCATCGGCCATGTGCGCTCCTAGATCCCTTCTTCGCCTAGCTTGTACCGGACGAAGCGCCGAACCGCAACTTTCTCTCCCACCGCGGCGCTGGTTTCGTCGAGCAGCTGTTGCACGGTCTTCGAGTCGTCCTTCACGAACGGCTGCTCCAGCAGAACGGTGTCCTTGTAGTAGCTCGCGACCTTGCCCTCGATGATCTTCGCGATCACGTTATCGGGCTTCCCGGCCTCCCGCGCCTGCGCCTCCGCGATCTTGGACTCCTGATCGACCACATCTTGCGGAACCTGCTCCCGGCTCATGTAGATCGGCGCGGCCGGGCTGGCGATGTGGAGCGCGAGATCCTTCACCAGCGCCCTGAACCGATCGGTCTTCGCCACGAAGTCAGTCTCGCAGTTCACTTCGATGAGGACGCCGACGGTGTTGTTGAAATGGATGTAGCTATCGATGAGGCCTTGGTCCGCCGAGCGCCCTGCCCGCTTGGCGGCCGATGCGAGACCCTTCTCGCGAAGGATCTCTGTCGCCCGCGCCACGTCGCCTTCAGCCTCCTGGAGCGCCTTCTTGCAATCCATCATGCCCGCGCCGGTTGCCTGGCGGAGGGTCTTGACCTGGTCCGCGGTGATCTCTGCCATTCAGCTCTCCCCAGGCGGCGCAACCGAGGCGGCATCGACAAGCGTCTCTTCCGTCTCTGATGCTTGGTCGGCCTCGCTGGTCGCCGCGAGCGGCGCCGGAGCGTCGGGTTCGAAGACGGTGCTGGCGGCGATGGCGGCCGCGTCCTCCGCCGACGGCACCTCGTCAACCTCGGCGGGCACGGCTTGCGACGCCGCGCCGGAACCGGCGGCCACGCGCTCCATCGCGTCGTCCTTCGCCATGCCGTAGCCCTCCTGCAGGGCGTCGGCGACCACGCGAGCGACCAACGTGACCGCGCGGATGGCGTCGTCGTTGCCGGGGATCACGTAATCGACCTCGTCGGGATCACAGTTCGTGTCGACGATCGCGATGACGGGGATGCCGAGCTTGCGAGCCTCCGTCACGGCGATGTGCTCCTTCTTCGTGTCGACCACGAAGACGGCATCGGGGAGCCGCTCAAGGCCTTTCAGCCCGCCCAGGTTCCGCTCGAGCTTCTCCCGCTCATGGCGCAGACGGATGGCTTCCTTCTTGGGGAGGTAGTCCAGCGCCCCCGTCGTCTCCATCTCGCCCAGCTCGCGGAGGCGGATGAGTCGCTTGGAGATGGTTGCGAAATTGGTGAGCATGCCGCCGAGCCACCGGTGGTTGACGTAGGGCATGCCGACCCGTGTGGCGTGCTCGGAAACGACCTCCTGGGCCTGCTTCTTGGTCCCGATGAACAGGATGATCCCGCGACGCCGGCCCAGCCCAAGCACGAACTCGTAGGTCTCCTCGATGCCGGACAGGCTCTTCTCGAGGTCGATGATGTAGATGCCAGAGCGCTCCCCGTAGAGATAGCGGTGCATCTTGGGGTTCCACCTGCGGGTTTGGTGTCCGAAGTGGACCCCAGCCTCAAGCAGTTCCCGTCGCGTAACGACAGGCACGATGGTGCTCCTTTCGGTTTCTCCTCCGCCCGGATCTTCCCGGCCCCGGCCCCATCGCGGCGTTCCTGCGGTGGGGACCCCGGTGACGCACGGTCCTCGGGCGTGTGTGCTCGGCTCACGCCGGCGGAGGGAGTCTAGCAGTGGGGTTCGCGGCCCGACGGGCGGCTGCCCCTGGACGGGCGCTCAGCGCCGGCGGTGCTTGGTGCTCTTGGACTTAGACCCCGAGCCCTTGGCCTGCTGCTTCTTCGGCGGCGAGACCTTCTGGCCGGGACCACGGGCACGAGATCCACGCGCGGGAGCGTCGGGCACCGAATCGGCGATCGCCAGGTACCGGAAGGCCAGGGTGGCATAGATGCACATGTGGAAGAGGTTTACGCCGAGAACCCACGCCCAGGCCTGGGCAGCGGGATTCACATCGAACCGGCCGTAGCTCGTTGTCAGGACCACCTGGATGGCGAGAGAGCCGAAGACATACAGCAGGGCAAACAGCAAGTTGTTCGAGCCGGGGAGCCGGGCCGCCCGGACAGACTTGGAGAGCGATTCGGCCATGCCCTTGCGCTCACTTACGGCGATGGTCACGGCGAACCCGAACAGGTAGATCCCGAGGGCGGGAACGCCCACCTGGACCAGGGTGCCTATGCCCGGGCCGAGCAACTGCGCCGCAAGCAGGGTGAAGATCCAAAACCCGATGCTCACGATGCACAGACCGACCGCCGTCGGGAGCGCGCGGATGCCCCGGCGAAGGCTGCCGACGGTGACCGTCTTGCCGTCGAGGACGTCCACGAGCATCCCGGAGGTGAGCGCCAAGAAGATCCCCCGGGGAAGCACCGAGACGAACCCACCCAACAGTGCGAGTTTCGTGGGCAGAAGGACGGTTGGAAGACCCACGTCCATGTTCGTGGAGATGGGTGGAACGGCGAGGAATCCGCCGAACACCCCGAAGGGACCGGGGAACCCCGACGCCACGACGACCAGCCACACCGCCAGGACCGCGATCAGGGGCGTGACGATCAGCCATGGCGATGAGCACACGGCCACGGCACCCCGCGTGAACGCCGTCCGGATCTTCGGCGTCGGCGCATCGCCCTGTGGCCGGTACCCCAGCACCGAATCGAGGAGCCCTCGGCGAGCAGGGGCCTTGGAGGCAGGCGCGTTCCGGTACCCGGGGCCGTCGCTCATGCGTCCTCCTCGATGTCGTCCCTGGGAACCCCGTCGCCTTCAACCAGGAACGCGGGGCCCATGCGCTTGGCTATCGGGCGAAAGATCAGCAGTAACAACGCAACCAGCCCTGCGGCCGCGATGGCGAAGTTACCGAGGATCCTGCCGTAGCTCGCCGTGGTCGGCGATGCGATGTCCGTCAGCGCGGCGCCGCCGGAATCATGGATGAAGGTGGCGATACCCGGGTGCGGGCCGCCTCGGGTGAAGATCACCCGATCGGTCCCCACGAGCGCGGGATATCGAAGCGGGCCCCCCGCGTCCTCGGACTCGAACACCTGATGACCGGACGAGGCATCGAGCACGATCACGGTGCCCACGTCGGTCGGCACAAGCACCTGCCCCCCGATCACGACCGACCCACCTTGTGCGAAACTGGTGTTGGTCGCGAATATCCAGTTGCGATGGCCGGTGACGCGATCGACGGCGAACACGTCGCCGAACGTGTCCTCGCCGAATACCTGATCTCCAGCGATCATCGGAGCGGTGGCGAAGGTCACCGGTGCAGACAGGTGCGATTCCCACGCGGCGGTCCCGTTCGCCAGGTCCAAGGAAACGAGCGACGGAACCGAGCCGGTCGTGCCGAATGAGGTCACGCCGATGAAGACCTCGCCGTCCGCTGACGAAGGAGACGTGATGTAGCCGGGGTGACCCGTGTCGTAGGTCCAGGTGACATCGCCGGTGGTCTCGCTCAACGCCACCAACTTGGCGTCGGCGGTGGAGTACCCGTTCACGCTCACAAGCACCTGTCCGCTGGCGGCCGCCAGCGGCGACTCCAGGAATCCTCCGACGTTCACGGTCCACTTGATCTTCCCGGTGACGACGTCGATCGCGTAGACGTTGCCACGGATATCACCGACGAACGCGGTCCGCCCGTCGACCGTCACGCCGGTACGACTGGTCGCCTTCAGCGGTACAGAAGCACTCCACTCTTTCGATCCATCCACCAGGCTCCGGGCCATGACGTCGCTCGGCCCGCCCGCGGCTGCTGTGGATCCCGGCGCGCCGGAAGGTGGCGGTGTCGTGGCTGCCGGCGAGCTCGAGGGGGAGGAAGAGCCGCTCGGGGATGCCGGCCGGGCGCTCGTGGTGGGGGTGGCGCTGGATGTGGGGCTGCCAGGACCGGCTCCCCATCCCTCCGTATACAGAACGATCGGATGGCACCGGACGCAGGAGGTCGGCACGGCGTCCTCGAAGATGGCGGCGGGCACGGAGGGGCCGAAGACCCTGGGGCCAGACCAGTCCACTCCTCCGGCGCCGAGACTGACCGCTCGGACGGTGGTGGGGCCGACGACAACCGCGGTGCCGTTCGAAACAACCGGTGCCGACAGTCCGAGGCTCTCCGAGGAGCCTCCTGGCAACTCCGGGAAGGTCTTGGCGGGTTCGATCGAGTACGGAGCTCCCGGTCCGGTTGCCACGGCCCCCAGATGGGCGGGGCCCCCTTGGTACTGCGTCCACCCGGTTGCGGCCACCTGTCCGGCCGCGGGCCCGGCCAGCGCAGCCGCGCCGACGGCGACAAGGACCAGCACGCTTCCGGCACGCGCGGACGCGCGAAGAACAGCTGAGACGGACGCTGGGAGGGTCAAGGCCGCGTCATTCTAGGGGAACCAGCTGGGATAGCCCCGGGATAGGAACGGAGGTGGTCGGGCGCTGACCGCCGCGGGGGGTTGTCCTCCGCCTGCCAAGGGAGCCAGGCGGATGAAGCCGCTGATGTCGATCGGCCCGAGATAGTCGAGTGGATCGACGTAGGCGCCGTTGAGCTTCACACCCATGTGCAGGCTGGGCTTCACATCACCGGGGTGCCCTGCTCCCGAGTGGGCGATGACATCCCCGGCCGCAACGACGGCGCCCTTGTGCACGGCGATAGAGGTCAGCCATGAGTAGGTAGAGGAGACACCGCCGCCGTGGTCGAGCGTGACGAAGAGGTGGCCCCCGACCTTCCCCGCGAACGTGACCTTCCCGGCTGCCGGCGCGACCACGGGGGTTCCGACCGGGGCTCCGATGTCGATCCCGCGGTGTCCCGACCCGTACGGGGAATCCGGGGGATCGTAGCCGCGGAGGATCGGACCTTTGATCGGCCACTGCCATCCGCCCGACGCCGACGCCGGCGCCTGCCAGAGGACGACTGCTGCAAGCACCGATATCGCGAGCACGAGGCGACGAAGGACCATGACGCAACGCTATCGATAGGTGCGGTGCGGTTCAGTGACGCGCGTCACGCAGGTGGGAGATCCCGGCTACTCGACCTCGGTGAGCTGCCCCCGGAGGCCGCCCACCGCCTTGGTATGGATCTGGCAGACGCGCGACTCCGTCACGCCGAGGATCTCGCCGATCTCGGCCAGCGTGAGGCCCTCGAAGTAGTAGAGCGTGACCACGATCTTCTCTCGTTCGGACAGGGAGTTGATGGCGGCGGCCAGGAGCCCGCGTGTCTCTTGTGCATCGACGTTGGAGGTGGGGTCGATGCCCCTGTCAGCGAGCGTTTCCAGAAGCGACACCTGCTCGCCGCGATCGCTGCCTACATTCACCATCTCGTCGAGCGCCAGCACCGAGACGAAGGAGATCTGGCTGATGACATCGTGGAGTTCCCGCTTGGTGATGCCCAGGCGTTCGGCCATCTCTTGCTCGGACGGGGCGCGCTTCAGCATGGATTCGAGATCGGTGTGAGCCTTGTCGATCTCCCGGGCCTTGAACCGAACCGACCGAGGTACCCAGTCCATCGCGCGGAGTTCGTCGATGATGGCGCCCTTGATACGAGGGATCGCGTAGGTCTCGAACTTGTTCCCGCGGCCCGGTTCGAACTTCCCGAGGGCGTCGATCAATCCGAACATGCCGTAGCTGACCAGGTCCGCCTGTTCCACGCTCGCCGGAAGACCTGTGGCTACTCGAGAAGCCACGTACTTGACCAACGGGGCGTAGTGGAGGATGAGCTTCTCGCGCATCTCGGGGGAAGCGGACTCCTTCCACCCGGTCCAGAGCCGGCTCAGCTCTTCGTCCACGGGAAGGGGAACCCTCACGACGCCCTTTGGGGCAGCTTTAGGCTTGGTTGCGGTAGGTTTCTTCACGGTGGCCACGGCTACGCCCTCGGGTGCGCTTGCGCGTATACCTCGAAGAGCCGGCTCCGCGAGATGTGTGTGTAGCGCTGCGTGGTTGCGACGCTGGCGTGTCCCAAGAGTTCCTGCACGGCTCTGATGTCGGCTCCTCCTTCCAATAGGTGCGTGGCGAACGAATGTCGCAGGGTGTGAGGGGTGACTCGCCGCCCCGGCAGCAAACGTTCCGCGTATTGTCCCACCATCGCACGGATGTCACGCTCCGAGAAGGCATTCTTCCGCCGATTGAAGAAGAGCCGACTTGTGTCCTCACCCGCCATGGTGGTCCGGCCCCGAGCGAGGTACACGCCGATAGCCTGGATCGCGTAGTCGGACATAGGTACTTCGCGTTCCTTCCGGCCTTTGCCCAGCACGAGCACGCGGCCGCGCTCCAGATCGACCCGGTCCACGGTGAGGCCTGCAACCTCACCAACGCGCAATCCGGACCCATAGAGGAGTTCGAGCACGGCTCGATCGCGCAGGGTCACCCCGATCTCGAAGGGCGAGCCGTCGTGAGGCGCGGGCGGCGCCTCTGCCAGCTCCCCCGCCTCGCGTTGCCGAAGGACCGTGGGCAGCCGGTTCACAACCTTCGGGCGTCCGAGCAGCTGGGCGGGATCGTGGTCGATGACACCCGTGTGCGCCGCCCATCGATAGAACGTGTGGATGGCGCCAACACGCCTGGCGACCGACGCTCGTGCGTAGCCCAGAGTGTGTTGCTGAGCCAAGAACCGCCGTAGCGACGGATGGGTCGCGCCCTGAAGTCCGCTTCCGGTTCGATCCAGGAACACCGCGAGCTGCGTCAGGTCACGGCGGTACGCCGCCACCGTGTTGGGCGAAAGGCGCCGCTCCAGCCGGAGATGGTCGGCGAAGCGTTCGATGAGCTGTGTCTGGGCTGGGGGGAGCGCGTCCACGGGATCCTTCCTGGCTGCCCATCGAACGGTCAGCAAGGCCTTGTCTAGCAGCCCGTCGACGCCGGTTCAAGCCTCGATCCCACCAGACACGCCCGCGAACGTCCGTTCGTAGCGTCCTCCCACGCCTCGAACGAGCCCTCGAAGCTCCAGGCTGATGAGGATGGTGACCGCTTCTGGGATGGCGACATGGGCGGCGCGCGCCACTCCGTCGGAGAGCGACGTGGTGGCCAGGGCGCGCCATACGCGGAGTTCCGTGTCGGTGAGACCGGCGGGAGCGACGGCGTCGTCCGCTCGCGCTTGTTCATAGCCGAGATCGGCCAGGAGATCGTCGGCTCCGCGGATCAGCGTCGCGCCGTCGCGGATGATCTCGTGGGGAGTCTCGGACAGAGGACTGGTGACCGGGCCCGGGACCGCGAACACATCCCGGCCGAGATCCAACGCGTGATCGACGGAGATCCTGGACCCGCTGCGCCCGGCCCCCTCAACCACCACCACGGCACGGGAGAGGGCGACGACCAGACGGTTCCGAGCCGGGAAGTGGTGCGGCTCGGCCCGCTGACCGGGTGGATACTCAGAGATCAGTGCGCCGCGTCCGGCGATCTGCAGGAGCAGGTCCGCGCTCGATCGCGGGTACAACACGTCGACACCGGAACCGAGCACGCCGATGGTGACGCCGCCGCCCGCCAACGCGCCGCGGTGGGCCGCCGCGTCGATCCCGAACGCACCCCCGGACACCACGTGGATCCCGATCCCCCCAAGGCGCCGCCCGATGTCATGGGCGATCTCGCGTCCGAGCGCCGAGCATCGGCGGGCGCCGACCACAGCGACCCGGTCGGGCTGGTCTGGAAGCTGGCCCCCGCGTACGTACAGCCACGCCGGAGGGTCGTGGAGAAGATCGGCGAACGCTGATGGGTATCCCGGGTCGTGGGGGCCGAGGATCCGTCCGCCGCACGCGTTGAGTTGCGCGAGGACAGCTGCCGGTTCCACCGCTCCGATCCGGTCCCGGTCGGCCGGGCTCCCGGCGCTCCCGGACCGGATGGCCGCGACACAACCGATCGCGCTCCCCACGCGCCACGCAAGGGCGTGCAGCTTCCTTGGAGTGATCCCGCGCAGGGTGGAGAGGCTCAATAGCGCGCCCCGCTCACGCTCGCCCGCGCCGAAATCCGGTGGGTACCCCGGAGGCGCCACATCCTGGCTTCCGGAATCCCGTTCAGCGTCAGCCCGCACGTTCGAGACCCTCCTGTTCTCCGAACCCGATCCGATACGACAGCGCCTCGGCGAGGTGTGTCTCCGACACGGTTTCGGCGCCCTCGAGGTCCGCCACCGTTCGGGCGACCTTGAGCCCCCGGTCGAACCCTCGCCCGCTCAATGCCATGGACTCCACCGCGCGCTCCAGCAACCGCTCGGCCAGGGCATCGAGCCGGGCCTCGCGCCGGGCGAGCGGACCCGGGAGGTGCGCGTTGCACGTCACGCCGAGGCGGGCGAGCCGGGCTCGCTGCCGTTCTCGCGCCTCACGCACCCGCGCGCCAACGACAGCGGAGGCCTCGCCCGGCTGGGAGCCGAGCAGTTCCTCCTTCGTGAGCCGAGGGATCCGAAGACGCAGGTCGATCCGGTCCAGGAGCGGCCCGGATAGCTTGGCGCGATAGCTCTGGATCCGATCCGGACGGCACATGCACCGGCGGCGGGTGTCGCCGTCGTACCCACAGGGGCACGGGTTGGCCGCCGCGACCAAGGTGAATCGCGCCGGGAACTCGACCGAACCGACGGCGCGCGTCAGGACCACGCGGCCGTCTTCGAGCGGCTGGCGGAGCCCCTCGAGGGCGTCGCGACGGAATTCGTTGAATTCATCGAGGAACAGGACCCCGTGGTCGGCGAGGCTCACCTCCCCGGGACGTAGGACGGCCGCTCCCCCGCCGAGGAGTCCGGCGATGGACACGGAGTGGTGCGGCGCCCGGAACGGCCGTTGGCGGAGCAGCCCCTCGCCCCGCAGGAGCCCGGCCACCGAATGGATCTGCGTGACTTCAAGGGCCTCATCGCGGGAAAGCTCGGGAAGGATGGTGGGGAGTCGGCGCGCGAGCATGGTCTTGCCGGCGCCGGGGGCTCCGACCATCAGCAGGTTGTGACCGCCGGCTGCGGCAACCTCGAGTGCGCGGCGGGCCTGATGCTGGCCGCGCATCTCGGCGAGGTCGAGCGCGGTTGCGGGCGTTGCGGGCGGACGAAGTCGCTCTACCGGCGGAGGTTCCCATGTCCCTTTCAAGAATCCGGCAACCTCGGTCAACGTCCCGGCCGCGACGACGGTGAGGCCATCCACCTGCGCCGCCTCCATGGCGTTCGCGTATGGAACGACCACCGTCCCGATGCCGGCTCGGGCTGCCGAGATGGCGACCGACAGGATCCCGGGCGTTGGAAGCAGCTCCCCCTTGAGCGAGAGCTCACCGGAGAACGCCACGCCAGTGAGCGCCCGCGCCGGCACCTGCGCGGTGGCGCCGAGCACGCTCACGGCGATGGGAAGGTCCATCCCTGCACCTTCCTTGCGAAGGTTCCCCGGTGCGAGGTTCACCACGACGCGGCGAAGCGGCCACTCGAGGCCGGAGTTCTCCACCGCGGGGCGGATCCGATCGCGCGCGTCGTTGACCGCAGCGCCCGGCAACCCCGTGAACGTCAGCGCAGGCAACCCCCGGCCGACGAACGCCTCAACCGTGACGAGATGCCCGCCGACCCCGAGCACCGTGACGCCGGTAACCCTCCCGTACATATGAACGCACGGTACGCGCAGGGTCTGACATCACACCGGCGGATCGCACGGGTGTCCGCTGCTAGCATCCGGCCGATGACGATCGAACCGATGCCACCGGAAGACGAACTCCTTCACTTCATGGATCCGTCTCGATCCAGAGCCGCACTCGAGGAGTTCGGCGATGCCACGTGGCGCGAGGCCCTGGATTGGCTCTACGACCACGCCGCGAGCCGGCCGATGGGCTCGCACGGCACCTATCCGGAAGATCGCCTGTCGTTCTTCGGGCCGACGGGGTCGCCGGCGGCCGCGCCCGTGCATCCGTCTCCCTGGCGAGACGTCCTACAGGCCTTCCGCACGCGCGTCGCGCCCGCCACGTACAACGCCCAACACCCGGGTTCGTTCAGCTACTTCACACCGCCGCCGTTGCCCATGTCCATCGCCGCGGAAGTGCTGGCGCAGTGGATCCATCAGGGAACGGACGTCTGGCATGCCGGTCCCGTTGCTGCACTGGTTGAAGAGGAGGTGGTGGCCTGGCTCCGCGAGCTGATCGGCATGCCCGGCGGAAGTTGGGGGGTGCTGACCTCCGGCGGCGTCATGGCGAACCTCATGGCGCTTACCGTCGCTCGCGACATCCACCTTGCGCGCCTCCTCGGCGACCCTACCTGCCCCCCGCGCGGGGAACGCTTGGAAGCCGTCCGGATCTACGCGAGCGATCAGGCACACTTCTCCGTCGCGCGCGGCCTGGACGTGTTGGGCTTCCCCGAGGACACCTTGCACATAGTGCCCTCGGACGACCGCTTCCGCCTGCAGGCATCGGACGTCGTCGCCGCGATCGAGGAAGACCGGGCCGCCGGACGCACCCCGTTCGCGATCTCTGCCGTAGCCGGGTCAACGAATACCGGCTCGGTCGACGACATCGTGGGGCTCGCTGAGCTGGCCGAACGCCAGGGGCTCTGGCTCCACGTAGACGCGGCCTACGGAGGCGCGGCCAGGCTCTCACCGCGCACCGCCGCGCGCGTGCCGGGGCTAGAACGCGCGGACTCGGTGACCGTGGACCCGCACAAGTGGTTCTACCAGGGGTACGACATAGGCGGGCTCCTGGTCAGGCGCCGTGAGGACCTGCGCGCGACCTTCCACCGGGAGCCCGAGTACTACCGCACCAACGACCCCGATGCCGAGCCCCTGAACTGGTACCACTACTCGATCGAGGGAACCCGCCGGTTCCGCGCCTTGAAGCTCTGGATGAGCTGGAAACACCTGGGGACCGAGGGGTTCGCGGCGTTGATCGAACACGATGTGCAGCTGGCGGCTCACCTCGCGCAGCGCTGCGCAGAGGCCGGCGACTTCCAGGCCGTGCCGGCCGAGCCCGAGTTGTCCGTGGTCTGCTTCCGGCACCTGCCCACCGGCGTCGACCCCGACGACCCTCGCCTGGATGCCTATCAGACCCGGCTTCAGCGGGCCCTCGAGGTCGATGGCACCGCGTGGGTGAGCTCGACCACGCTGCGCGGACGCACCTATCTACGCGCCGGCTTCGTCAACTATCTGGCCACCGAGGCCAACGTCGATGCGATGATCGACGCACTCCGGCGGCTTTCGCCCCCAGCATGGGCAGCCGCACCCCCCACTGACTAGAAGGCGTCGAGGAAGAGCTCTACCTTCGCCTGGCCGGGGCGCCTGCCGACCTCAACGCTGGCCACGTCGAACCGGATGGCATCGGGCCGCAGCCCACTGGACATCAGGAACGCCTGGGCGACCGAACGCACCTTGGCTCGCTTACGGGCCGTCACGGCTTCCCAGCCGCCACCGAACGCCTCACCGCGCCTGGCCTTCACTTCACAGAAGACGAGCACGGGCCCGCGGACCAGGATCAGGTCCAGTTCGCCGATCCGACATCGCCAGTTGCGCGCGATCAGCCGGTAGCCCGTATCCATGTAGGCGTGCAGCGCCGCATCTTCACCGATGACACCAGTTCGGATGCGGGGATCTGTGTCCATCGCCCGACCCTACGCGGCGGGTACGACACGCCGTCCTTAGACGGTGGCAGGCCCTTCCGGGATGGTCGTGGGATCGTCGTGGCGCAGGACTTCGACGTTCACATCCCGCCGGGTGGACACCGTCACCTTTGCCACGAACCTGGCCGGCCGGAACATATCCCAGACCCAGGCGTCGGTCAGATCAACCTGGACCCACCCATCCGGCTTGTGCGAGACCTCCACCTGATTCGCCAGGTAGAACCGGCGTTCCGTCTCGATCACGAACTGGAACATCGGGAGCACGTCGCGATACTCGCGGTAGAGCTCCAGCTCCCGTTCTTCCTCGAAACGCTCGATATCGTCTTCATTCATGGCTGGTTCATCCTCTCACGGGAGTCCGTGGACGGTTCCGGGCCCTCCGGGATCCGCACCACCGAGACCCGTCCTAATCCAGGCAACGCCGCCTGTCCGACTCCAGCGAACGAGAGCCTGTGGATCCGGGTCGGCCCCAACCGATCGATGGTCTCCATATGTTCAGCCGTGCCGTACCCCTTGTGCTGATCGAACCCGAACTCCGGGTAGCGCCGGTGCAACCTCACCATGATCCGATCACGCGTCACCTTCGCGATGATGGACGCAGCGGCTACGGTCGCGGCCACGGCGTCACCCTTCTTGATGGCGAGCGAGGGGCATGGCATCCGCGGAACGGGGAACCCGTCCGTCAGGGCATAATCCGGGAGCGGGTCCAACGCGCTGACCGCTCGCCGGAGCAGGGCGATGTTGCAACGGTGCAGTCCCCGGCTGTCGATCACGGCGGGCTCGGCCTTCGCGACACTGACGGTCGCACCCGCCATGATCCGCTCGTACGCCGCCTCCCGCTCCGCGGGCGTCAGCTGCTTGGAGTCCCTGATCCCCTCCAGGTCGAACCCTTCGGGAAGGATCACGGCTGCCGCGACCATAGGGCCGGCCAGCGCGCCGCGGCCGGCCTCGTCCGCGCCCGCGATCCGTACGAACCCTTGATCGCGCAGGAGCCGTTCGTACCTGTCCAGGTTCAGCCCACACCTCCTGCCCGTGACGGCGGCCAGATCCGCACGAACACCTGGCCGATGACCATCCGTTCGGGAACCCAACCCAACCCCTGACCGGGCGGGAACCTCGAGTCTCCCGAATGCGACCGATTGTCCCCCATCACGAACAGATCGTCGGGAGGAACGGTCACGGGGCCGAAGGAGCGGGTGTCCGGGTCCACCGGGTTCAGGTAGGACTCCGGGACGAGTTGGCCGTTGAGGTAGAGCTTGCCGGTCTTGATCTCGATCACGTCGCCGGGCAAACCGATCACGCGCTTGACGTAGTCGGTCTGTCCGCCCGACCCGAGCCCCGTCCCCTGCCCCAGCCAATGGACGAACCCGCCGATGAGCCCCAGGTCCGACGCTTGAGGTGGGTGCGGGTTCGAGAAGACGATGACATCGCCGCGTGAGATGTCGTCGAACCAGTAGCAGAAGCGACACACGAGGATCCGATCCCCCGGCTGCAGCGTCGGCACCATTGACTTCGACGGGATCCAGAACGCCTGGACTACGAACGTCTTGACGACGACGACGATGAGGAAGGCCGCCAGCACGAGGAAGGGGACTTCTCGCCACCCACTCTTGTGCGCCGGCTCGCCGGGTGCTGCGTCGGGCCGGTCGGCCACGGAGCTAGGCCTCGGCCTTCTCCTCGGCGTCCTCGGACGCCTCCATCTCGGGCGCATCCGGCGCGTCGGCCGCCTCGCCAGTCGTTGAGTCCTCTTCAGAGACAGCTTCAACGGGCTCAACCGCTTCGGCTGTTTCCGCTTCTGCGGCAGCGCGCACCTCTTCGGCGGCGGCCTCCATCGCGGCGAGCTTCACGTCGTCGATCCGGCGCTCCTTGATCCGAGCCTTCTTGCCGCGCAGTTCGCGCAGGTAGTACAGCTTGGCCCGGCGCACGGCGCCCCGGCTCACTAGTTCGAGCTTGGCGATCGACGGGGAGTGGACTGGGAACGTCCGCTCGACGCCGACGCCGAACGAGATCTTCCGAACGGTGAAGGTCTCGCGCAGACCGCCGTTCTGTCGGCGGATGACGACCCCTTGAAACACCTGGACGCGGTCACGCGTGCCCTCGGTCACGCGGACGTGCACCTTCACGGTGTCCCCAGGCCTGAAGTCTGGGATGTCCGTGCGAAGATAGGCCTTTTCGATCAGATCGGTCTTATTCATGGCAACGGTGGTAGATGGTACCAGCGCGACGGAATGCCCCTTGCGCGACCGTTAGTTGAGCAGGTCGGGGCGGTTGCGACGGGTCTTCGACTCGGCCGCCTCTTTTCGCCAGCGGTCGATACGCGCGTGGTCGCCCGAGACGAGAACTTCAGGCACCTCCATCCCCCGGAATTCGCGGGGCCGCGTGTAGTGCGGGTGATCCAGGATCCCGCCCTCGAACGAATCCTGCTGATGGGACTCCTCCTTGCCGATCACGCCGGGGAGGAGGCGCGTGACGGCTTCCAAGACGACGAGCGCGGGGAGTTCGCCGCCGGAGAGGACGTAGTCGCCGATCGAGAGCTCCTCGGCGGGGAGCTGCTCCGCGACCCTCTCGTCGACGCCCTCGTAACGGCCGCAGATGAGCGTGAGGTGGGGCTCAGCGGCCAGCTCGTGCACGAGGTCACGGTCCAGCCGGCGCCCAGCGGGGCTAAGGAGGATCACCCGGCCGCGCCCCGGATCCAGCGACTCCACGGCCGCGAACAGCGGTTCCGGCTTCATCACCATGCCCGGTCCCCCGCCGAAGGCTTCATCGTCCACGCTGCGGTGCTTGTCCATCGACCAGTCACGGATGTCGTGCACCCGCACGTCGATCAGCCCGTCGGCGATCGCCTTGCCCAAGAGGCTCTCCCTCAGCGGCCCGGCAAAGATCCCGGGGAAGATCGTGAAGATGTCGATAAGCATGAACGCGAGGCTAGCAGCGGGTCCGTCCTCAAGCAGGGCTGCGGAGCGCCGCGGGCCTTTTCGCCCACCGGCGGCGCGCCACGAACGCCGCGCACGCGATGTTCGGGATGAACGCCGCCCAGAGTGCCACGAGCGTCCCGGTCGCACCGGCAGGCACCAACAGAAGGCCGATAAGCACCGTCAACGCCGTCGCCGCGTAGCCCGCCACGAATCCCGGCGACCGGTAGACGTTCGCCGCGACAACCGTTCCGGCCCCGGCCCCCGCGAGCCCGAGCGCAACCCCCCACACGACCCATGAGAGCGGCGTCGGAAGCAGCACTCCGAGCCGCCCGAGCGAGACCGACAGCGTCACCAGGAGCAGGGCATCGGCAAGCATGCTCGCGGCGCCCCACCCGACGAGATTCAAGATGCGCCAGGTGCGCAACGTGCTGCGGTCGAGCGCGGAGAGGTCGGTGTTGTGTTCCACGTCGGTTACCTCCAGAAGTCGGTGGGAACGCCGAGCGCCCCCAGGTCGATCACGAACGAACCCTTACATCCGTTCCCGTCGGCACACGGACCCATCGTGACGGCGACGGGGATCGTGCCGTTCGCCGGCTTGGGGGTCTCGAACCACCAGTCCGACGAGGCGTAGCGCCCCGCCCCGTGCGGCGTCCCCGGCAGAGAGACCGTGGTGATCACCGTCTGCCCCGCAGGGTCGGGGGTCCCGACGACATGCACCCCCAGCTGGCCGCCTCCCAGGTCCGCGATCTCCAGCACGACGAACCGAACGCCCCGTACGTCGTACAAGCCGTCGCCTGGATTCCCCGTGGGATACGAGATCCGGGAGGCTCCCATGATCCGCTCGGGAAGATCCCGGTTGGACCTGAGGCTGATGAGGGACAGAACCGCGACCAGGAGAGCGAGCGCCGCCCAGAGTCCTCGAACCACGAGCCTGCGCCGGAACCGCCGGAGCGCGGCGCTCACGACCTCGGGCGTCTCCACCGACGCCAACGACCGGAGATCCAACACAGGTTGCTCAGCCACGCCCATACACCTCCCGCAAACGCCCGCGCGCCCGGTGCAGACGCACCCTGAACGCTTCCGGCGTGATCTCCAGCATCGTTGCCACTTCGATCGGTTCGAAACCGAGCATGTCGGCCATCACGAGCGCCTCCCTGTCCATGAATCCGAGCCCGGCCAGTGCCCGCGCCAGATCCAGACGATCCTCGGGCGCGTCCTCCGGTGCCGGCGCAGACGCGTCGTTCGGCAGCACAGGCCGGCGTTCGAAAAGCCCGGCCCTGGACGCCTCCAGGAGCACGCG
The DNA here is from genome assembly GCA_038244455.1 of Actinomycetota bacterium. Classification (GTDB taxonomy): domain Bacteria; phylum Actinomycetota; class UBA4738; order UBA4738; family HRBIN12; genus JANXVR01. Next base: position 39,383 of record JBBRTK010000004.1, read on the forward strand.
ACGGGCGATCCCGAAGAGCCATGTCGTGACCTTGGCGTCGCCTCGGAACCGGACAGCCGCCCCGCACGCACGGACGAACGTCTCCTGTGTGAGTTCCTCGGCGTCGTGCCGATCACCCACGAGCCGGAGGAAGTAGGCGAACACGGCCCGCTGATGGGCGCGGAAGACATCCTCAAGCTCCATTTCGGTCTCTCACGCTAGGTGAGTGACGTTCGGCGAGCGAGCGTTACCGGGAACTTCCAGGGTCCTCTTCAGGGGCAGTCAATCCTGGGATGTCGCGGACCAGCACACGCCGGGCTTGCACGTCCACATCGAGCAACACGTCCGCGAGCGCCGGGATCAACGTCTCGGTTCCCGCCTCGTCCACGGCGACCCAAAGGTCGTTCGCCGGATTGGGGATGATGTCAGTGATATGACCGAGTGCCCTGCCGGCATCGGTCAGGACCTCGCACCCTTCGAGTTCGTGCGGCCAGAACTCCCCTGAGGCAAGGGTGGGGAGTTGACTGCGGCGAACGGTGAGTTCTCCACGGAGGCCTTCGGCCCCGTTGCGGTCCGTGATGCCCCGGAACGAGACGAGGAGCCGAGCGCCGTGGGGACGCGACGCGGTGATCTCGAGCTCGCGATCCCCCAGGAACACCGTGTTCCCGGGTGCCCACCGATCGGGGTTGTCGGAGCGGTTGAGCACGACGACTTCACCCTTGAGGCCGTGAGCCTTGGTGATGGCGCCGACGACGATGGCCGGCTCGTCCACGGAAGGGGCCTCAGTCGACGAAGTCGACGATGGCGCCAGCATCCTGGCGCGCAGCCGCGGCGCGAACGACCGTTCGGATGGCCTTGGCGGTGCGTCCGCCCTTGCCGATGACCTTGCCCATGTCACCCTCACCCACCTGAACAGTGAATCGCGGCCCTCGATCGTCGGCGGTTTCCGTCACGACTACCGCATCAGGATCATCGACGAGCTCTTGCGCCAGGAACTCGACGAGGTCCTTCACGCTTCAGAGGTCTCCTCGGCGGCGGGCTCGGTCTCGGCAGCATCTTCTGCTGGCGTTTCGGGCTCGGCGGTTGCGGGCTCGGCGGCTTCGGACTCAACGGCTTCGGGGGGGACGATCTCGACCTCCGGGGCAGTCTCAGCCGGTGCTTCTGGCTCCTCGGCGGCGGCCTCTGCCACCGGTTCCTCGGGGACCGCGACCGGCTCAGGCTCGGCCTTAGGCTTGGCGGCTTCCAACTTCGCCTCAGCTGCCTTCGCGGCGGCCTTCTTGGAGAGCTTCGGCGCGCCGTCCGACACGGCCCGTTGCTTCACCAGCTTCGCTGCCTCCGGACGCTCGGCAACGAACTTGTCCCAGATCC
>JBBRTK010000005.1:0-38178 GCA_038244455.1 Actinomycetota bacterium
ATCGCGCCGCCGAAAGACTTCGTCGCGTGGTTCGCTCCTTGGAAGACCGCTGTGCCGGGAACAATGGCGCCGTTCGCATCGACCTCGACGCGGTAGATCCATTCGATGTCGGTGGTGCGGCCCCAACGCGCCATCAGCGCAGGCGGCGCGGTCCCGCCGTCCTCGTTGCTCCAGACTACCGAGTACTCGATCACCGTGTCACCGGGCGTCGCCGCGAGGGTCGACTCGTGCCAGGCGAGCAGCGGCGTGTCCGTCGTAGCGTTCGCGAACGGTGTCTTCTTGCTGAGTTCCCTCCCGTAGATGATTGGGGCGTGCGCGAGAGTGAGATAGCTCGGATCCGACGCGGGGACGGCACGGATCGCCGTCACGTCCAACACCGCGCTCTGCGCGCCCCGCCGGGGAACGGTCGGCAGCGAAGATCGCGCTCAGCGTGTGGGAGCCGGCTGCAAGGGAGCCGAGTGCAACGCTTCGAGAGGTCGGTGTGGATGACATCATCACGAGGTCGCTCTGATAGTGACCGTCGACGGAGAGTGACACGACTGCCGATTCGGAACCCAGATCGCCCCAAGACACCCTAGGGGCGGAAACCGAGACGTCCAGGATGCCCGCTCCTGACAACGCTGCGGTGAAGGAGGCCGAGACGGCGGGCCCTCCGCGGTTGACGGTAAGGACAGGCGTCGCGTTGGCGGCAGCGGGAACCAGCGATAGGGACACAGCGGCGATGACTGCGGCAAGCAACTGACGAACGATACGGTTCTGCATGGGGGTGGCCTCCTGGACGGCGTCAGGGTCGCCTAGCGTACGTCTGAACGGTCTTGCGCGTTTGACCCCAGAAAGTGCAACAATCCGCCAATCGTGACGAGAGAATGCAGCGCCGACCGCTCGGCGGTGCGGCCGCCAGGAAGGGAGAATCACCATCGCCAGCCCACGCCACGTAACAGCCGATGGGCGCCTGTTCAGCGTCGGCGGCACGGAAGCGTTCCTGCTCTCGGGTGAGTTCCATTACTTCAGGGTCCCCCGCGACCAGTGGGGTCATCGGCTTCGCGCGATGCGAGATATCGGACTGACCGCCACCAGCATCTACATCCCTTGGAACTGGCATCACCCAGACCCGGACGGGAAGCCCGACTTCGAAGGCAGCACCATCCCGGAGCGCGACCTTCGTTCCGCGATGGACGAGATCGCAGCCGCGGGTCTGGACTGCATCTTTCGACCCGGTCCCTTCATCACCGCTGAATGGCGGAACGGCGCCCTGCCGGACTGGCTCTGGGAACGAACCCCCGACATCTTGGCCCTGGACGCCACCGGCGGGGTCTCGATGCCGGATCATCCCTACCCTGGCATCACGCACTCGCATCCGGCCTACCGAGATGCAGAAGCCGCGTGGCTTGAAGCCTCCTGCACCATCGCGGTCGAGCATCTCGCGACCCGTGGTGGCACCGTCATCGACGTGCAACTCGACGACGAACCCAGCTACTGGCAACGCATCGCCATGGGCTCGCTGGCCGTCGACTACAACCCGGTGATTGTCGGCGGTCCGGGCGGGGGGGACCCCTCGCGCTTCGGGGAGTGGCTGCTTGCCCGCTACGGCTCGCTCGACGCTTTGAATGCCGCATACAGAACGCGGTGGTCACGCGGCGCCGATATCGATCCGCCGCGCGAACCGATGGCGGCGCCGTCCGACCTTCCCCGACACGCGGACTGGTTCGATTTCAAGCTGAACGAGATCAACCTGGACATGGAATTCCAATACCGGACGGTGGTGGGGACCGGCGTCGACGTGCCCGTTTCGATGCTGTTCCCCTACCTGCTCTCACTCGACGCCGTGAGGTTCACCGACTTCATCGAAGAGCACAACCTCCCGATCCACCTGACGAACGAGGTCTACCTGTCGCTGTTCGGACCGGCGGCATGCGATGAGCGCAAGTTGGGCGATATCGTGGCTTCGCACGAGACCTACCTGGGGGTCTGGCATCGCGGCCACGGCCCCGCCATATCGATGGAGCTGCAAGGGTCCAACTCCACCAACATCACACCGGGCGCGATGGAACTGCTCTATACGATAACCGTGGCGCGCGGCATCAAGGGGATCAACATCTACATGATGGTAGGTGGCGAGAATCCACCCGGATTCGAGAACGTCACCGGTCGCGGCTACGACATCAGCGCTCCGATCGCTTCGGACGGCAGCGAACGACCGCACGCCGGCGTGCTGCGCAAGCTCGGGAAGGTGATCCAGGCTGGAGGGCGGGCCCTCCTAGAGGGCGAACCGCTGCGTGACACATGGATCGGATGTCTCCCGTCGTACGAACGCGCCGCGATCGTCGGCGGCGATGGGCCGATGCGCCAGGTGGCCGAGTTGCTCACGACCACCTTCAACGGCGGCGAGATGGGGATGTCGCGGGCGTCGAGCCTCCCGTCCCTGATGGCGGTCTCGAGCGTGAGCTTCGGAGCCGTCGACCTGGAGCACGCGGGCCTCAAGGAACTGCAAACCCTCCCTCAGATCTGGGTCCCGGGCGTTCCCCACATGGAGCGGGCAGTACAAGAGAAGCTCGCCGCCTACGTCCGAGGCGGAGGACACGTGGTGATCCTGCCCGAGATCCCCCGCCGTGACGAACGAGGCGATTCGTGCGAGGTCCTTTGGAACGCCTGGATGATCGGCGTGGTGGTGACGCCCCCAGATCCGCGCGCATCGGCCGAAGCGATGCACATGCTGGTCAGCCCTGAAGGCGAGAGCATCGTGGCGCCAGGGCGCAGGTGGTCGTTGGCGCTTCCCGCGGACGCACACGAGGTCGCCCGCGACATGAAGACGGGGAACGCGGCCGGATTCACCCGCCCGATCGGGGCTGGCCGCGTCACGCTCCTCGGCTTCAACCTCCAGTATGTCCCGAACGAACAAGATGATCAGAAGGACTTCCTGGAGCGTCTGGTGACGAACGCAGGTGCCCGTCCACTGGCGACACGCGCGAGCGATCGGCATGTCGCCGCGATGCAACTACGGTCGGATACGGGATCCTTCGTCTGCCTCGCGAACCCGGTGGGCCTACGCGCGAGCACCCGCGTTCGATGCACCGCCCCCGACATGGGAACCCTCGAGTTCCCGCAGGTGATCGACGGAGTGGCGTTCGACGGAGCCGGAGCCAGGCTACTGCCGGTCGGTCTGGATCTAGGTTCGGGGCTACGGCTCATCTACTCGACCTGGGAGCTGCTAGCGGTTGCCCGGGGCGAGCAAGGAAGGACCCTGACGTTCTCGACGCCAGGTGAGGCGCTCGGTGAGATCTGCCTGACTGGCGCGTCGGTGACGGAGGTCGGCCGAGCACGGCTGGCCGAGTCACGCGATTCGGCCATCGGTACCGCGCTCATACTGGAACCTAGAACCGACACATGCTCGATCACCTTCGGCGGAGCGGACAACGCTGCATCCGCCGAACCACTTGACAGGAACGAAGGAGAAGGATGATGAGGGGATCGATCGCACGGGTGGTTACGGCCGTTGCCGCACTCGCGCTGGTCGCGGCGGCGTGCTCGTCGGGCGGAAGTGATCCTGTGGGATCCGCCATAGCAAGCGGCCCGTCCCCATCGATCGCCGGCCAGACGATCGTCGTGCTGCTTCCCCCATGGGCCAACGTCCCCAAGGACATCTTGCAGACCTTTACCGACCAGACGGGCGTGAAGGTCGATCTCCAGGTGACGGGATGGGACGCGATCAGAAACAAGATCGCGATCACGGGCGCCGCCAACACGCCGCTGGCCGACGTGACGGAGTTCGACTGGTCATGGACCGGGCAGTTCGGGCGGGCGGGCTGGTACCTGCCGCTGCAGGGCAAGCTCGACCCCGCGATGATCTCGGGCTTACAGAACAACGGCGCTTTCACGATCGGGAGTAACCAGTACGCCGTGTGCTATTCGAACGACTTCCGCATCTCGGCCTACAACAAGAAGATGTTCGCCGATGCGGGGATCTCACAGCCACCGGCCACCCTTGATGAGCTGACGGTCGATCTCCAGCTGATCAAGGACAAGGGCATAGCGGCGAACCCACTGGCTATCCCGTTGTCGGCGACCGAGGGAACCTCCACCGCGTGGTATCTGCTGACGCTCGCTTACGGTGGTCAGCTGTTCGATCCCAACCTACAACCCGCGTTCACCTCGCCGGATTCCGGCGGCTACAAGGCCCTGCAGTTCATGGTCGATGCGGTGAACAAGGGGTTCGTGACGCCCGGCGCCGTCTCCCTCACGGACACCCAGTCTGACAATCGATTCACATCGGGCAGCGCGGCAGTGACGATCGTCGGTGGTCCGGACGAGATGGTGACGGCGAACGATCCCTCCCAGTCAAAGATCGCGGGGGACGGCTCGTTCCTCCTGGTCCCCGGGGTCAGCGGGCCGGGAGCGACCTTCGGTCTCCCCGAGGGGCTCGGGATCATGAGCACATCGACGCACCAGGCCGCAGCGCTCGCCTTCCTTAAATGGTGGGAGCAACCTGCGACGGTTCTTGCCCTCCAGAAGTCGATCGGATTGCTTCCCTGCAGCACGTCGGCGGTCCAGTCGTTGGTCAGCAGCGGCAAGCTAGTGGGCGGCGACACGATCAACCAGGAACTCCAGCACGTCGCTCCGCTGTTCCCGCAAGGGGCTCCGCCCTGGTATGGCGACTTCAGCACCAAGGCGGGGAGCATCATCAACGCGGTAGCGCGGGGAGACCTCAGCGTCCAAGAAGGTGTGAATCAGATCGCAGCCGCCGCGACGCAGTTGCAGTCGGGTGCCTAGACCCGCGCCCAGGAGGGCCGGCTAGGCGTGGGGAGCCAGCGGCGGCGCGCTCGCGCTCGGGAGACGGCTCTTGGGCTCTCGCTGGGGAGCCCACTGCTCCTGGTGATCCTCGCGCTGGTCTTCCTACCACTGATCCTTGGCTTGCGGCTGAGCACGCAGGCGTATTCCTACGGGATACCCGGTGGCTTCATCGGACTCCACAACTACGCATCGGTCCTGAGCGACCCTGACACGCTGACGGCCGCGGTCCACACCGGCGGCTACGTCCTGGTCGCCATCGCGATCGAGTTGGTACTGGGGCTTAGCTTCGCACTCGCCCTGAACCGTCCGTTCAGAGGACGCGGTTTGGTGATGGCCGCCCTGGTCCTGCCCTGGGCGCTGCCATCAGTGGTGAGCGCGCTGCTGTGGCTCCGCATCTTCAATCCGGACAACGGCCTGCTGAACGTATTGCTGCTGAGGGTGCACGTGCTGTCGCAGCCGAAGGTGTGGTTCGCGAGCCGTGGATGGGCGATCGTGTTCATCGCGATCGTCCACGCGTGGGGCGTGGTCCCGCTGGTCACCCTCATACTCCTTGCAGGGTTGCAGGGGATCCCCGACGAGATCTATGCAGCGGCGTCGGTGGACGGAGCGACGGGGTGGCAGCAATTCCGCATGCTCACGATGCCTTTGCTGCGTCCGGCGCTCGCGGTCGCGCTCACGACGGGCACGATCTTGGCGATCGCCATCTTCGATGAGATCTACATGTTGACCGGCTACCAGCTCAACACGTTCTCCCTCATGATGCAGGCCTACCAGATCACGTTCACTCGGCTCGAGTTCGGTAAAGGGGCGGCGTTCGCCTACCTGGTGACGCTCGTGACGGGCGTGCTGGCGCTCGGGTATATCCGGAGCCTGCGGCGGGCCGAGCAATGAAACGGTCGCGCGCGAGCAAGATCGTCCGAACCAGCGTCATCGGGGTCGCCCTGTTCTGGTCTCTCGGCCCAGTGCTGCTCGGTCTGCTTACCAGTCTGTCGACGCAGGCGGAAGTCCAAGCGGGACAATGGTTTCCAACAAGCTGGAACCTGTCGGGTTACCAGGCCCTGCTGTCGGGAGGCGGCGTCCGCACGACGAACGGATTCGTCCCTTCGGAGATCGCGGCATTCGGGCACGCGATGCTGAACAGCGCATTGATCACGATCGAGACGACCACGGTGCTGCTGGTCCTCGCAGTTACGGCGAGCTATGCGTTCGGTCGACTTCGTTTCCCAGGACGCCGGACGATGCTCGGCCTCCTCATCGGAACGCTGATCCTGCCCGCGCTCGCCGTGATCATCCCCCTCTGGCGGGTCATGGCGAACCTGCATCTCATCGGAACGCAGCTAGGCCTGCTCCTCATCTACGTGAGCGCGAACGCTCCTCTCGCTGTGTGGCTGCTGTACAACCACGTTCGCGAGCTACCCGTCGCGGTGGAAAACGCCGCGCTGGTCGACGGGTGTACGAAGTTCCAGGCGTTCCGCCTGGTCGTCCTGCCACAGATGCGCGGTGGTATCGCAGCCGTGGCGGCGATCATGGCGCTCTCGGTCTGGGGAGAGTTCTTCATCCCGCTCTTGTTCGCGCCCACGGCAGCGACGAAGCCGGTCACCGTCTTGATCACCGAGTTCGTCGGGAAGTACACGACGAACCAACCGCTCCTTGCCGCGGCCGGCATCCTGAGCCTGATCCCACCGGCCCTGCTCGCTATCGCGTTATCCCGGCACATTCGCGGCCTGATCTCGGGCTGGCATGGTTAGCGCTTGTAAAGGGAGGCCACCATGGCCAAGCTGATCTATTCGACGATCACGTAGTTCGACGGCTACGTAGCGAACGCGAACGGCAACTTCAACTGGGCTGAGCCGGAGCGGCCTGAACATCGATCCCCGCCCGAAGCCGGGCGAAGCCCTCGCCTGAAGGGGCTCCGGCCTTCGCTCGCAGACTCATCCAACGCCCGACGGCTCTCACTGGCTAGACTCATGCACCGGAAGCTGCTGGTGGGAGGGTTCTCTTCCATGTTTTCTACAGCCCCCCGCCCTCGTGGGGCCGGTAGAAAACCACATCTGAGCAGTTCAAAACGGGAGCGGCACGACGGCTCGGAACGGACTTCGCCGATCTCGGGACGCGCCGCGAGGACTCAAGGCTTCAAGGCCTGGCATCACATGGCCGGTTACGGTGGAGGGGCACGACACAGGTTCCTGGCCAACGGTTTTCAAGAGCGCTTCGTTGGGCCCGGGTCGGCACTGGAAAGGACCGAACCCGCCTGTTCCCGCAGGTCAGAGGGCCGCTCAAGAACTGCTCGCAACCGCGAGCGCCTGAACTCGCCCGTCAAGCGCTGCCGGTCCGCGGTCTCGAAGTCGCGGCGCTCCAAGGCGGCGGTAATCACCGCGACGAGGTCCTCGAAGGTGAGGGTGAGGCGGCTCACGCCACGAGCTCCGAGTCGTCTGCAAGGTGGGCCTCGTAGCGTTCTTGGTCGAGGTCTTGCTCTTGGTTTAGCCCCTGCTTTTCGGTGCATCCCACCGGCTCCCCGTCGAGATGGCCCCACATGGAGCCAGTTTTTTCGGGCCCAGACGGACACGATCTTGGCGATCGACATCTTCACGGTGGAAACGGTGTTCCTGCGCACGCTCTACGTGCTCCTCTATATAGAGGTGGGCACGCGTAGGCTGCGTTTCCGCCCGGCGACTTCAAACCCGGACGGGGACTTCTTGACCCAGCAGGCACGCAACCTGGCGATGGCGGGAGAACTCGAAGGGTTCGGATTCCTGATCAGGGACCGGGACTCCAAGGACTCCCGTGCCTTCGACGAGGTGTTTCGGTCCGAGGGGATTCGGGTGCTCAAGACGCCGATCCGTGCGCCTGATGCCAACGCCCTCGCCGAGCGCGCGATCAGAACGGTGAAGACCGCAGGAACCGACCAGATGCTGTTCGCCGGACGCCGGCAGCTCGATAGGTTCCTTGCCGGCTACGAAGAGCACTACAACTCGCGCCGGCCCCACCGCGGGATCGACCTGCACGCCCCAGAAACGATCGACGTAATCTCCGAGCAGGTTCCCGTCGACAAGATCGAGCGCTGTCGGGTCCTCGGCGGCCTGATCAACGAATATCACGAGAGGGCGGCGTGAGTGAATCAGGGTTTTGAACCCCTACGGCCGTGCCGGAGACGCCCCAGCTGCCCGGTTTCAGAGACGACGCGGACCAGCCGCCAGCCGGAGACGGCAACGCCCATCCCGCTCTGGATGATCACCGGCCAGCGGTTCAGACGATTCACGGCCTCGCCGTGCACGAGGAGAGCTGCCCGATCACGGTCCATGTGAACAGGATCATCATCGTGATCGGGGTCGGACGGCGCATCCGCCGAGGCTAGCAGGCGGCTCCGGCCCCAGGCCTCTACGGCGCCGTCGCCCGGCGGTTTCAGATGAACAGCGGCTCGTATGTCCCTGCCTGCGCGATCAGCGCCTCCCTGGCCGGTTCGGCCATCGGCGTGAAGCGTTCGCAGGCCTCGAGCACGAGCGGGAGCAGCTGCGTGTCGCCCACGGTGCAGATGCCGGTCACGTCGTACGACAGCGAGAAGTCGACGCCGCGACGGATCTCCGCCGACTCGGTGAACGGCCGGTACCACGTCGTATGGGTCTCGGGCAGTCCGCCCCACGGCCCACGAGTGATCGATTTGATGACCATCGTCCCGACGTCCTTCTCCCGGCACACGCGGATCAGCTCCTCCGCCCCTGCCCGGAAGTCCGGGTTCGCCATCTGCACGAAGTTCAGCGGGAACAGCACCGAGTCGAAGTCGAAGCGCCTGAGCGCCTCGAGGAACACCCCCGGCGCGTCCACGCCGTGGCCGGTGATCCCCACGAAGCGAGTCAGCCCTTGGTCGCGCGCTTCCAGTACCGCCTCGAGCGCGCCCCCTTTGCCCGTGACCTGGTCCAGCTCCTCGAGCGAGTTCACCGCGTGCAGCTGGTAGAGGTCGAACCCGTCGGCCCGAAGGAGCGCGAGCGAGCGCCTGAACTCAGCGGCCGCACCAGCCTTCGTGCGCTCCATCGTCTTGCACCCCAAGAAGAAGCGGTCGCGCTCCCGCGCCATCCATGGTCCGAGCCGTTCCTCGGCAAGGCCGTACTGCGGTGCCACGTCGATGTGGTTCACACCTGCCGAGACGACGAGATCCATCGCGCGATCGGCCTCCTCTTGCCCGACATCCCAGAGCGCGGCCGCGCCGAAAATGGCGACCGTGCTCATGTGGCCTGTTCGCCCGAAGACACGCTGTTCCATCGGTGGCAGTTTACGACGACCCAGGGCTTGATCAGGTCGCCGTCGCGGGCCTCGGGTCAGGCTCGATGCGGATCACGGTGCGCACGACCTCGCCAACAAGGATCGCTCGGAATGCCTCATCGATATCCTCGGCGGTAAGTCGCCCTTCCTTGGAGACCATCGCGTCCAGGTCGTCCGGGAGTGGGCGCACGGCGGCGACGGGATCATCGACGCCCGCATCGATCGTGCCTGTGGCGCCCATCGCGCGGGCCATCTCGAACTTGGCCGGAACCAGATCGACCGCGATCAAGCGAGCGGCACCGGCGATCCGCGCTCCCTGCAAGGCGGCCAGACCGATCCCGCCAAGGCCGACCACGGCCACCGTTGCCTCGGGCCAGACCCGTCCGGTGTTCACGGCCGCGCCCACGCCCGTCGACGCGCCGCAGCCCAGGAGGCAAACCCGCGACAGGTCGGCGCCCGCCGGCACGGGGATCACCTGAGCCGCATGCACCACCGTGTGCGTGGCGAGCGTCCCAAGCGAGAGCGTGCCCTCCAGTCGTTGCCCATGCCTGCGCGCGATATCCACGGTGGCTGCGTCCACGCGTGCCCGCAGAACCCGGACCTCGCCCGGCCCGGGAGGCTCGACGAGGATCGGTTAGACCCGGGTCGGCGCACCGGCGGCTTCTACGACGGCCCCTCGTCCCTCGATCGTTAACGCAGCCACGCGAGGAGGATACGCCGACGCCAGAGGTCAGCAGATCGCCGTCCGGGTCCGGTCGATTGACTTCTCCGCCATTTCCCGCGTAGCGTGGCCAACTCGGCTCCTCACGGGAGCCTTTAGGAGGTAAGGGTGCTCCCTTCCATCCGTCCCTACCGACCGAACGACCTCGGCGGGATCGTCGAGCTGTGGTCCGAGGCGGGCGAGCCGCCAGACTCCGTTCACCAGCTCCGCGAGGTCCTGAGCCTAGTGAACCAGGAGGGCGCCATCGTCTTGGTCGCCGAGCTGGAGGGCGAGATCGTCGGGGCGGGCTTCGGGACCGTATCGGGGGCACTCGGTTGCATCCACGAGCTCGCCGTTGCCGCCGCGCCCGACGCGGATGTGGTCCTTGACCGTCTCATCGACCAGATGGAAGCCGGGATGGCCGAACGGGGCGCGCACGTGATCAACGCCCTGGTCGGCATCGAAGGACGCTTGCACGCAGGCCTTCAGCTGCGGGGTTACGAGATGGTTGACGGCGCCGTATCCGTTCGCCGGGACATCTCGAGCACCATCTCTGCCCCCTCGGTCCTGGCGGACCTGGGAGGGGTCACGATCGACCCCGGCCTGTGGGATCGCCTCAAAGGGATGGAGGAGCCCAAGGACATCATCGAACGGCGCGTCATCCTTCCCCTCTCCCAGCCCGAGCTCGCCGAGCGCCACGGCGTGGAGCGACCGAAGGCGATCGTCCTGTTCGGGCCGCCCGGAACCGGCAAGACGACGTTCGCCAAAGGGATCGCGTCCCGACTCGGGTGGCCCTTCGTAGAGATCGAACCGAGCGAGCTGGTCGATGAGGGGATCGAGCACGAAGGGAGACTTCTGGCCCGAGCCTTCGAGCGGCTCCTGGAGCTTCCGTCAGCAGTGGTGTTCGTCGACGAGGTGGAGGACCTGGCCTCCGTCCGTCACCCCGAGCGCAGGGTGAGCCCCAGCGTGACGAACGAGTTCTTGAAGCAGATCCCCAGATTCCGGACGGTCCCCCACCATCTGTTGGTATGCGCGACTAACTGGGTGGGAACGCTGGACCCAGCGTTCCTCCGGCCTGGCCGGTTCGACTACGTCTTGCCCGTCGGACCGCCGGACGCGGTCGCCCGGACCGCCATCTGGCGCCGCTACGTCACGGAGATCAGCGATGAGGACGTCGACGTCGAGGTGCTGGTCGAGGCCACCAAGTACTTCACTCCTGCAGACATCGAGTTCGCCGCCCGCAGGGCGGCCCAATCGGCGTTCGAGCGGGAGGTCTTCGGAGGGTCAGCGGACAAGGCCGGCACCGATGATTTCCTGGATGCGATAAAGCAGATGAAGCCCACCCTCTCGCAGGAGATGATCGAGGTCTTCGAGGGTGATGTCGAGCGGTTCTCCCGGTACTGAACGGCATCCGCGATCTTGTCGCAGTCACCGGCGTCATCGAGCCGAGCCGGCGCGTTTGATCCGGGCACGACGACGACGGTCTCAGCCGAAGAGCCAGACGTTCTGGCGTTGTTCGGGCGGCTGGCCGCTGATCCAACTACACCGGCTTGATGGGACACAACTAAAGGAGGTTCCATCCGTAACGAGGTTCTGCACCGTTGCTGAGACCAGATGCCCAGAGCTACTGTCCGGGTGATGGCACAAGCCTTGCAGGACATGGGTTCCGCCTCGGTGGGGGTCTACCTTGCCTCCTGGCTCTCCCACGCCAAAACGCGGGTTCGTCCCCGGACCTACCAGGGCTGGATACTGTCTCCGGGAGGACCCCGCGCAGGTCGGGCCGCGCTCGTCGGTGTGACGTGTCACGGGGTGGTCGTTGCGACGATGATCGGCAGAGAGGTTGTTGGTTCGTCTTCGAGGTCGAGGTGGGGGAGAAGCCGGTCGAGCCAGCGGGGGAACCACCAGTTGGGGTCGCCGACGAGGGCCATGGTGGAGGGGACGAGGATCATACGCACGATGGTGGCGTCGACGGCGACAGCTGTGGCGAGGCCGACGCCCATCATCTTGACGATGGGGTCGGGGCTGGCGACGAAACCGAGGAAGACGCTGATCATGATCAGTGCGGCCGCGGTAATGACTTTGGCGGTGGCGCCGAGGCCGGCGACGACGCTGTCGATGTTGGTGTGGCCGCGGCTGTATTCCTCGCGGATGCGGGAGAGGATGAAGACCTCGTAGTCCATGGACAGGCCGAACAGGATCGCGAACATCATCATCGGCACGAACGACGCGATGGGCACGGCCTCGTGGAGACCTATGAGGCTGCGCCCCCATCCCCATTGGAAGACGGCAACGACCACGCCATAGGCGGCGCCGATGGAGAGCAGGTTGAGCAATGCTGCTTTGAGCGGGACGAGGATCGAGCGGAAGACGATCATCAGCAGGATGAACGACATGGCGACGACGATGGCGATGAACCAGGGCAGTCGAGCAGAGATCTTGTCGGACTGATCGATGAACCCTGCGGTCGGGCCGCCGACGAGCACGGTGGCGGTGGTGTTGGCGGTGACGGCGGGGAGGGTGGAGTCGCGGAGGCGATGGACGAGCGCGCTGGTGGCTTCGTCTTGAGGTTTGGTGGTGGGGATCGCGGTGATGATCGCCGTGTCGCCTGCGGTGCTGAGCTGGGCAGGAGACACGGCTCGGACGCCGGGGTCGGCGGTGACTGCGGCGGTGATCTGGTCGATGATCTTCGGGCTGGGTGTAGGTCCGAGGTCGATGACGAGCAGGAGCGGTCCGTTGAAGCCCGCGCCGAAGCCGGCGGCGAGCAGGTCGTAGGCGCGTCGCTGGGTCGTGCTGGTCGGGGCGGTCCCGGCGTCGGCCTGGCCGAGTTTCATGTCGAGCACTGGGATGGCGAGTACGAGCAACACACTGGTGGCGGCGATGCTCGAACGCCAAGGGTGGTACGCCACCCAGTGTGCCCAGCGGACCCAGCCGCTGTGACCCGGATCGGCGACGTTGGCGTCCGCCGCGTCGTTGGTGTGGTGGCGTTCGGATCGGTGGACGAGCCGGTTGCCGGTGAAACCGAGGAGTGCTGGAAGCAGAGTGACGGCGACGACGACGGCGACTGAGACGACGATCGATGCTGAGTAGCCGAGGGCGGCGACGAAGGGGATGCCGGCAAGTTGGAGACCGAGGATCGCTACGACGACGGTGCTGCCAGCGATGACGACTGCTTTGCCGGCAGTGGCGTTGGTGCGTCCGATGGACTCCTCGATGGGCATTCCGGCGGCGACGTTGTCGCGGTGGCGGCTGAGGATGAACAGGGCGTAGTCGATCCCGACACCGAGCCCGATCATCGTGCCGAGCCGGGGTGCGATGGAGGGGATCTCGATCACCCCGCTCAATAGCCCGACGATCGCCAGCCCAGTCACCAGGCCGGTCAACGCGGTGAGGAGCGGCAGCGCCATGGCGGCCACGCTGCGGAAGGTAAGCAGCAGGATTATCAGGGCGGCGATGACACCGATCGCTTCGGCTGGTCCTGTCGTCTCTGCTTTGAGCGCGGTGGGCAGTTCGCCACCGAACTCGACTTGGATCCCCGCGAGTTCCGCCGGCCCCGCTGTGTCGACGAGCGCGGCGAGCGTGGCGCGGCCAAGTTCCGCTGTGGTGCCATCGAACTGTACCGAGGCGAACGCGGTGGTGGCATCCGGAGAGATCGAGCGTGAGCTGGCGAGCGGTTCGGTCACGCCCACGACATGTGGCAGGACTTGAACCTCACCGATGGTTGCGGCGATGCCGGCGGCGAGCGTCGGGTCGGTGATCGCGCCAGAGCCGTTGTGGAACACGACCATCGCGGTTGCGCCGGCCTTCTCGGGGAAGCGTGCCTTCAACATGTCAGTCGCTGCTTGGGACTCGACGCCGGGCACCGCGAAGTTGTCGACCGCGTTGCCACCGACTGCGCGGTTCAGCGACACGGCACCCACCGCGAGCAGGATCCACGTAACGAGCACGAGCCGGCGATGGCGGGCGGCAAACGAACCGATGTGGTGGAGCCAAGACGACACTCTGAACTCATCTCTTGAGGGTAGACTAACTATACTGCAAAGTGCAGCCAATGCATATATGCTGGGAGTGCAGCAGAATGGGAGTGGGTGACGTGGCGACGGGTGGCCTTCGAGAGCGCAAGAAGTTAGATACCCGGCGGCGCATCGAGAGCGCTGCCCTGGAACGGTTCGAACGCGACGGTTTCGAATCGGCCACGATCAGCGACATCGCGGCCGCGGTCGACATCGCCCCCCGCACGTTCTTCCACTACTTCGCGACCAAAGAAGACGTCGTACTCGCCGACTACGCCGACCGACTCCACCGGATCATCTCAACGCTCGCCGACCGCCCCGCTGCCGAGGCACCGTGGACCGCGCTGCAACGCGCGTTCGTCCTCGTCGCGGCGGACTACGACGCCGAGCAACCCAAGCTGCTCCGCAGGTTCCGGATCATGGCCAGCACACCGTCGGTGCTTGCTCGGAGCCTGCAACTCCAGGCCGGATGGGAGGACGCTCTGGCAGATGCGCTCGCGCAACGAATCGGAACCGAAGCTGATCGCGACATCACTCCCCGCCTCCTCGCCGCCGCTGCACTCGCTGCGATGCGGGCATCGCTGCGCCACTGGCTCGCCGCCGGAGGAGGGACGCCACTTCCGCAACAAATCACCGAATGCTTCGATCGTTTCTCCCACGGACTCCTCGACGGCTAGCGTCCCGAGAAGTGGTGGACTTTCGAGGTGGAGGTCCGGGGTGGACATCGGGTGACCGCCAACCCTGACTCCGCATGGGTGACCCAGCAGGCTCGCAACCTCGCGGCGACCGATGATCTAGATGGCGTCCGTCACCTGGTCAGGGACCGCGACGCCAAGTTCGCGTGACCCTTCGCCGAGGTGTTCAGGTCCGAGGCTGCGCAGGTGATCCTGACCCCTATCCGTGCGCCGAAGGCCAACGCGTGTACGAGTCGGTCGAAGGCGGGGCGTGTCTGACCGGACGGCGCGAGAAGCGCGATAATGGTTCTCTCCCAAGGGGGTTCGGCATGAATGGCACACAGCAGCTGCATGAGATCGGGCAGAGCCTCTGGCTGGACAACATCACCAGGGGGATGCTCAACGACGGGACCCTAGCGTCCTACGTCCGCGACTACTCAGTGACCGGCCTCACATCCAACCCCTCGATCTTCGACAAGGCGATCGAGCAGAGCCAAGACTACGACGACGCCATCCGTGAGGCGGTGACGCGTGGACTTGAAGGGGAGGATTTGTTCTTCGAGTTCGCCATCCAGGATCTGCGGCGCGCGGCCGACCTGTTCCGTCCGGCGCACGAGCAGACCGACGGCGTGGACGGGTGGGCGTCGCTCGAGGTCTCTCCTCTCCTGGCTCACGATGCGGACAGCACGACGAAGCAGGCGGCGGCCCTGCACGAACGGGTGGGAAAGGACAACGTCTTCATCAAGATCCCGGGCACGGCGGAGGGCGCCCGCGCGATCGAAGAGAACATTTTCGCCGGGGTGCCGATCAACGTCACGCTCCTGTTCTCCCACGAGCAGTACCTCGTCGCCGCGGATGCGTATATGCGCGGGATCGAACGGCGGATCCACGAGGGCCTGAACCCTTCGGTTCCTTCCGTGGCGTCGGTGTTCATCAGCCGGTGGGATAGGGCCGTCTCCGACACGGTGCCTGCCGAACTTCGGAACCGGCTCGGCATCGCGGTGGCGGGTCTCACGTACGCGGCCTACCGCGCGGTGCTCGACTCCGAGCGATGGCTCCGGCTGGCCAACCAGGGCTCGCGGCCGCAGCGACTCCTGTGGGCGAGCACCGGTACGAAGGATCCCAAGGCCTCCGACGTCCTGTACATCGAAGCGTTGGCCGCTCCGTTCACCATCAACACGATCCCCGACGGGACACTGAAGGCGTTCGAGGACCATGGGAAGGTCGGCGACCTGATACCGGCCGACGGCGGCGACGCCCGTGAGGTCCTGGCGAAGTTCGCCGCGGTGGGGATCGATCGTTCGGCGTTGGCCGAGCAACTGCAGCGCGAGGGGGCGGCGGCGTTCGACGAGTCCTGGCACAGCCTGCTAGCCAGCATCGAGAGCAAGAGGAGCCGATCATGACGGCACGTTCTGGCACCAGGATCATCGAGTCATCCCACCTACAGCTGGATCCTGAAGACGACGCGCCGTGGGAAGCAACGCGTCCGCGCAGCCTGACCGTTGAAGACTGGGAGCGGTACGAAGGCTATATCGCCGAGATACTCGGCGCGCTCGGGATGGACCTGGATACGCCCGGCACCGCCCGGACACCGGAGCGCTTCCTGAAGGCGCTGCTCGACTCGACGACCGGCTATGAAGGCGACCCGAAGCTGCTGACCGCGTTCCCGACGGAATGCCAAGGGGGCCTGGACTGCCGGATTAGCCAGATCATCGAAGGACCCATCTCCTTCTACTCACTCTGCGAGCATCACGCGCTGCCGTTCCACCCATGTCGGGTACGTGGCGCACGAGAACATCATCGGGATCTCGAAGCTCACCCGGTTGGTGCGCGTGTTCGCCCGCCGGTTCACGCTGCAGGAACGCATCGGTCAACAGGTGGCCGACGCCCTCGTCGAGCTGATGCAACCGCATGGCGTTGCCGTGCATCTTGAGGCCACCCATCTCTGCACGCAGATGCGCGGGGTCCGCGAGGAAGGGTCCAGCACTTGGACCTCGTTCTGGCGAGGCACGTACGAGGACGATCCAGAGCTTCGCCGGTCGTTCCTTCAGACGGCGATGCGGGCAACCTAGGCTCCGAGTGATGGAACCCATGAAGCTGCTCATGGAGGAAGGGGCTCCAACTCCCTTCGACCTGCCCCAGGAGCTCTCGCGGCTCTACGGGGGTTCCTTCGGACTCGATGCGCCGAGCCTCTCTGCGAACTTCGTCTCCTCCGTAGACGGCGTCGTCGCGCTGCCCGGCGTTCCGCAATCGAGCATGCTGATCAGCGGACGGAGCGAGGCGGATCGATTCGTCATGGGGTTGTTGCGAGCCTCTGCCGACGCCGTGCTGATCGGCGCAGGGACGCTCCGAGCCGCGCCCAAGTCCTTGTGGACGCCGGACTTCATCTACCCTGACGTAGCCGCCGCGTTCGGGGATCTTCGAAAGCGGCTCGGCCGTACCCCATCGCCACAGCTCGCCATCGTGACGGCCTCAGGGGAGCTCGACCCTGCCCATCCGGCGATCCGCGCCGGCGCGCTGATCCTCACGACGGACGAGGGCGCTGGCGGGCTGCGGAAGGAGACCTACGGATCGTCGCAGATCGTCGCTCTCGCCGAACGGGGGCCGCTGGATACGACCGACGTGGTCGAGCACCTCCGGACCATGGGTCATCAGACGATCCTCACCGAGGGCGGCCCCACCCTCATCGGCGGCCTCCTGGACGCCGGGTTGCTCGGTGAGCTGTTCCTGACCGTTTCGCCCGTTCTCGCGGGGCGGGCGAAGGATGAACAGCGGCCGGGGTTGGTCGATGGGATCGACCTGCTCCCGGACCGAGGGGCGTGGTCGTCGTTACTGAGCGTGCGCAGTCGCGCGGACCATCTCTTCCTTCGGTACCGCCTGGTACCTGGCGGGTCAACGCGCAACCGTTTCCGCTACCGGGGGAACAGACGGCGCCACCAGGGCGCGCGCGCCGAGGGCGGATCGCCCCTCTCCTGCGTGATCTCGCCGCTCCCGGCGACGCGTTCCCGCCGAACCTCCTCGGCCTGCTCCTCAGCTCGCTTCTCGGCGTCACGCATCGCGTCTTCCCCGAACGGCTCCTGGGGCGGAACGGGCGTACCCATAGGTGCACCCTACTCCGAGGTGGCTAGCTCGACGTCGGCCTCGCCCAGGAACCGTTCGAGTTTTCGACCGGCGTTCTCACACGCGTCTGACCGGCGGCCCAGCGATGGATAGAGGACCGGCATTCTCTCCGGACGGGACATCGCTCGCGTTCGTCAGAGACGACGACGTTTGGGTGGCCCTCCAACTGAACAGCCGGTCGATCTGCGTGACGACGCCAGGAAGACCACCGACCTGCCCGTGGACATCTGGGAGACCGCCTGGCTAGAGGGCTTGTATCTGCGGCACACTGCCGGGCATCGTATCCACGCGCATGATCATCGTCCAAGGGACACGGTGCACTCCATCCTCATCGCGCCATTCGATGCCCCAGACTCTGCACCGTAGGCGCGCCCTCGAACGTCGTGACGTCGCCGCCACCTAGGAAGTAGATCGTCGTGGTCTGCATCTAGCTCCTGGCTCGGTGAGTCGTGAACGGTGCACTGGTGCGATCACCCGATGATCACTTCGAAGAACGCTGGAGCGGGGTCGCCGTCCAGCAGCAGCGCAACCTCTTCGCGCAAACCCGCCTGGACGGAGCTGGTGTGCATGGCCATGAACGTTTCGAGACTGTCGTGTTCGACGATAGCCACGTACGCACCCCCGTCGCTCGGCTTGAGCAGCCGCCTCCGTACGAACCCCTCGAACGGCGCGAACGCCTCGTTGGACCGAGCGAACCACGCCATGAACTCATCGTCCTTTCCCTCCTGGATCGGCGGGAACCTCACGATGTTCACGAACATGCGATGACCTCCTCGATGTAGCCCTAGCCCACCGGCCCCCCGCCCGAGCCGAGCGTAGTTCCCAGTCTCGCCGTAGCGCCGGTCCAGGTGGCCCTCATCGGTCGGGACCCCTCCGGCTTCACCACGCCGGGCGATAGAAGTCGTGAGCACGAACCGTTCGACAGCTCGTCGGCCCTTTCTAGGCCTCAGCCTTGGTTGCACAGCTCGGAGTCCGGGGGGTCACTGACGATGAGCCAATCGGTACGGGCAAGGCGCACTCCCCGATGCACCCGATCGGGTCGCAGGTGTGTTCCGGCAGAATGGTGTCCACCGCGAGGTATCTTCGGCACCTTCACCCGGCACCGCACGCACCGCTGAACCCCGGACTCGTCTACTTCCCCGACGGTGTGAACAGGCATCCAGCTCCGCCCTTTCTATCGCGGTTCCATGTGGCGCTGGGCTGAGTATGCCTAATCCCGATGCATCCTCCAGGTTCCCCAAGCCGTGCTCGGGCTTCTCTGCACGGAGGCGCGCTCAACCGGGAATCTCGCGTGTCGATAATGAGGACATGCAGGATCTTGACTCGAACGCGCCGAAGCAGCCAGCGGGGCCGGCCTCGCGATCCCAACTTGACGCGTAGTCGGGCCAAGGATGGATCGATGGCGAGCGAATCGGCGCTCAGGCTTTCGCGGATGCACTACACACGTACTGCTCCCGATGCGCCCACACCCGGTTCATGCACGCAGATGACGGGTGCACATGCCTGTTCTCTGAATGTGCGCGCTCGTCCTTCGAGGAGGCTTTCCTGGAGAACGAAGGGACGACCTCGCGCGAAGTGGTGTAGTTGCCTCCGATGCTGGCGTCATCTGGCCTTGACCGTGATACGGTCCGACGTCTTCGCGTGTGCCCCTGCGGCGTCGGTCACCCTGACCGTGAAGGCGAACGTCCCCTTCGCCGTCGGCGTGCCAGTGATGGAGATCGGTGGTGACGACGAGAGGCTGAGACCCGGCGGAAGGTGGCCCAGGGAGATCGACGCTGAACGGCCCGACCCCACCGGTGAGGAAGAAGTTCTGCAGGTCCAGCAAGCGAACGCTCTTCGAACTGATGCGGTCGAGCAGTTTTCCAGGATAGATCCGGACGGAGCGTAAACCGCTTGTGGCGGATGAGACGTAGGCTCCCCGTATGGCTCTGCTCGACATCGCTCCGGGATCGCTCGACGAGTACCTCGCCGCCGGTGGTGGTCGAGGATTAGAGGTCGCGCTCGGCGCGAGTCCCGAAGCGGTGATCGAGGAAGTTGCGAAGAGCGGCCTCCGTGGCCGAGGGGGTGCGGGATTCCCGACGGCCGACAAGTGGCGAGCGATCCGGACCACGGGCACAGGCGCCAGGTTCGCCGTGTGCAATGGCGCTGAAGGGGAGCCGGCGACGTTTAAGGATCGGACCTTGCTCCGCACCAACCCGTATCAAGTCGTCGAAGGCCTCGCGATCGCCGCGTACGCGGTCGGCGCCGAGCGCGCCTATGTCGGGGTCAAGGAGGCGTTCACCCAAGAGGCCGAAGCCGTGCGCCGCGCGATCGCGGAGATGCAACGGGCGGGCGCACTCGGTCCCACACCGATCGAGCTGGTCCTCGGCCCCGATCTCTACCTCTTCGGCGAGGAGACGGGACTGGAGGAGGTTATCGAGGGTCGCCTCCCCTTACCGCGGATCGCTCGCCCGTTCATGCTCGGCCTCTACGCCCAACCTCCGAACGACAACCCGACGCTCGTGAACAACGTGGAGACGCTCGCCAATGTGGCGCACATCCTGGGTGAGGGCTCCGACTGGCTCCGCTCCAACGGCACCGACGCATCGCCGGGAACCATGATCTTCACGGTCTGCGGCGACGTGCGCCATGAAGGCGTGTTCGAGCTGCCGCTCGGGACGCCGCTGCGGTACCTGCTAGAAGACCTTGCCGGCGGTCCGCCGGAAGGGCGGAGCATCAAGGCGATCTTTCCCGGCGCGTCAAACACCGTCCTCACTCCCGGAGAGCTCGACGTGCCGATGGATTTCGACTCGCTGCGTGGATTCGGATCTGGTCTCGGTTCTGCGGGCTTCGCCGTGTTCGACGACTCAGCGTGCATGGTGAGGGCCGCGCAGCTCTACTCGCGCTTCCTGTACATGGAGTCCTGCGGCCAGTGCCCCGCGTGCAAGTTCGGCACTGGAGAGGTCACGAAGCTCCTCGCGAAGGTGGAGGCGGATGGCGCATCGGAGCAGGACGTGGAGTCGATCCTGATGCGAGCCAGAGGTTCCACCGACGGACAGAAGTGCGCGCTCCCCACAGGAGAGAGCATGCTTATGCAGAGCGTGGTGCAGGTGTTCGGGGACGAGTTCCGCAGCCATGTTGATGGCGTGTGCCCGCTCCCCCGAAAGCTTGCCTTCCACAAGATCGTGGACTGGGACGCGACGACCGGCAGGTTCCTCTACGACGAGACCTACGCGAGCAAGCAACCCGATTGGACGTACGACACCAGGCAGGTGTTCGATTGACTCCCCTATCCTGTTTCGACGACTATCGGCAGCTGGCAGCTGAGGGCGGCTCGGCCGGACGCAGAAGTCTCCTAAGGCGCCGGCTCGAGACGATATCTACCGAGTCGTTTCCCCGACATTGGCGTGTACGCCGGGGTAGTGGACGTGGTTCGCGGAGGGCACCGCTAGAGTCGGTATCGAGCGGAAGCTGTTGACGCGATCTACGGATCCGGTCCAAGAGTCGCTCACGTAAGGTATCGCAAGAGCTCTCTCAGCGGATCCTCTATGGGAGGCCAAGATGAAGGTTGTACTTACGGGATCCAAACCCACCGGTACCCCTCACCTCGGCAACTACCTCGGCATGATTCGGCCCGCTCTGGAGCTCGCCGAGCGGGACGAAGTGCTGTGCTTCATCGCCGACTACCACGCGCTCACGACACTGACGCGCGGAGAGAAAGTCCGCGACCTCACGTATCAGGCCGCCGCGACCTGGATCGCACTCGGCTTGGACCCGAAGAAGATGACGCTGTATCGCCAGTCGGACGTCCCGGAGGTGTGCGAGCTGGCCTGGATCCTCGCCTGCTCCACATCGAAGGGGCTCCTGAACCGAGCCCATGCGTACAAGGCAGCCGTGGCTGCCAATCGCCTCCGAGGGCGTGACGCGGACACGGCGGTGAACGCCGGCCTGTACTACTACCCCGTCTTGATGGCGGCCGACATCCTGCTCCCCGCGGCTGACCTCGTCCCCGTCGGTCTGGACCAGCGGCAGCACGTAGAGTTCGCACGCGACATCGCCGGCCATTTCAACTCGGTGTATGGGCCGATCCTCACGATCCCCGAGCCACTGATCGACGAGCGGGTCGCGACGGTTCCCGGTATCGACGGTCGGAAGATGAGCAAGAGCTACGACAACGTCATCCCCCTGCTGGCACCGCCCGAGCAACTGCGGAAATCCGTGATGGGGATCGTGACCGATTCGCGAACGTCGGATCAGCCCAAGGACCCCGACACCGATGTCATCTTCCAGATCTACCGCCAGATCGCGCCCGATGAGGCAGTGGAAAGGATGCAGACCGGTCTCCGGCGTGGGGGCATGGGCTATGCCCGGACCAAAGAGGATCTGTTCACCGTCCTTGTCGAAAGGTTCGCGGGAGCGAGGAAACGCTATCGGGAACTACTTCCCGACCGACCGGAACTGGACCGGCTCCTCCTCGAGGGAGCGAAGCGGGTTCGGGCGAGGGCCGTGCCGGTTCTTGCCAGGGTGCGTGAAGCCGTCATCGGCGAACCCTGATGGCACTCATACGCCGCGGGAAGGCTCTCCGCCGTTGTCTTCGTTGGGCCAGGGCCAAAAGCCCTGAGACGCGGCCGGCGTGGCCCGCATGACGCACTGCGACGTCGCTGCGCCAGTTTTCCGCCGTCCTTCCTTCGGCCGCCAGATGGATCCCCTCGATCGCCAGCGTCTTCGCGTGCGGCCCGCACGAGGCCGCCTCGAGGCCTTCGACGACGAAGCGGGGATCGTTCCAGGGTGATCGGCTCTCTCCTGAGCGGGGTTCATCCGATCCCTCGCTGACCATGACGTTCGACTTCTCCGTCAGATTCCGTGACTTACGGTGGCTACGGGGAGACGTAACTGCCCACGGGCGTCCGCAGCGCGATCGAGAACCGGTTCCATCCGTTGATGGCCACGACGGCGAGCGTGAGTGCGACGATCTCCTCTTCGGAGAACACCGCACGCGTCTCCGCGTACAGGTCGTCTGGGACCCGGGACTGCGGAAGGAGCGTGAGCGCCTCGCACCAGGCGAGGGCGGCTCGCTCCCGCGCCGTGAAGCCCGGCGACTCGTGCCACACCGCTACGAGGTGCAGGCGCTGCTCGTCCTCACCCATGGCCCGAGCGTCTTTCGTGTGCATGTCCACGCAGTAGGCGCATCCGTTCAGCTGCGAGGCTCGGAGCTTCACGAGTTCCAGCAGTAGTCGCTCTAAGGTGCTCTCGTGCACCGCCTGTTCTAGGCCGAGCATGGCCTGACGAGCAGTGGGAAACACCTTGCGATAGTCGATCCGCATATCCATGCTCCTCTGCAAGTGTCTGCGCCCCGACGGTAGGCGTGATGGATCAGTGCTTGTGATGGTGGACGTTGCCGGCGGCCGTCAAGGCGTCGGTGAGCTGCTCCGCCTCCTCGCCCGAGAGCCGGGCCAGGAGGGGGAGGTAGGCCTCCTCCTCTTTTCGGAAATGAAGCCGCACCACGGCCTCCAGCGCATCGAGGGTCCGGCCAACGGCGGTCCGGGTCATCGGGGTCAGCGGCTCGTGAGTCGACGCGGCGAGCTCTTCGATGCGCTCACCGATCGCCTGATGGTCGATGGACATCGTCCGGGTGGCGCCGCCAGTCGCGCGCAGGAGCCTGTCCACGGCTGGGTACAACGCCTTCTCTTCGACGGCCGCGTGCGGGAGGAGCGTGTCGGTAAGGAACGTGAGCACGCCCTCGAGGCGCCCCTTCAAGGCCTCGTCGTCGAGGTCGGGCGCCTCGTCGGCCAGGATGCGGAGGTGATCCAGGTGGGGGAGGATCTCCTGGTGTTCCTCGTGCAGGGAGGCCTGGACATCGGGACCGGCGGTCGCGGCCGGCCACGGCCGACGCTCGACCTCGTGATCCGCGGCGGTGGGAGGCGGCGATACGACGTGCAGCAGCACCAGCCTGCCGCCCCGAGCCCGCACCCCCCGGGTCAGGCCGGCCGGGATGACCGCCACGTCCCCCGGCGCCACCGGCCGAGATGCGTCGTCGATCCAGAGGTCCCCGGTCCCTTCCAGCACGGCCACGGCCATGTCCACGCCCGGGGCGTGCAGCGCGATCTGCTGGCCGGGCTCCAGGGCCGCGAGCACCACCTTCACCCGCTCGCTCTCGAATAGGACCTTCGGAACGAACGATTCCGCCCCGAACTCCGCGAGCTCTGCAGCGCTTCCGAACACCGCGTCCATCTCCGCCTCCCTCTCCCGAGGATTCTCTCGATGATTATAGTTTATATCATGAACATCGTCTAAACTTCTTCTCAACATGGGGGCAACGCCGGAAGACAGCGAACTCCTCAGGAATCGGGCTCTGGCCGGAGAGAGCCGGGTGAGGATCCTTGAGGCCCTCCGCCGGGAGGGACGGGCTCTGGATGCGACTGAGCTCTCGGCCCTGGTGGACCTGCACCCGAGCACGATCCGGTTCCACCTCCAGGCGCTCGAGGAGGCCGGGCTGGTGGAACGACGGACCGAGCGGCTCGGCCGACCTGGGCGCCCCCGCGTCGCCTACCGAGCGGCGGCGGAGCCGCCCTCCGAGTCGGCGCGCGGATACCTGTTGCTCTCGCGGATCCTCGCTTCCTCGCTCGCGGGGAAGGTCCAGGATCCCGGTGAGCTCGCCCGGGAAGCCGGACAGGCCTGGGGCCGGACCATGGTGGAAGAGCGCGAAGTGCTTCTGCGGCCGAGCGCCGAAGAGGCTATGCGGGCTCTTGCGACGATGCTCGAGGAACTCGGCTTCGCCCCCGAGATCGAGGCCGAAGGCCCCGAGGCGGCGATGTCGCTTCGGCGCTGCCCATTCCGCGAGGTCGCCGAGACGAACCCGGAGGTCGTGTGCTCGGTGCACCTCGGCCTGATGCAGGGCGCGCTCGCGGAGTGGCGAGCCGGGCTCCGAGCCGACGGCCTCGATCCGTTCGTGGAGCCGGATCGATGCCGGGCCCGCTTCTCCGAAGAGGACCACGAAGAAGTTCCGCGATGAGCACGCGGATGACCTTCGCCCTTCCCAGGCGCGCGGTGATCGCGCTGGCTGCGCTGGCGGGG
The DNA here is from genome assembly GCA_038244455.1 of Actinomycetota bacterium. GTDB lineage: Bacteria > Actinomycetota > UBA4738 > UBA4738 > HRBIN12 > JANXVR01. The sequence continues at coordinate 24,603 of JBBRTK010000005.1, forward strand.
CTCGCCGCTCTGTGGGGTGGGCTGGCCCGGCTCGGCTGGAACCTCTCCCGCTGGGACGCTCAGGAGGTCGCTTGGCACGGGGCCCTCGCCGTCCTCAGCTTCCTCGGCACCCTGATCGCGGGAGCCCTCGCCCTCCTGGTGTTGCCCTCCCCAATGACCGGGGAGGTCCTGTTCCTCATCGGGGTCTCGTCCTCGTGGCGATCTTCGTCGTGATCTACCGGCTCCAGCCAGCCCTGCACAACGCCGTGCTCGGCATCGGGTCGTTCCTGTGGACGGCCTCGGTGGGGCTCTGGCTCGGCGGCTTCGCTCTGTACCGAGTGGCCCCGTGGTGGGCGGGCCTGCTGGTGGTCACGATCGTTGGGGAGCGCCTCGAGCTCTCCCGGCTGACCCGCGTGACCGACGCGGCCCGCCGGTCCTTCGTCGCCTCGCTCGTGTTCTTCCTTGGGGGACTCGTCCTCTCCATCGCGTGGTTCGGACCCGGGGTCCGCGTCGTGGGCGTCGGGCTCGTGGCGCTCGCGGTGTGGCTTGCTCGCCACGACGCCGCCCGCCGCACGATTCGCGCGGCCTCCCCCCTCACTCGCTTCATGGCGGCGTGCCTGCTGTCCGGCTACGTGTGGCTGGGAGTGGGAGGGATCCTGTGGCTTTCATTCGGTGGCGCCCCCTGATCGGCTCGATGTTGACCTTGGGCGCGACATCCTCAACGAGGACCTTGCAGGCGAGCCGATTCCTGCCGCCGATCATCATGGCATCCGAACCGCAGACGCCGTGGGCGCAGGACCGCCGGAACGACAACGTGCCGTCTTGATGCCACTTGACCTCATGAAGCGCGTCGAGGAGTCGATCGCTCGGCTGCATGTCCACCGCGAACTCGTGCCACCAGGGATCGGGCCGTACCTGCGGATCGAACCGGCGGATCCGGAGAGTCAGCTTCACGTCACACACTTCCCATCCCGGCTGGTGGACCGGATCAAGAAGAATCGAACTCAGGTCGTCTCGGCTACTTCGCTATCCCTTGTTCCTTGGATGCTCGGAAGCTAGGGGCCATCCGGTCGTCGCCGGACGTACCGGTCTCGTCTCTCTCGGCGTCCAGGATCGTCCGTACGTTCGGGTACGCCTCGCTAAGACAGCACGGGCACGAGCGATGCCAACTCCGAACGCCCTCGTCGATCTCGATCTCGGGGTGCACCGGCGGATCCGTCATGCTCGTTATCATAGCTGCGTTCCTCGAAAGAGCCCGACGGAGACAATCGGTCTAGACTCGCATTCCAGCTCGCCAAAGGGGCCGCTTGCGAAGGGGTCGGCGGCAGCCCACCGACCAAGCGAGGCATCATGTCGATCATCTGGCAAGATCCGGTCCACCCCTGGACACCATCCCGATCCCCCGTTCTTCCGACAGCGCTGCTCGATCCGGGAACAGCCACCGGGGAGCGTGAGGTCTCCTTCGAGCTCGAATCCGCAGGTGGCTACCGCCGAACGGTGACCGGAACGATCGCATACCTCGACGAGGAGGCGCAGACATACATGGCGCGCGCATCCGACGGCGGGCTGCTTCGGGTCCCACTGCGGGATATCAAGAGGACGAGCGGGAGTGCCGCGTAAGGTCTCTCGCTCCTTCGATGAGATCTTCGCCACCGAGGGACTTTGGAGGTTACCGTTCTCTGTCATCCGACCGACGTGCCGTCGAGCTGTCCCGCTGCCTCCAGGCGGTCGAGGAGCAGATGGAAGTAGATCATCCCGGCGTAAGGTTGCCAGCGGGAGACCGCCTGCCCGACGGCGTCGTAGTCGAGCGGCGGCTCGAGGCCGAGCCAGCGTGCAAGGTTGTTGCGCGCGCCCACGTCGTCGCCGGGAAAGACATCGAGGCGTCCGAGGCCGCGCAGAAGTACGTATTCGGCGCTCCAGCGGCCGATCCCGCCCAGGCTCGTCAATCGTGAGACGACCTCGTCGTCGGCAAGGCGATCGAGCTTATCGAGGTCGAGGCGTCCGCCGAGAACCGCCCGAGAGAGCTCGATGATGGTCGTCGCCTTGCGGAGGCTGAAACCGAGCTCACGAAGCGCCCGCGGCTCGAGGCCGGCGAGGTCCTGTGGGCGGGGAAAGGCGTGAAGCGAAGTCCGATCCGTGTAGATCGCTTCCCCGTGGGTCGCGGCTAGGCGGTTGAGCAAGCTCAGTCCTGCCTCGAGCGACAGCTGCTGGCAGGCGACGGCATTGAGCAGGGCCTCGAAGACGGTTGGAAATCGGGGTGGCTTCAGACCGCGGAACCGATCGACGAGTGGGCCGATCAGAGGATCTGCGCCGGCCATGAGATAGAAGCTCGACAGGTCGACCCGCAGGCCGAGCATGCGTTCGATACTTGCTCTTGCGCTCTCTTCGAGCGCACGATCGAGGCGGCTGCCGATGAGGGCGACGGAGAGCCGCGCAGCTCCCGCCTCCACGGCGCGAGTGATGGAGAGCCCGACCGGAGCATCGCCGATCGCGAGGACGCGTCGGTACGACGTCCCGTCCCAGAGGTCGATCGTGTTGCCAGGGCGCCGCCGCAAGGCCCAGACAGTGAGGTCGAGCCGAAACGGTTTTGCCAGGCTGATCGACAAGGTGCGACGGCGGATATCGATCGACTCGTCGCCACGATCGGCACCTCCCTCATTCTCCCAACGTGCCTCACCCGCACTCAGGGCATGGCATCGCTCTTCGTCCGTGCGGTCTGAGGAGCTCGTGGTCACTCGGTATCGCCAGCTCTCGGCAATCCGCGGCGAAGCACACCGGCGAGGACCACGGCGTCGTTGTGCTCAGTATCTCGGGCTGAGTACACGAGTGTTAGCGTGCGCTTCCGCGCGCGCCGTCGGAGCTCTGTAAGCCGCGGGCGTTCATGACGAAGTTCCTCGACGTAGCGGCGGCGGAACTCCTCGAAGCGATTCGGTCTATGTCCGAACCACTCCCGGAGTGCCGTGCTCGGCGCCAAGTCCCTTTCCCACGTATCGAGCCTGGCTCGCTCGCGCGATACGCCGCGCGGCCACAGGCGGTCGATCAGAACGCGATAGCCGTCCGAAGACGCTGCCGGCTCGTAGGCGCGCTTCGTTCGAACGTCCACTTCGATCCCTCCCCTACCGCCGCCTCACTACGTCGCGACTCGCTGTGTGTTGGGTGGACCAGCTCGCTGGAGCCGCACCAGCGCGACGCACCGCCTCCTTGGGTTCGTCAGTCCCACGTCACGAGATACGTGAAGATCACCTGGTCCTGCACCCGGCACCCCTCGGACTTCAAGATGTCCGGGTCTATCGGTTCCTGCCGATCGATCCGCACCCTTCGCGGCGACCTTCCGGGATCAGGGGAGGTTGGTGGAGAGCTGATCCACGCGCCCCGCCTCGACTGTGACCTCGTCCACCGCACTCTCTTGATCCCTCCGCCGCAGGTTGTGAACGACTTGGCGAACCTTCAGGGCAACTTCCTGCTGTTCGTCGTTCAACTGCACCACGATGTGATCCCCGATCGAAGGAAGAGCCTCCTCCTCGACATCGATGCGGTACTCCGGGTCATGGCCACTGGCTGGCACGATCCGCACGGTCCACTTCATTGAGGGACCTCCCGTCCTCGAGGTTGCTCGATTCAACCGATTCAGCTTAGCGCCAGAGGATCAGATCGCGACGGAGTTCTCGAATTGCTGGTGGTCCTCTCGCCAACCACCGCCACCGTCACCCAGGGTGTGGATCTCGTCGACCAATTCGATGCGACACACCCACTTGACCATCTTGAATCCCAGTTGGTTCTCCAGACGCAGACGCAGAGGAGCCCCGTGCTCGATCGGCAGCGGCGCCCCGTTCATCTCGTACGCGAGGAAGGCGTCGGCGGTGGCCAGGACTTCGAGCCGGACCGCCTCGAAGAAGAACCCGTCACCCTGATGATCGCTCTGTGCCTTGTCATCCATCCCCCAGAAGACGGCGTACCGAGCGGTCGGAAGCGGGCCGCAGCGGCGCAGGACCTCGGCGACGGGAACGCCGCGCCAATCCGCCACCGAGGACCACCCCTGGATGCAGTGGTGCAGGCTTCGCCGAGCATAGTGCGGCATCGCCCGAAGGTCATCGAGTCCGAGATCTAGCGGAGTTTCGACGAGGCCCACGACGCTCAGCCTCCAGTCCCGGAACCCCGTATCGACGTGATGTTGATACGTCTCATCGACAGGTGGACGGCCGTTTATCCAGTGATAGGGCGATATCGGCGCGGTGAGCGCCCGCGCGCTTGGCCGGAGCACCCGGGACATCAGACGCTCGGGGACGCCGATGATGGCGCCCGTGACCCGGCGGGTGTCGCGCGGTTTGCGCTTGGAAACCACCGTGGCGGCGAGATGGATCGCGATCACGCTGAGGATACCCACCGCAGCCAACACGATCGCCTCGCCGTGGTTCGCGTTCGGGCTTCCGAGCACGATGCGACTCAACCCGAAGCCGAGTCCGTGGACCGCCACCATCAGGGTGTGCATGATGATGAAGATGCAGAAGACCACAAGCAGGACGAAGTGCAGACTGCGAGCCCGCTGGCGTCCGCCGAACAACCGGACGAACCGAGGGAAGCGCGCGTCGATCGCGGGCGACATCGCCGCTCCCGTCGCGATCTGCAGCGGCGACACGATGAACACGATGCCGAAGTAGGTGAGCTGCTGCAGAGCGTTATAGCCGGTACCCTCGGCCGGAACGTGCAACGTGAGGTAGGTCCAGAGGTCGCGCGCAGCTTGAGGGAAGATGGCCAGGGAGGTGGGAATCAGCCGATGCCATTCGCTGGAGATGAACAGCATCCCGATGTAGACGGCGCCCGTAACGATCCAGCCCATCACCGCGAGGAAGTGCCAGTGCCGGCCCAGACCGAGGCGGGAACCACCCGGCAGCGCCACCCAGGAGGACCACTCCTCCTCCATGTCGGTGGAGGTCCACAGGCCCTCTTCGGGCAAGCGCCGGCGGCTGAGGGTGAGCCATTCGCTGCCCGGGCGGCAATCGTCGTTCATGAAGAGCCGCGGGCTCGCACTGAAGATCTCGAGCCCGCTGCGGATCAGCAAGCTGATGAACACTATGGTGAGGAAGTGGCTTGCGCGGAGCCACATGGGAAAGCTGAGCGCTCCGAGCATCCCAACGAGTCTAGTCTCTCGGCCACCTTGCCAGGCGGCGTTTCCGAGTACAGCCCGGTCGCTCCGTCCCCGAGCGTCGTGCTGTACACGATCGGACACGGGACGATCGCCGCAGAGCGATTCATCGGCCTACTGGAAGCATCTGGGGTCGGGCGACTCGTCGACGTGCGCAGCGTCCCGGGGAGTCGCCACAACCCGCAGTTCGGCCGGTCGGTCATGGAACAGTGGTTGCCCGGCGGCGACATCTCATACCGCTGGGAGCCCGAGCTCGGCGGATTCCGGCGAGCTCTGAAGGAGAGCTCGAACATGGGATTGCGCAACGCGTCGTTCCGTGGCTACGCCGACTACATGGAGACGCCCGCATTCCGGGCTGCCCTCGACCGGCTGCTCGCTGACGCATCGGCGTGGCCCACCGTGGTCATGTGCTCGGAGACGGTGTGGTGGCGGTGCCATCGCCGTCTCCTCGCCGACGCCGCCACGCTCCTCGCCGGCGTCGAGGTCGTCCACCTCATGCATGACGGCAACACCCGACCCCATGTCGTCACCGAGTGTGCTCGCGTGGTGCGCGGGACCGTCCGGTATTCGCCGGGACTCGACTGACCCGTGCCCCGATGTCGCTGTGTTGGTGCTCTTTGGGGCGACCGGTGCTTGCCGCCGTCGTCACCATGGGGTGCGGCGACGCGTGCGCCACCTACCCCGGCAAGCGCTACCTCGATTGGGAGCTGACGGACCCGGCCGGCAAGAGCGTCGAGGAGGTCAGGCCGATCCGCGACGAGATCGACCGGCGGGTGCGGGCGGAGGAGCTGGCCCGAGGCGTCAAGCACCTCTTGCGGTCGATCTGTCAAGCGGGTCCTGGTACTTCACACTGCGCAACATGGCGGTGTGATGTTCCGAGACCTGCTTTACACATCGGCCACGGGACCTGCCTTTCACCGCCCCGGGCTTGGGGAACGAACATGCTCGATTCGAGCGAATCAGCCGTCACGAACTCCTTGCGGTTGAGCAGTTCCGCGGATAGGAATCCCTCCCTCGGGGACCGTGCCCTCAGTTGCCTACGTAACCACGAAGTCCCGGCGCATGCCTGCGCGGTAGTGACCGGGCAGGTTGCAGACGAGCGCGTAATGGCCCTGCGCGAGCTGAAGCGTGACCCGCTTCGTCTGACCGGGCGCCATGTCTCCGGTCTCGCCGACGTTGGTCCCCGCCGAGTCCTCGTTGATCCGGTCCGGCTCGCCCTCGAATGACGTGATGGGGATGTCGCTCGCGGGCGTGTCCGTCTGCAGGACGACCAACTCGTGGGTACGCGACCCTTGGTTCTGAACGACGAACGTCACCCTGCCGGCCGGCGCCGTCGCGGTCGACAAGTTGATGAAGAACGCTGTGTGCATCATCCCCATGTCCCCGAGCGTCACGAGGATCTCGCCCGGTGCAACAGATCCCTGTCCTGTCGAGCCCCCCATCATCCCGGAGCCCCCTTGATGGCCGGCCGTACTTCCGCCGCAGGCAGAGAGGATCAACCCGAGTCCGAACACAATTGCAAGGCGTCCGCCTGCGAGAACCCGATTGAGAGTCACGACCAGGAGTCGCCTTCCTGGGGTGCCGTGCGGTCTGCGTATCAACACGGTGGGCCGACCGGACCACACGTCTCGACGCTGTCGCGCAGACGGCGAACCTCGTGCTCCAGCTCGGCGATCTTGGCGTCGCGTTCGGCCATGTGTTCCGGGCCGGGCGTCATGTTGTGCATGTCATGACCACCACTGCCGCGCATCATGAAATACATCCCGCGCGCCACGGGCGCGTCGCGTTCGGCATATCCCTCACAATGAGAGCCTTTCCGCTCGGGGGCTTTACGTCCAGGGTGCGGCGGCCGGTGCAGGTTGTGGCATGCTGTGATAACTCGCTGACCAGGGCGAACGGGGGTTCGCTTGTTAGAACCCACAGGCTAACGAGGGTGGCTCCCACAACGAGTCAAAGGTCCTTGCGCCCAGTCGGTGGTTCGCCGAGGAGGCGCTACACCCTGCGGACGAGCCAAACGATAACCAGGATCACCAAGATCAGAACGATGATCCCCGGGATCGCGATCGTAGTAGCGAGCATCGGCCTTCACCCCTTCTCGATCGACTCTTCGGTGCCCAGCTGAGCGGCCGAGCGCGTGTCGGCACGCTCGACCCGAGAGGTAACGTACACCCCTACTTCGTGGCTTTGCGCAACACCTTGCCGGCAGAGTCTTGCACGGTGCCTTTCGCCTTCTGCACGGTGCTTGGCCTGTGCCTTGCCTCCAGCCATTTCCTTCACCTCCCCTCCGTTTGATCGTACCTGTAGTGTTGCACGACGGCCGCGTCCGTCAGGAGTACGCGCCCCTATCACGCGTTGAAGCCGCTGTCGTTTCGCTCCTCGGTGCGAACCCGACCCGAGGGCGTCTGCTGAACGCCTTCCTGCGTGATGCTCCGGCTGCGACCCGACATGAGCAGCAGCAGAAGATCGATCACAGCACGTCGTTCGTCGGGTCGGGGTAGCGGAGGGACCTCCCGGGATCAAGAAGTCTCTGCCCTCAGACTACCTCTCCTGGCGCCCGTACGGAGCGGGGTTCGAAGCGACGACGATCGGCGCCGCTATACCTCGAACGTCACGCGTATATCGTCGGAGACGTTCTCGTGCACCCATGCCTTCGCGGCCGCCATCGATCCGTAGGGACCCTCCGTGGATATCAATTCTCCATCAGGCGAATACCGGTTGAACACGTATGTGGGGGGGTTCTCAGGGTCCGCGACTTCATCCTCCGTCCACTTCTGAACGACGCCGTAGCCCACCGGACCAGGCGTCTCGACCCTGGCGTGCTGGGGTGCGGGAAGCTCCTCTCTCCGTTGCTCGTCCATCCGGTCGCTCCTTGTCGGGCCTAGGGAGTAGCTCCCCGTCGTCTGGTTCCTGCAGCATCGCACCACCGCCTCCGATACTCCACACCACGGCTGACTCAATGCGGGCTCAGCCGAATAGCGTGACGGCGATGAGCGCGAGGGCGGCGGCGGCCATGACGGCGGCGGCGGCGAACCCGAAGGTGGTGTCGAACCAGCCGTTTCGTTGGTGTCCCATGATGTCGGGGTCGCGAGCGATGAGCGTCAGGATGACGAGCAGCACGGGGGCGAGGAATCCTTGCAGGACTGCTGCATAGATGAGGCCCTTTACGGGGTCGACACCGAAGAAGTTGCCGGCGACGCCGACGCCGACGGCTACCGCGATGACGGCGTAAAAGCCGGGTGCGCGCCGCAGTGGGTTGTCGAGACCCTCCTTCCAGTTGAAGAGCTCAGCGACTGGGTAGGCCGCGGAGCCGGCGAGCACAGGCACGGCGATGAGACCGGCGCCGATCAGCCCGACCGCGAAGAGGACGGTGTCGAATCGACCGACGATGGGGGTAAGGGCTTGGGCGGCTTGGGCGGCCGTGGAGATCTTGATGTGCTTGGCGCCCAGGGTAGCCGCGTTGGCGAGGACGATGAAGTAGAAGACGACGTTGGCATAGCCCATGCCGGCGATGACGTCGCGCCGTCGCGCCCGCTCGGCTGCCGGCGCGGTGAGCTCATCAACGTCGTTGTCCAGCCCATCGTCGGCTTGTTCTTCTTCAGACTCTTGGGAGGTGATCCAGAAGAACATGTAGGGGCTGATCGTGGTGCCCAGGATGGCGACGGCCGAGCCGAGGAACTCCTTGGACAGGGAGAGGTGGGGGATGAACGTGCCCGTGAACACCTTCCCCCAGTCAGGCCGGGCGGCGAAGCCGGAGAGGATGTAGAGGAACAGGACCAGCGTGAGCCACTTGATGACCGTCGCGAAGCGCCGGTAGCTCCAGAACACCTCTATACCCAGCAGAGCCGTCCCGATCGCGGGGATCACGATCGAGATGGGGAGGGGGACCAGCAGATTCACTCCGGCGGCGACCCCGCCCAGATCGGCCGCAATCGTGGCCGTGTTTGCGATCACGAGCACAACGATCGAGCCGATCAGCACGGGGCGCCCGAAGCGGTCCTCGATGACCTGGCCCAACCCCTCCTCTTTCACCGCCCCGATACGCGCCGCCATGGATTGGACGGCGACGAGCAGCGGCATCGTGGCGACGGCTAGCCACAACAGGCCGTAGCTGGTCACAGCCCCTGCCACCGAGTACGTGGTGATGCCGGAGGGATCGTTGTCGGATGCGCCGGTGATCAGGCCGGGGCCGAGTTCATCCCACCGGCCATGCGCCCACGCCCGGATGGCTCGCTTCTTACGGGGTTTTCCGCCTGGCAAGATCCCCATCAGCGCCTCGCGTAGCCCAGGTCGCCCTTCGCCGCCGGTCATGTCAAGAACCCGGGTGGAGCGTGACGTCGATCCGACCAGCACCGGGTCCCGGCGGAAAGATGCTCTGGATCGCCCCGGTCGTCCCTCGCGATGGTTCCTCTTGATGATGACCTGACGTCCGCACACGCGGTCAGGGAAGAAACAGTTTGTCTGTCCATCGTGACGGTGGATGATAAGCCCATATGAACTAGGCCCGTGCGAGCCTGCGAAACTCACTCGGTGGAAGGAGGACCTTCAAGGCGTTCGTCTCGCTGGCCCGACCGAACGTGTCGTAGGTCCCGATCGCCTGGTCATCCCACGCAAGGCGGTGCGTGGTGGACCGCACCTCGGGATCGAGCTGGCCGGGTTGGCCCGCCCGTGCGTCAGGCCCCTTCACAACGGAACGATTGAGGCCAATGACAACGTCGTGAGGACGAGGTAGGTCCTCCGCGCCTCTGGGCCGCGCATCGACTCTCTCCTAGAGCACCTCTAGGGAGTCTTCACGGGGTGAGGCCTTGCTCCGCATCCGCCTCCGTCTCCATCTTGGCCAACCGGGTGTAGTAGTCCGGGAACTCGTGCAGGTGCGCGAGCGCGATCTTTCCCGTGGTCACGGGATCGTCGTTCGTGACGTTCGTGGCAGGGTCGTTCGATCCATGCTCGAACTCGACGTCTATGCCCATCCGGAATTGCTCCAGATCGAACCGTTCGGCGGCGAAGTCAATCTTGATCTCATCCGCCACCCGCGCGGCTTCCTCGTTCGATGTCCGTGTGGTCATCGCACACCACCTCCGCTACCAGTACACCCCCGCAGGTGAGGGTCGGCATGGGCCGGGTGGCTCGAGGCACGCGGGCCATCCGGCCCCCAGGATCGTTCGCCCGCAGAGTGGAGGCGGAGATCGGTCACGTAGAGGTCTGGAGCTTCATGCGTCGCACGGTCAAGCAGCAGTTCCCTGATGACCCAGCGATGTGGCTCCCCAAGGCGCCGATGCGCCGCTGGCACTACGCCCACGCGTGCACGTATCTACGCGACCCGGCGATCCTTGCCCAGCTGAAGACCACCTACCGCGAGGAGGCACGCAAGCTCGCCGTAGAGCTGGGCCTCTTCGGAGAAGATGCTCCGATCTCCTGGACCCATCCTGAGCCCGGCCCCTTCATGCAAGCCGACGGCAAGGTGATCACGCCGCTCTACAGGGGACGGCGCGGCAAGACCGTGGCCAACAAGGAGACGGGAGAGATCCGCGAGGTCCGCTTCGACCCCGACGCGAGCCTTCATACCGAGGGAGGCGGGAACGCGGTCTTCGGCAATAAGTTCGTCATCGTCTCAGCCCGCACCGAGCATGACCGCGTCCTGCTCGACGTCGAGCGCGAGGCCGGGATGAAGGGAGATGGTGGCGAGGCGGGGGCCGCGATGCGCTGCTTCGAGCGCCTGGCACCTACACTGCCGGGCGCCCAGGGCGTGAACTACGACAAGGCGATGAGAGGCAAACACATCGACCGCGGGATGCGCGAGTTCGGATGGCTCATCCTCACCGGGGTGCACGCCGTCAAGGACGCCGGCGGTTCCACGCCCGAATGGCACGTGGAGAACGCGGACATCCAGATGCCGGATGGATCCGTCAAGACCCTTGAGATCTTTGCCCGCGATGGCGCGGCAGGGCTGAAGGAGTTGACCGAGACGGGTGAACCCTTCTTCCTCCCGCTGGAGCGCATCAAGACCGAACGGCGCAAGGACGCGGACGCGTTCCGCTTCTATAACGTCTACAGCCTTCCGCCCGAGTATGGGGGGAAGGATCTGCGTCTCCGCCTTTCGGGCAACGAGGAGGACGAGAGTCGGGGTCTGAACCGCGCGGAGCACCTTCGCGCGATCCCCCCATCTGACCCCGACTTCCCTGGCCTGTTCCGCCGGCGCAACGACGCGGAGAGCCTGAACCGCGGGATCGAGGACTCCTTCTACTGGACCCGTGCCCACAGCGTCGGCGCCGTGGCTCAGGAGGCGGACCTCTTCGGGTTCGGCCTCGGCCTCAACGCGCTCACCTGGCATCGCCACCGCAAACGCAGGTCGTTGGCCCAAGCGGCCTGACCCTCGATCCCCGCTCCACAGCCGGGCGAAGCCTTCGCTGAAAGTGCTCCACGCGCCCGTACTCCGACCTTCAAGCGCCCCACGGCACTCACTGGCTAGACTCAGACACCGGATGCTGCTGGTGGGAGGGTTTTCTTCCACGTTTTCTACAGCCCCCGCCCTCGTAGCTCAGTGGATAGAGCACCGGTTTCCTAAACCGGGTGTCGCAGGTCCGATTCCTGCCGAGGGCACCACGTCATGTCGTGTTTCGGGTGATGCTGGACGGAGTGGCATGACCTCATCCTTTACACGTGTTCACCTCATCTTTGACACGTCCCCACCAGGAGGTGCTCCTCGATCAGTTTCCATGGGCGCTCGGACGAGCCTCTCGTAGATCTCCTTGTGCTCCTGCCAGTACGGCTTCGAGTTGTCGGCCAAACCGCGATGAGCAGGCTGATATAGGGTAGGGGAGTCAGAACGCGCTTGACGGCCGGTCATGCTGATCGGCAAGGCCGGGCGCCGGGAGGAGTGAGCGATGTCGCTTCCGCACATGACCGGTGGGTATGTACTTGGGCCCGACGATGGCGAGGCGCTCTGGTTCAACGGTGGGCTGGGCGTTCTCAAGGCGACGGCGGACCAGACCGATGGGCACTTCGCTGCGTTGCAGCTACTGGCGCCCAAAGGGTTCGCCTCTCCGCTCCACATCCACCGGAACGAAGATGAGTTCTTCGTGGTGCTTTCCGGCGAAGTGCGCCTCCGGCACGGGGAAACCGTGACCGAAGCGGTCGCAGGCTCGATGGTCTATGGGCCTCGCGACGTCGCGCACGCGTTCCGCGTCGATTCGGAGGAAGCCCGCCTGTTGCTGTTCTTCGGGCCGGCGGGTGTTGAAGGGTTCTTCCGCGAGGGTGGGAAGCCGGCCCGGGCATTCGCGCTACCACCGCCGGGCGAGGAGTTCCTGGACAAGGAAGCGTTGACCGAGATCGCGGGCCGCTACCACCAAGAGTTCGTTGGACCTCCACTGCCGCCCAAAGGATGAACCCCGAGGATCGACGTGGCTTTGTCGGACCGTTCGCCGATCGCTCGGACGCGGGTCGCGTGTTGGCAGCTCGTCTTTCGGTGTTGAAGCTTAAGGATCCGGTGGTCGTCGGCCTTCCCCGCGGCGGCGTCGTGGTTGCTGCGGAGGTCGCGCGCATCTTGGGAGCCCCGCTGGACATCGTCGTCGTCCGGAAGGTGGCGGCCCCCTGGAACCCGGAGCTGGCACTCGGCGCCGTCGGGGAGGGAGCGGTGCTCGTTCGCAACGAGGACATCCTGGGGATGGTCGGCGTGGGCCGAGCGGCGTTCCAAGGAGCGGCACATGAGGCCGCCGCCCAGGTGGAAGCGCGGAGTTTGCGGCTTCGCGGAGGCCGGCCGCCCCTGAAGACCCAAGGCCGGAACGTCATCCTGGTCGACGACGGCATCGCGACCGGGGCGACGGCGGAAGCGGCGATCCGCGTACTCAAAGCCCAGGGCGCTGCAAGGGTCGTCCTAGCGGTGCCGGTCGCAACGCCCGACGCGGTCGCGCTTCTGCGGGGGAGCGCCGATGAGGTGATCGTCGTCGACGCTCCGCCCGAACTCGGGGCCGTCGGCGCCTGGTACGCGGACTTCAGCGAAGTGACCGACGACCAGGTGCTCGCCCTGCTCTAGTCCGTCGTTCCCGCGTCGGCGCCCGGCAAGAACACCCTGAAGGAGGCGCCGCCACCCGGGCGAGCCTCCACCCACGCCCGGCCCCCGTGCAGCTCCGCGAAGCGCGCGACCAGCGCCAGGCCCACGCCCACCCCGGGGGAATGGCTGGAGATCGACGGCCCCTGACGGAACGGGTCGAAGATCACCTCGCGGAGCTCCTCGGGCACCCCGGGCCCCTCGTCCTCGATCGTGATGAGCGCGCCGCCCTCGCGGGCCAGCACCGCGACCCAAACCCGGCTTCCTGCGGGCGTATGCCGCGCGGTGTTCATGAGGAGGTTCTCGACGATGTGCTCGACCTTCGAGGCGTCGACCGGGATGACGACGCGGCCGACGTCCTCCAAGAAGATCTCCCGGTTCCCCGGCATATCGAACTCGTTCACAACGCG
>JBBRTK010000006.1:0-35333 GCA_038244455.1 Actinomycetota bacterium
CCGCGGGGCGCCGTGGCCAAGTTCGCGGCGAACGGCAAGACGACCGGGAAGAAGGATCTGGGTCTGCTGGCGCAGTCCTACGGCAACGTCTATGTGGCGCAGATCGCCCTGGGCGCCGACAACATGCAGACGGTCAAGGCCTTCGCGGAAGCCGAGGCCTACCCCGGTGTGTCGCTCATCATCGCGTACTCGACCTGCATCGCCCACGGCATCGACATGGCGACCTCGATGAGTCACCAGAAGCTTGCGGTGGACTCCGGTTACTGGCCGCTGTACCGCTACGATCCGCGGCTGCCGGCCAAGGATGAACATGCGTTGCGGCTCGATTCGAAAGCCCCCTCCATCCCCTTGAAGGAGTTCGCCCAGAAGGAGGCCCGGTTCGCGATGCTCGCTCGTTCGAAGCCCGAGGTGGCCGAGCGCCTGCTCGAAGAGGCTCAGGCGGACATCCACGAGCGGCGGCGTCTCTACGAGCAACTCGCCGGTGTCGAGCACGGCGATCTGGCAGTGAAAGAGGAGGTCCGTGATGACGGTTGACATGACCACGAACTACCTCGGGCTGGAGCTGCGGAACCCGATCGTTCCCTCCGCCAGCACGCTGTCGCAGGGAGCCGGTGTAGCGCGCCGCCTGCAGGATGCAGGTGCAGGCGCCCTGGTGCTGCAATCGCTGTTCGAGGAACAGATCGACCACGACGAGACGCAGGTCTTCCGCATGCTCGAGACCGGTGCTGACAGCACGGGAGAGGCGGCCTCCTACTTCCCCGAGCTCGACGACTACAACATCGGCATCTCGGCCTACCTCCACCATGTCGAAGCCTTGAAGAAGGAGCTGGAGATCCCGGTGATCGCCAGCCTCAACGGCTCTACCGACGGGGGGTGGGTACGTCACGCGAAGCACCTGGAGGATGCCGGTGCCGACGCGCTCGAGCTGAACGTGTACTTCTTCGCGACCGAGTCGGACGTGTCCGGGGCGGACGTGGAGCGCCGCTACGAGGACCTCGTCGCGTCGGTCCGTGGCTCGATCACCATCCCGCTGGCGGTCAAGGTCGGTCCGTTCTTCTCGTCCATGGCGAACATGGCCGTGCGGCTTGTCGACGCCGGCGCCGACGGGTTGGTGCTGTTCAACCGGTTCCTGCAGCCGGACATCGATCTGGAGACCCTTACGGTGGATCCGACGCTGCATCTGTCCACGGCAGAGGAGGTGCGGATGCCGCTGCGCTGGATCGCGCTGCTGCGCGACCGCTTGGATTGTTCCCTGGCCGCGACCTCAGGCGTGCATGCCTGGGAGGACGCGGTGAAGCTGATCCTGGCCGGCGCCGACGTGACGATGATGGCATCGGCCCTGTACCTGCACGGCCCCGAGTACTTGACGACGGTGCTGGAAGGTCTGCAGACCTGGCTCGACGAACGGGGGTACGCATCCGTTCGCCAAGCCAGGGGCAGCATGAGCCAACGCTCGGTTCCGAAGGCGGAAGCCTTCTCCCGCGCGAACTACCTTCGCATGCTCACCTCGTACTCCAGCGCCTTCGATTGGCGCGACGCCCCGGGGTCGCCTGCGACCTAGCCGCGCCTGCGGCTACTGCACGACGAACGTCCCGTTCATGGTGGTGGGGTGAACGTCACACCGGAAGTAGTACGTCCCGGGCTTCAGTGCCCCCACCTTGTAGACCATCTTCTTCGGGCCGGTCACCAGGTCGCCGGTGAAGAGCGCCTTCGTGGCCGAGCTGTCTGTGTAGATCGAGACGTTGTGCGGGATGCCCGCATCCTGGTTGTCAAGGGTGATGGTGAACGGCGCTCCGGCCGGTGCCGCCAGGCACGAGGTGTCGAACGCGACGTTCGACGCGCTGATCTTCAGCGCGTCGCCGCTCGGCGTGCATGGTGCCGCGGCGCCAGACGAGGTCGGGGTCGCGGTGGGCGTCATCGTCATCGTGGGCGTAGACGTGGGCGTCGCTCCACCGCCACCGCCGGGGGTCGGAAGCGTGGCCGCGGTCACGCCCGCCGTGAAGGGGTCGCCCATAACCGGATAGGAACTGGGGGCTGCCGGAGCGGCCGGGTCGACCTTGATCAAGCCAACCGCGCCCAAGCCCGTGTAGGCGAACGCGTGCGTCACGAAGGGATACAGCCCCGCGTCGGGGATCTGTAGCTCGAACATGGCGCCGCTTCCGGGCGGGATGCTGTAGGTCTGCAATCCGTACTCGGTGTTCGCCGGGTTGCCGGTGTCGTGGGTCTGGTTGAACATCGTGCCGATGACATGGAACGCGTTGGTCAGCGTTGGCCCGGCGTTCACGACCCACAAGCGGAACGGTTCGTTGGGCTGGACCACCAACGGCGTGGTCTTGTACTGGTCGGCCACGCCGTTGAACACCACGTATTGGGGGTCGACGGCGAGCATGCGGTTCAGATCGCCCTCGTAGACGCCCTTCACCGGGTGGGCGCCGGGGTAGAACTCACTGGAGACCAGGACGTACTCCCGTTCGGCCGGCAGGTTGTCCGGCTCGACGATGATCGCACCGTACATACCGTTGGAGATATGTTGCAGCACAGGCGGTACGCCGCAGTGGTACATGAACACGCCCGGGTACATGGCCACCCAGTCGAACGTCTTCGTCTCACCGGGGTTCACCGGCTGGTAGTTGCCCTCGAGCGTGGTCTGACCCGTCGTCGGGAGGTTGGCCCATGGCGTCATGGCCGGGTGGAAGTCGATCGAGTGCTGCATACCGATCGAGCTGCCGTTCGTGAGGGTGAAGTGGATGGTGTCGCCAAGGTGGACGCGGATCACGGGACCGGGGGCGGTCCCGTTGAAGGTCCACACGTGGTACTTGATGCCGGGAGCGATCTCCTGAACGGTTTCCTCGGCGGTCAGGTTGATGTTGACGGTGGTGCCGTTGGCTGCGTCGACCTTGTAGGCCACAGCCGCGGCGGTCCCGCCGTTGGATCCGGCGGGGGAGTGCCACGTGAGCCCGACGATCAGCGCGAACGCCAGGAACAGCACTCCGATGGCGAAGATCTTCCTCATGATGGTCTCCTTCGTTGGCCAGCCTTCATCGGCGTGAATATACCCCGGCCTCGGCGGGGCGCCCCAGGTTCAGCCGGGCGCCGAGGTCCTCGCTCAGGCACGCAGATCACGACGCCCGAACGAGACCCAAGCCGCCACATACGCAACGATCGTGATGCCGGTCAGGACGGCGACGTTCGCGGCTGTGATCCCCACCACCAACGGGTCGGGTTCCAGGTACCAGCGGAAAGGGGAGAGGGGACGCAGGTGAGAGAGCACCTTTACGGAGGGGGCCAGCGCGTTGACGACATAGGTGATCGTCGCGGCCGCGCCGGTGACGCCGTTGGCTAGGCCGCGCCGGCCCGTGAAACACCCGAGGGCCAGCGCGACCGTCCCGAACGCCATCCCCAGCAGGTAGAGCATGAGACAGGCCGACGCCACGTCGGCGATGGCGATCCGCAGCTTGAACACGGGACCCACGACGACGATCGTGAGGCCGAGCACGGCGGTCAAGCACATCGCCGCGGCCGCCATCGCGACCCACTTGTCGAACAGGACATCGCGCCGCCGGACCGGTGTCGACAGCAGCAGATCGAGCGTCCTGGTCTCTTCCTCGCCGGCGATCGCCCGCGAGCCGGCACCGATCGCGAAGACCAGGAACAGAACCGGTCCAAGGATGCTGAACGTTTCGGTTCTCAGGTAGCCGGCCGGGGTGGTGAAGTCGGTCCCGATCAAGTTCCGGAAGGCCTCCGGAAGGTTGGCCAGGTAGCGCTGCAGCGCCCCGGCGCTGCGTAGCACGCTCGGATAGAACGCCGAGTACATCGCCGCGACGCCGGCAAAGCCGATCGCCCAGGCGAGGACCCCCCGCTGCTGATCGCGCACGGTCTTGCGCAGGAGCGCACTCATCGGTCGGCTCCGGTTCGGTAGAAGGCCAGGAACGCTTCCTCGAGACTGGGTTCGCGGGTTTCCAGCGAAACCACCTGGTGCCGCGCCGCCTCCTTGATCACCCCGTCGACCGTCCCTTCGACGCTGAGCAGCACGGTGTCGCCGTGAACGGACACATCCTTGACGCCCGGCAGATGTTCGAACGATGAACCCAGCACCGGCTCGGAGAAATGGAACTCGATCCGGCGAAGGACCTTTGCCTTCAGTTCGCCGATGTCGGCAACGGTGGCAAGGCGGCCTTCCCGGATGATCGCGACGCGGTCGCAGACGCGTTCCACCTCCGGCATCACATGCGAACTCAGGAAGATCGCGGCGCCTCGTTCGCGCTGCTCGTCCTGAACCATCCCGTAGAAGGTCTGCTGTACCAGTGGGTCGAGTCCTTGCGTCGGCTCATCCAGGATCAACAGCTCGGGCTCGTGCATGAACGCCTGCACGAGCCCGATCTTCTGCTTGTTGCCGTGCGAGAGGTCGTGGATCTTCCTGGAGGGATCCAGGTCCAGTCGCTCGGCCAGCTCGTTGATACGAGCAACGCCCACCCCGCCCCGGAGATCGGCGAAGGCGCGCAGGTACGCCTCGCCCGTCATCCGTTCGTAAAGGGCGAGTTCGCCCGGAAGGTAGCCGACGCGCCGGTGCACCTGGACGCCTTCCCTACGGGGGTCCATGCCGAAGAGGCGCGCCGTGCCCGAGGTGGGGCGGATGAAGTCCAGCAGCAGGCGGATGGTGGTGGTCTTGCCGGCGCCGTTGGGTCCGAGGAAGCCGAACGCCTCGCCGGGACCGACGTCGAACGTGAGGTCCTCGACGCCCCGCGAACCGCCATAGCGCTTCGTCAGGTGCTGGACCCGGATGATCGCTTCCCGCTCCGACATGCCGCCCCCGAACGTACAGGACCCGCGTATGTCAGTGTGCGTCCGAAGGTCCCGGTGGGGAGGGGCCCCCGGTGGCCGCCACGGGCGCGTGCGGGCCCTACGCTCGAAACAGATGCGCGAAGGAGGTGGTCCATGAACGCAGGGCTCGCAGGCCGCGACGAAGGGGTGTCGCTCTCCGCTGCCGCCACGATGGAGCCCGGAGCGCTGCTTCAGCGTCTCCGTGCCCGGCCTGATGGCCTGTCGTCCGAGGAAGCGGCCGGGCTCCTGCGCGTCGCAGGGCCGAACCGTCTTCCCAAGTCCCGGGGCCCGAGTCTGATCGCGAAGCTTGCGAAGCAGCTCACACACTTCTTCGCCGTCATGTTGTGGGTGGCGGCGGTGCTCGCGTTCGTGGGGGGTATGCCGCAACTCGCCGTCGCGATCGTTGCAGTGGTCGTCATCAACGGCGTCTTCAGCTTCGCCCAGGAGGAGCGCGCTACCCGGGCTGCGGCGGCGCTCACGCAGCTCATGCCCACCATCGCCACCGTCCTGCGAGACGGCGGAACCACCCGCATCGACGCCGAGACGCTCGTGCCGGGTGACATCGTGCTGCTCCGAGAAGGTGTTCGCGTCTCAGCCGATGCCCGGTTGATCGCCAGCGATGGGCTCATCGTCGACACCTCCACGATGACGGGGGAATCGATCCCCGTTGCCCGCCAGGCTCTGACGCTCATGGACGCGCCCTTGCCCCTGTCCGGGGCCGAGAACCTGGTCCTTGCCGGGACGCACGTGGTCACGGGATCCGGAACGGCTGTGGTCGTGCGAACCGGTGAGAGCACGATGCTGGGCGGCATCGCTCGCATGACCGGGGAGGTGGTGCGCCGCCCCACGCCGCTGCAGAACGATCTTCGGCGCACGGTGAAGATCATCGCCGCGTTCGCGATCGGCGCCGGGGGTGTGTTCTTCGGGGTGTCGGCGGCGCTCGGGACACCGGCGCGCGACGGGTTCCTGTTCGCGGTGGGGGTCATCGTCGCGCTGGTTCCAGAAGGGCTGCTTCCCACGGTGACGCTTGCGCTCGCCATGAGCGCGATGCGGATGTCGCATCGAGGGGCACTGGTTCGCAGGTCGGAGTCGGTCGAGACGCTTGGGGCCACCACGGTGATCTGCTCGGACAAGACCGGCACCATGACGACGAATCAGATGACGGCTCGGGTGCTGGTGTCGGGATCCACCGTTATTCGAGCGACGGGCCTGGGGTGGGGGCCTGGGGGCTCGCTCTTCGACGGCGATCGCCCGCTGTCGGACGCGGAACGAACCGGGCTCTCGCCGGTGCTGCGGGTCGCGGCTCTCTGCGGTGATACCGAACTCGAGTCCTCTGAGGGACGATGGCGATGCATCGGGGATCCCACCGAGGGCGCGCTGGTGGTCCTGGCCCGCAAGGGAGCGATCGAGCGCGACGTGGAGGGCCGGCGCACCCCGCGAACCAAGACGTTCCCCTTCGATTCCAGGCGGATGCGGATGAGCACGATCCACGCCCGGCCGGACGGCTCGGTCGAGGTCCTGATGAAGGGCGCCCCAGAATCAGTCCTGCGGGCGTGCGAGAGCGAACGCGTGGGCGAAAGCACGGAGGCCCTCGGCGAGCGCCGGGCGGCCGACCTGCTGCGGACGGTGGACGAGCTGTCGAGCGAGGGTTTCCGGGTCCTGGCGTTGGCGCGGCGGGAGATCGCCGGCGCGCGGCCGATGTCGGCCGCGCAGGCGGAGGGGTCGATGACGTTCCTCGGCCTGGTGGGGCTGGAGGATCCGATCCGACCGGAAGTTCCCTCTGCCATCCGGAAGTGCCGCGACGCCGGCATCCGGGTCGTGATGGTGACGGGGGATCACCCCAACACGGCGGCATCGGTGGCCCGGGCCGTGGGGCTCGAAGGGGACCGGCTGCTGCTGGGCTCCGAGCTCCCCAAGGATGACGACGAACTCCGGGACGCGTTGGCCGATCCGCGGCTGGGCGTCCTTTCCCGCATCGAGCCGGAGCAGAAGCTGCGGATCGCGGCTGCCCTGCAACGGGGCGGCCACGTGGTAGCGATGACGGGCGACGGCGTGAACGACGCCCCGGCCCTGCGCCAGGCCGACGTCGGCATCGCGATGGGGATCACCGGCACGGATGTGGCCAGGGAAGCCGCCGACCTGGTGCTCCTGGACGACAACTTCGTGCACATCGTCGAGGCCGTCGAGGAGGGCCGCGCCGCGTTCGACAACACCCGACACTTCCTGACGTACCACCTCACGGACAACGTGGCCGAACTTGCGCCGTTCGTGCTGTGGGCGCTGTCGGGCGGCGCGATCCCGTTGCTCTTATCCGTGCTCCAGGTCCTGGCGCTGGACATCGGCACCGACCTGTTGCCGGCGCTGGCCCTTGGCGCGGAACGGCCGGGGCCCGGCACGATGGAGCGGCCTCCGCGCTCCGGATCGGAGCACCTCCTGGATCGCGGGGTCCTGTTCCGCGCGTTCGCCTGGCTGGGGCCGATCGAGGCAGCGGCCTCGATCGGCGCCGCCTTCGTGGCGGGCGCGATGCTGTTACACCGGGGGTGGGGCGATCCGCTCCCCGGCGCCGGACCGGGTCTTGCCATACTCAGTGGGGTCCTGTTCGCGGCGATCGTGCTGATGCAGATGGCGAACGCGTTCGGGTGCCGGAGCGAGAGGCGCTCGATCCTGGCCGTCGGCCTGTTCCGGAACCGCCTGCTGCTGTACGCGGCTGGGGCGGAAGCGCTGACGCTGGCCGTCTTCCTCTACGTGCCTCCGATAGCCCGGGCGCTGGGAGGTGCCCCGCCCCCCGCCCTCGGCTGGCTGTTGGTGCTGACGACGCCGTTCCTGCTGACCGCGTTGGAGGAGGCGCGCAAGTCCAGGGTGCGCCGCACGGGGGCCGGGCGCTGATTCAGCCGGGCCGGCCGGCGAACGGCGGGCGCGGCTCCGGTGCGCGAACCCGCACGCGCGCGTCCACCACGACCGCGCCGCGTGGCATGACCATGACGGGGTTGCAGTCCATCTCGATGATCGCTGGATGATGCTCGGCCATCGTCGAGATCCGGATGAGGACGTCGATCAGGGCTTCAACGTCCTTCTTCGACGCACCGCGGAAGCCATCCAGGAGCGGGAACGTAGCAAGACCCAGGACCATCGACCGCGCGTCCGCGTCGGTGAGCGGCGCCACGCCGACCTTCACGTCCTTCACCAGCTCCACCGTGGTGCCGCCGGCCCCGCACGCAACGACGGAACCGAACTGCGGGTCGGCCACGATGCCGACCAACATCTCGGCCGCATCCACCACCATCGGCTGGACCAGGAACCCGGCCGGCTCGCCCCCGGACGTTCCGACGCGTGACGCCATGGCACGTGCTTCCTCGGCAACCTGGTTGGCGGCCAGCCCGAGCCGGACGGCCCCGGCCTCGGTCTTGTGGACGGGCCCGGCCATCTTCAGGGCAACCGGTCCGCCCAGCTGGGCGGCGGCCAGCGCCGCAGCCTCTGGATCCCCGGCCTCCCGTTCCTCGACGACGGCGATCCCGTAACACCGCAGCAGCCGCCGGACCTCGTCGGGGCGCAGCCACCCTTCCCCACGTTCGAGCGCACCGGCCAGGAGTCCAGCGGCCTCATCGCGCTGCACGTCCTGTAGCACCGGCACCGAACCACGCGGTCGGGCGCGCCACTGGCCCAGGTGCCAGGCGTGCGCGAGGGCGATGGCCGCCTGCTCGGGGAACGCGAACGAAGGGATAGGAGACCCAGGCACCCGCAGCGCGTCGGGAACCCCACGCGCCGACATGAAGCACGTCAAGACCGGGAGGCGCCGGTCGATCGCCCCGATCGCCTCGACCAGGTGGCGGGCGACGTCCGGGGCATCGTGTTCCAACGGAGGGATGTAGATGACGATCAACGCGTCGACGTTCGGGTCGGCGGCCACCGCAGAGATCGTCGCGGCGTAGTCCTGGCCACGGGCCGACGCCACCATGTCGACGGGGTTGCCCACGCCGGCCTCCGCGGGAAGCACCGCGCGCAGCCGGTCGACGGTTCCCGGCGCGAACTCGGGAACCTCCAGACCGCCCGCCTCACACATGTCGGCGCACTGGATGCCGAGACCACCCGCGTTCGTCACGATGGCCACCCGAGGGCCCTCGGGGACCGGCTGGCTCGCCAGCAAGGTGGCGACGTCGAACATCTCCTCCAGCGTGTCCGTGCGGATCACCCCGTTCTGCCGGAACAGCGCCTCGACGGTGGTGTCCGATGAGGCCAGGAGCGCCCCGGTGTGGGAGACCGCGGCGCGGGTGCCCGACGCGCTGCGACCGCTCTTGACCACTACGATCGGCTTCGTGAGCGCGATCTGGCGGCAGAGCCGGGCGAACCGCCCCGGGTTCCCGAACGACTCCAGGTACAGCAGGATGACCTGGGTTCGTTCGTCGTCCTGCCAGTAGCTGAGGAGGTCATTGCCGGAGATGTCGGCCTTGTTCCCGATCGAGACGAACGAGGACAACCCGGTCCCGAGCGATTCGGCCAGGTTCATGATGGCGATCCCGAGCGCCCCGGATTGCGACATGAACGCGATCCGTCCGTCACGGGGCGAGACACCCGCGAACGTCCCGTTCAAACGGACGTCGGGGTCGGTGTTGACCAACCCCATACAGTTCGGTCCGATCAGCCGCATCCCGGACGAGCGGCAGATGTCGACGAGTTCGGCTTGACGGCTCGTTCCCTGGCCGCCCGACTCCCGGAATCCGGCTGAGATCACCACCAGCGATCGCACGCCCTTCTGGGCGCACGCCCGGGCGACCTCCGAGACGTGGACAGCTGGCACTGCCACGAACGCCAGATCCACCGGCCCGGGTACGTCGAGCACCGTCGGGAACGAGGTGACCCCCTGCACGGCGGGAGCGTTCGGATTGACGGGGTAGACCACGCCGTCGAACGGCTCGGCAAGCAGGTTCCCGAACAGACGTCCTCCGATAGAGGAGGCATCGCGAGAGGCGCCGATCACGGCGATGGACGCCGGCTGAAGGAAGGCGCGGACCGCACTGGCCGCCGCCAGCCGCTCGCGTTCCTCGTACTGTTCGATCGCACCGGGGACGGCGGCGGTGGGCAGGTCGACCTGGACCACCCCGGGCTGTGTACGGATGGTGATGGGGAACCCCGTCTCGCGGAACACCTTCAGCATCGTGTGGTTCTCCGGGAGCACGTCGGCGCGCAGCCACGCGATACCTTGTTCGGCCGCCGCCTCCGCAAGGTGGGCGATCAGGAGGGACCCCAAGCCGAGTCCCTGGAGGTCATCGGCCACGCTGACGCCCACCTCCGCGGATCCGGAGTCGGGGGTCGCGATGAACTGGGCTCCACCGACCACCTGCGCCGCTGGCGAACCGGTGAGAGCTAGGAGGGTTTCATGGTCATGGTGGTCGATCTCGACGGCTGCGCGTGCCGTCTCTCCGATGTCCAACGACACCCCCCAGAAGCGCAATCGACGTGACTCGGGCGAAAGAGCCAAGAGGTAGTCCTCGACCGCGGTTCGGTCCTCGAGCCGTGCAGGCCGCAGATGGATAGTCCTGCCATCGCGCAGGACGACATCGGTTTCGCGGTGGGCTGGGTAGGACGCCATCACCGAGAGCCTAAGCGGTAGTGAACCGCGTGTCCGCCCCCCCGCCGGTATCATCGGCGAGGGCGTCGCCTGGCGCCCGTCTGTGACGCTAAGGAGCGACTCCACCATGAAGATCTTGGTCGTAGGTTCGGGCGGCGTCGGCGCCGCGTTCGCCCCCATCGCCGCCCGGCGGGACTTCTACGAGCAGATCGTGTTCGCCGACCTGGATCCGGCGCGCGGCAAGCGCGTTGTGGACCGCTACGGCCAGAACGGGAAGTTCAGCGCGATCACGCTCGATGCCTCGGACCCTGTCCGCGTGGCCGAGGCGTGCCGGGCGCTTGGCATCACCCACGTCATGAACGCAGCCGACCCCCGGTTCGTCATGTCCATCTTCACCGGCGCGATGGCGGCCGGGGTCGACTACATGGACATGGCCATGTCGCTCTCCGAGCCCCACCCCGACAAGCCCACCGAGATGGTTGGCAAGAAGCTCGGTGACGATCAGTTCGCGATGGAGCAGCAGTGGAAGGACGCCGGGCGCCTGGCGTTGGTCGGACTGGGGATCGAGCCGGGTGCCGCCGACGTGTTCGCCCGGTATGCCCAGGACCACCTGTTCTCCGCGATCGAGGAGGTCGGGGTGCGCGACGGCGCCGACCTGGTGATCAAGGGGTACGACTTCGCTCCCACGTTCAGCATCTGGACCACCATCGAGGAATGCCTGAACCCGCCGGTCATCTGGGAGAAGGAACGCGGCTGGTTCACCACCCCGCCGTTCTCCGAGCCGGAGCAGTTCACGTTCCCCGAAGGCATCGGGCAGGTGGAGTGCGTCAACGTCGAGCATGAGGAGGTGCTCCTGGTCCCGCGGGTGATCGACTGCAACCGGGTCACGTTCAAGTACGGCCTGGGCGACGAGTTCATCCAGGTGTTGGAGACGATCCACAAGCTGGGGCTCGACCTGGTGCCGAAGGTGAACGTTCGCGGCGTGGAGGTGAGCCCGCGGGATGTGGTCGCTGCCTGTCTTCCAGACCCGGCGTTCCTCGGGGAGGAGATGACCGGCAAGACCTGCGCCGGAACCTGGGTGAAGGGAACCGGCACAGATGGGAACCCCCGGGAGGTCTATCTCTATCACGTGGTCGACACCGAGGAGACCTGGGCAAAGGACGGCGCTCAAGCGGTCACCTGGCAGACCGCGTTGAACCCGGTCATCGGCCTCGAGCTACTTGCTACCGGGGCGTGGCAGGGGACCGGGGTCCTGGGGCCGGAGGCGTTCGACGCGGTCCCATTCATGAACCTCATGAAGGAGTACGGGAGCCCGTGGGGCATGACGGAGATGGCCCCGAGCGCCTGAACCGGCCTCATGCCGTTGGATTACTCGAACCTGGGTAGGTCTTTCGCTAAGGGATGGGCTCCCTCCGGACGATGTCCTTCAGTAGCCACCGAAGGGCCAGTAGCCATCGAAGGGCGA
Organism: Actinomycetota bacterium; assembly: GCA_038244455.1. Lineage (GTDB taxonomy): Bacteria > Actinomycetota > UBA4738 > UBA4738 > HRBIN12 > JANXVR01. The sequence continues at coordinate 11,853 of JBBRTK010000006.1, forward strand.
TCAGGGAATGACCACGAAGGCACGAACCTCAGCCGCTGCATCGGACGCCGCCGCCGCGCGCTTGGCAAGCCTCATCGAGCCGGGCTCGCTGTTGGAGGCAACTCCCGAATGCCTGGTGGTCACCGCCGCCGACGGCAAGATCCTCTTCGCCAACCACCGGCTGCAGGAACTGACCGGGTACTCCCCGGAGGCGCTGCTGGGTTCGGCGGTGGAGACCTTGCTGCCCGAAGGGCTTGGGGCCGCAGACGGAGGCGCGCGGTTCGAGGCGCCCTGCCACACGTCCGCCGGAACGGATATTCCCGTGGAGGTGCATCTCGGCGCCATCGAGGGGACCGAGCGGTTCCTCGTGGTCACGCTGCGAGACGCGTCCGATCTCCAGCAGGGGCGGGAGGCCCGCTACGAGGCCGAGGCGAAGTACCGCACGCTGGTCGAGCAGATCCCGGCCGTCGTCTACCTGGACCCCGTGGATGAGAACGATCTCTCCGTGTACGTGAGCCCGCACATCACGACATTGCTCGGCATCACGCAAGAGCACTACCTGACCGACCCGTACGCCTGGCGACATCACGTGCACCCGGACGACATCGACAAGGCGTGGGATCAGTACCAGGAGGCATCCAGGACCCACAGCTCGCTCAGCTTCGAGTACCGGATGATCCACGAGGACGGTTCGGTTCGCTGGATATTGGACCAGGCCTTCCCCATCAAGAACGAGCAAGGCGAACCATGGTTGGTGCAGGGCGTCATGTTCGATATCACCGACCGGAAGAAGGCAGAGGAGGAGATCAAGTACCTCGCGTATCACGACAAGCTCACCGGGCTTCCGAACCGCGCGTACTTCGAGGAGACCCTGGAGCTCTCATTGGCGCGCGCCCGCCGGCACGACCTGGGCGTCGGCGTGCTTTACCTGGATCTGGATAACTTCAAGTTGGTCAACGACTCGCTCGGCCACTCGGCGGGGGACCTGCTCCTCCAGCAGCTGGCAACGCGCCTGGAGGTCTGCACGCGGGAGACGGACCTGGTGGCCCGCCAGGGCGGCGATGAGTTCCTCATGCTCCTTTCGGATCTCGAGCGTGGAGCCGGCGTCATCCCGGGAACCGATGCGGCCATGCTCATCGCTGAGTCGGTGGCGAGCCGTGTGCACGAGGCTCTCCGAGAGCCGTTCGAACTGGGTGGGATCGAGTTCTACGCGTCGGGATCTGTGGGGATCAGCCTGTTCCCGCAGGATGCGCTGGACGGCGAGGGACTGTTGAAGAACGCCGACACGGCGATGTACCAGTCGAAGCGCTACGAGCCCGGCGGCTACGTCGTCTACAGCGCATCGGACGATGATCCCGCGCAGAAGCTTTCGCTGACCTCTCGCCTTCGCCGGGCGGTGGACCAGCAGCACTGGGTGCTGCACTACCAACCCATCATCGATCTGGGCGACGGCCGGATGGAGAGCGTGGAAGCGCTCATCCGCTGGCAGGATCCCAACGGGGGCATCGTCCCCCCGGGGGAGTTCATCCCGCTGGCAGAGGAGATGGGGCTCATCGAGGCCATCGGCGATTGGGTGATCGACGAGATGGCACGCCAGCGCGGCGAATGGGCCGCGGCCGGCCTCGAGCTGAACGTAGCGTTCAACCTCTCGCCGCGCCAGCTGTGGTCGCCGTACCTGGCAGAGAAGGTGCTGGCCAAGCTCGCCGACGCCGGCACGGATCCGCACAACATCACGGTGGAGATCACGGAATCGACCGCCATGGCCGACCCCGATCGCACCCAGAGGATCCTGTCCGAACTCCACGCCTGGGGACTCACGCTAGCGATCGACGACTTCGGGACCGGGTACTCCTCGCTCGCCCGGCTCAAGCACCTGCCGGTAGACATCCTGAAGATCGACCGGTCGTTCATCAGGGACGTCCACAAGGACCGAGATCTGGCGAGCATGGTTCGCGCCATGATCCAGCTGGCCCAGGGCCTCGGCATGACCCCGCTGGCCGAAGGCATCGAAACCCCCGGTGAACTCGAATTCCTCCGCGCGAACGGCTGCCGGCTGGCGCAGGGGTTCCTGTTCGCGCGGCCGGTACCGGCCGGGGAGATCCCCGCGTTGGCCGCGCGCGTCGGGGGTCTGCTCCCACCCGCCTGAGCGGTGGTGGTTCTTCCGGCGTCTGCCGTTCGTTACCATCTGCGGATGCGCAGGTACGACGCTTCAGAGATCGAACCGAAGTGGGTGGCCGCTTGGGATGCCGAGGGGCGGTTCCGCGCCTCCGAGGACCCCGGGGATACCCGCCCCAAGTTCTACGCGCTGGACATGTTCCCCTATCCCTCCGGGGATCTGCACATGGGCCATGCGGAGGCGTTCAGCGGCGGCGACGCCGTCGCCCGGTTCAAGGCGATGCAGGGCCACAACGTCCTGCACCCCATCGGATGGGATGCGTTCGGTCTTCCCGCGGAGAACGCGGCGATCAAGCGCGGCATCGCCCCCGCCGAGTGGACCTACGCCAACATCGAACAGCAGGCTGCGAGTTTCAAGCGGATGGGCATGTCGTTCGACTGGTCACGGCAGCTGAACACATGTGACCCCAGCTACTACCGGTGGACGCAGTGGCTCTTCACGAAGTTCTTCGAGCGTGGTCTGGCCTATCGGAAGAAGTCGGCGGTCAATTGGTGCCCGAACGACGCCACCGTCCTCGCCAACGAACAGGTGAAGCAGGGTGCGTGCGAGCGCTGCGGCGCGGTGGTCGAGCGCCGCGACCTGACCCAGTGGTTCCTGCGGATCACCGACTACACGCAGCGCCTCCTCGACGACGAGGCCGAACTTATCGACTGGCCTGAGCGCGTCCTCACGATGCAGCGCAACTGGATCGGCCGGAGCCAGGGTGCCGAGGTCACATTCGCGATCAAGGAGACCGGCGAGGAGATCCCGGTCTTCACCACGCGCCCCGACACGCTCTGGGGCGTCACGTTCTTCGTCTTCTCGGTCGAGCACCCGGCTGTCCGCAGGCTCGCCGAACTGGGCGGTACCTGGGACGAGGTCTCGGTGCTGGTGGACCAGGCTAGGGCGACGTCGCTGAACTCCCGAGAGGCGGCCGACACGAAGGAGGGCGTGTTCCTCGGCGTCCACGCGGTGAACCCCGTGAGCGGCGAGGAGATCCCTTGCTATGCGGCGCCCTACGTCCTCATGGAGTACGGGACGGGCGCCATCATGGCCGTCCCCGGCCACGACGAACGGGACTTCGCGTTCGCGCGGACGCACGAGGTGCCGGTTCGCGTGGTGATCCAGCCCCGCGATGCGGACCCCTTGGATGGTGACACGATGACCGAGGCCTTCGCCGGCGAGGGCGTCATGGTGAACTCCGGCCACTTCGACGGGCAGGAGACGCCGGCGTCGATCGCCGCGGTGGTCGAGTGGCTCGAGGCCGAAGGCCGCGGCGAAGGCACCGTGAACTACCGTCTGCGCGACTGGCTCATCAGTCGCCAGCGCTATTGGGGCCCGCCCATCCCGATCATCCACTGTCCCGCGTGCGGAGAGGTCGCAGTGCCCGAGTCGGATCTTCCGGTCGAACTCCCGGCCGACGTCGATTTCCAGCCGGGGGGTGACTCCCCGCTGGCGCGGCACCCCTCGTGGAAGCGCGTTACCTGTCCCACATGCGGCGGCGAGGCCGAGCGTGACACCGACACCATGGACACGTTCGTCGACAGCAGCTGGTACTACCTGCGTTACTGCTCGCCCGGGTACCTGGACGGGCCGTTCGATCCGGCGGCGGTGGCCGCGTGGATGCCGGTGGGCCAGTACACCGGCGGGGTCGAGCACGCGATCCTGCATCTGCTCTACTCGCGCTTCGTCACGAAGGTGCTCTACGACATGGGCATGGTGCCGTTCACCGAGCCTTTCCCAAGGGTGATGAATCAAGGCCAGGTCATCTACGGTGGCGCGTCCATGTCGAAGTCGAAGGGCAACATCGTCGAGCCGATGCCCATCGTGCAACGGTGGGGAGCGGACTCGGTGCGGCTGATCATGCTGTTCGCCGGACCGTTCGAGGACGACATCGACTGGAAGCTCATCGCGGGCGAGGATCCGGATCGGCGGCCCGGGGTGCATTCGTGGCTCAGCCGCGTGTTCACTGCCGTAGGGGACGCGGTCGAGCGCGGGGACGCGCCGGAGCCTGATGCGCTGGTGCGGCTCACCAACCGCACCATCAAGGGCGTAACCGAGGACCTGGAACGCTTCCGCTTCAACACCGCGATCTCCAAGCTCCAGGTCTTGACCAACGAGACGCGCGCGGCGCTGGACGGTGGCGCGGGGGCCAGGTCGGCCGCGCGGTCCCTGACGCTGATGCTGGCGCCGTTCGCCCCGTTCATCGCCGAGGAACTCTGGCGCGTGGACCTGGGCGAACCGGGGAGCGTGGCCGACGGGCCATGGCCCGAGTTCGACCCGGCCCTGGTCGTGGAGGACACGGTCCAGCTGATAGTGCAGGTCGACGGCCGGGTGCGGGACCGCATCGAGGTTGCCGCGACCATCAGCGAGGCGGACGCGTTGGCCGCGGCGAAGGCAAGCGAGAACGCGCGGCGGGCCGTGGATGGGCGTGAGGTTGTGAAGGAGATCGTGCGGGCTCCCAAGCTCGTGAACCTGGTGACGCGCGGCTAGCACGGTCGCGCGTGACGTGCGTCACTGAAGACCGGGGCGTCGCCGCGTAGCGTCGCGGCATGGCACTCAAGGAACGATTGGACTCGCTCTCGCGAGGCGAACTCGCGGGGCTCATCGTCGTGGTGGCACTCACGCTCGTCGGCGTCGGCCTCTGGTACTCGCGGTCGCTCCCGCGCTCGGTGAACGTCTCCGGTCCTTCGCCGGCAGCCTCGTCACCTTCGGTTCCCAGCGCCTCGCCGCTCGTCGCGTCCGGGGCCCCCGTTGGCGGATCGCCGTCGCCAAGCGGCGCGGCCCTGGTCGTCGACGTGTCCGGGTGGGTGCGTCACCCCGGCGTGTTCGAGTTCCCAGCGGGCTCCCGCGTGATCGACGCGGTCAAGAGGGCCGGTGGCGCGAAGTCGAACGCCGACCTGTCCGCGCTGAACCTCGCGGCGCTCCTCGTCGACGGGTCGCAGATCATCGTCTCGAAGGAAGGCGGCACGCTGGGGATCCCGGTTGCCGGCGCGTCGCCCGGAGTAGCCGGAGGGGCACTCGTGAATATCAACACCGCCACCGAGCCCGAACTCGAAACGCTGACCGGGGTCGGCCCCGTACTCGGGGCGGCCATCGTGCAATACCGGACGGACCATGGGCCCTTCACCTCCGTCGATCAGCTCCAGGACGTGAGCGGGATCGGCCCTGCAACGTTGGAGGCCTTGAGGCCACAGGTCACCGTGTGACCGCATGGTTGTTGCCGGGGGCGGCGGGTGCCTTCTGGGTGGGGATCCTGCTTTGGGACGTGCGCCCTTCGGGTTTACCCGCTTGGGCGGCGGCACTGTTCGGTGCTGCGGCGCTCTTGGGTTCCCTCCTTGCCGCTCCGCCTTCTGAGGACCGTGACCGGCTCGCCGAGGCGGGCATCGCGCGCCCGGATGCTGCCGCGGTCGCCGCCGTCGCCCCGATGCGCCGGATCCGTCCGGGGGCGGCGGGTGCCGCCCTGATCCTGGCGTGCGCCGGCATCTGCAGCCTCGGCGCTGCGTGGGCGGCGCTGGGGCAAGCCCGGCTCGACGCCTCCGTCATCGCGCGGTTGGGCGAGGCCCGGATCACCGCCGTGGGAACCCTTCGGGAAGACCCTGCGGCTGGATCGTTCGGGTGGCACGGGGTGGTCGACCTGTCGATGGTGCAGTGGCCCTTGGGCGCCGCCGATGTCCGCGAGACGCTCTGGATCAACGGCCAAGGGCCCCCACCTGCTGCGGTGCGGGGCGACCAGGTTCGGCTGGTTGGGGTGCTTGCCCATCCCGGCGATCCTGGGTTCGCCGTCTCGCTCCGGCATCGGGGCATCGTCGCCGAGCTCAACCTCGATAGCTTCGAACGGCTCGGACCGGCGCCGAACCCCGTGGTCAGGGCAACGCAGGGGTTCCGCCGGTTCGCGGCGGGTTCCATCCTCCGCCTGTTCCCCCAACCCGAGGCCGGGTTGCTGCTCGGGCTCGCGCTCGGCGACGCCTCGCATCTTGATCCCGGGCTGGCCCGAGACTTCCAGGCCACGGGGCTCGGGCATCTGCTGGTCGTCTCGGGCGAGAACGTCGCCATGATCCTGGCGCCCATCCTGGCCCTCGGGGGCCTGCTCCGTCTGACGCGGTGGCCCCGGTTCGGCCTCGCGCTGGCCACGGTCGGGTGCTTCGTCCTGCTCACCGGCGCGGAGCCGTCCGTGATGCGAGCCGGTGTCATGGCCACGCTCGGCCTCTTCGGCATCCTGATGGGGAAACCCCGGAGCACGGCCACGTTGCTCTCCGGGGCGGTGCTCGTCCTCTTGGTCCTCGACCCATGGCTGGTGTGGTCGATCGGGTTCCAGCTGTCCGTCGCCGCGACGGCGGGGATGGTCGCCCTGGGCACGCCGCTCGCGGAACGGCTCCGCCGTGCCTTCCCCAGGGTTGCCGCGCTCGCTCTCGGGGCGTCCCTCGCGGCCCAGCTCGGAGTGACGCCCGTCCTGCTCTTCCACTTCCACGAGGTCCCGCTCGTCACCATCCCGGCGAACCTCGCGGCGTTCCCGGCGGTGTCACCGGCGCTGCTGCTCGGTCTGATGGCGGCCGTGATCGGGCTCGCGTGGTATCCGGCCGGAAGGGTCCTGGCCGGGCTCGCCCTCCTCCCGCTTCGATGGCTCGAAGGCGTGGCGAACCGCCTCGCGAAGGCGCCGGTGAGCCACCTCACGTCGGGCGGGGGTCCGGGTGTGCTCATCGCCGGGGCGGCCGTATTCGTCGGCATCACCTGGTGGGTGCGAACCAGATGGCGCCCGCCGCGCGCGGCCGTGATTGCCGCCATCGCGATGTTCCCGATGCTCGTGTGGAGCACGGCGCTCACCGCCGGTCCGCCCAGCGGACTCAGCGTGCGGTTCTTCGACGTTGGGCAGGGCGATGCCGCTCTCGTGAGCACGCCGGCCGGAGCCCACATCCTCGTGGACGGAGGCCCGGATCCGCAGCTCGTGGCCACCGATCTCGCCGCCCAGGGCGTGAAGCGGCTGGACATGGTGATCGCGACGCACCCCCACGCGGATCACATCATCGGGCTGCCCGTGGTCCTGGCCCGCTTCCCTGTGGCCCTCGTGCTCGAACCAGGGTGCCCAGCCACCTCGTCGATCCAGGCGAACCTGGACACGGCGATCAACGATGAGCACGTGCCGGTTCGCTACCCACGCCGCGGCGACACCTTCACCGTAGGGGACGTCCGGCTGGACGTGCTCTCGCCAGATCGCTGTTGGGTCAACACTAACTCCGATCCCAACAATGACTCACTCGTTGTCCTCCTGACGTTCCACCAGGACACCGTGCTCCTGGGCGGCGAGCCAGAGCAGCCGGCGCAACAGCAGCTCCTGGACGAAGGGGCCCCGCTGGGCGCCGAGCTATTGAAGGTGCCGCATCACGGAGCAGCAACCAGCCTGCCCGAGTTCTTCCAGGCGGTGGCCCCGAAGATCGCGGTCATCTCGGTCGGTCCGAACACCTATGGCCATCCGGTGCCGTCCACCATCGCGGCCATCCAAGCCACGGGGGCCCAGGTGTGGCGAACCGACCAGCACGGTGACATCGTCGTGCTGTTCGGACCCCGTGGGCCCACCATCACCGCCGATCGCTGATGTCGGGCGATCTCGGTAGGATCGCGGACATGACCACGCCCGTACCTTCCGTGCTCCTTCTGTGGGGAGAAGATCAGTTCCTCCTGCGCGAGGAGGCGTTCCGTGTCCTCGGTGATCTTCGACCCACGGAGGTCGAGGCGGCCGACTGGCAGGGCGGCGAGCTGCAGGACCTTGCCACGCCGTCCCTGTTCGGGGAACCCCGGGCGCTCCTCATCACCGGCGCGCGATCCCTGGCGAAGGACGCGGTGGGGGAGTTGGCCGCCTACCTTGGTTCGCCCGATCCTGGGGCGCCGTTGATCATCTGCTGCCAGGTGGCCGACCGCGGGAAGCCGCCGGCGGCGCTCCTCAAGATCGTCGAGCCGGTCGGTGAGGTTCGCCCCGTCCAGGTGGGCCGGAAGGAGTTGGAACCCTGGATCCTGCGCCGGGCGGGCGATCAGGGGTTGGACCTGGCCCCGGCCGCCGCCCGAACGCTCGTCGAGACGCTCGGCGAGGACCCGGGCTCGCTGGCCGCCGCGCTGGAGCAGCTGGGTGCGGCGTTCGCCGGGGAGAAGATCACCCCGCAGACCGTCGCGCGTCAGTTCCGCGGCCTCGGTGAACAGAAGGTGTGGGATCTCTGCGACAAGGCGTTCGGCAAGGACCTGCCCGGCGCCATCCGTTCGTGGCGCTCCATCGAGGAGGGCCGCGATGACCCGCTGAAGGTCCTGGGGGGTGTGGCCAGCAGGCTGCGCGACCTCATGCGCGTCCGCGCCCTGCCGGAACGCACCTCGCCCGCACAGGTCGCGAAGGCTGCTGGATTGCGGTTCGATTGGCAGGCGCGCCGGTATCAGCAGCAGGCCAGGAACTTCTCCATGTCAGATCTCGTGAGGCTCCACGAACGGATCACCGAAGCCGATCGCGCGCTCAAGTCCGGCGGCACGGGGGACGTCATCATGCCGGTGCTCATCACGGCCATCGCCTCCGGTTCCTGAATGAAAGAACCCCGCCTGGGGCGGGGTCGACGGTTGCGGCGGGGAGGGGAGTCGGGCTAGGGAGCCGCGGTCTTGTTGGCGGCCTTGACGAGCCGGCTCTTGCGGCGGGCCGCCGTCTTCTTGTGAAGGATGCCCTTGCTCGCGGCCTTGTCCAGTTCCTTGGCTGCCCGACGGGCGCGCATCTGGGCTGCCTCGGCATCGCCTTCGGCCACCGCGGCCAGGACCTTCTTCTGGGTGGTCTTCAGCTCGCTCTTCACGGACGCATTGCGGTCGTGGAGCTTCTTGTTCTGCCGATCCCGTTTGATCTGAGACTTGATGTTCGCCATGAGTGGGGGAGTTTACCAGCGGCAACGTGGGCCGCCCGCGGTCGCCGGGGCGGTCGGGGTAGCGTTGCCGCCCCGTACCATGGAGCTTCGTGAGCACCGACACCTCCCACATCCGGAACTTCTGCATCGTGGCGCACATCGACCACGGGAAATCCACATTGGCCGATCGCCTGCTGGAGATCACCCACACCGTCGAGGATCGCAACATGCGGGCTCAATACCTGGACAAGATGGATCTGGAGCGCGAACGCGGCATCACGATAAAGGCGCAGGCCGTTCGTCTGGCCCACGAAGGCTTCGAGCTGAACCTCATCGATACCCCCGGGCACGTGGACTTCACCTACGAGGTGTCGCGGTCGCTCGAGGCCTGTGAGGGCGCGGTGCTCCTGGTCGATGCGGCCCAAGGTCTGGAAGCCCAGACCCTTGCGAACTACCACCTGGCGCGAGACGCCGGCCTGGTCATCGTCCCGGCCATCAACAAGATCGATCTGCCGGCCGCCGAGCCCGACCAGCGTGCGGAGGAGCTGGCCGCCCTCCTGAACTGCGAGCCCACCGACATCCTGCGCATCTCCGCGAAGTCCGGCGATGGGGTGCCCGAGCTGCTCGCCGCCATCATCGAACGCGTGCCACCTCCCGCCGGCGACCCGCACGCGCCGCTCAGGGCGCTCATCTTCGACTCGATGTTCGACCCGTTCCGCGGCGTCGTCACCTACGTTCGGATCAAGGAAGGAGAACTCTCCTCCAACGCTCGCGTTCGTCTGATGGCCGCCGGAGTAGAGTCCGAGGCCGAGGAGACGGGCGTGATGTCACCCGAGGCCACGCCGATCGACAAGCTGGGCCCGGGTGAGGTCGGCTACCTCATCACCGGCCTGAAGGATGTCCACCTGGCCAAGGTCGGTGACACCATCACGCTCGCCGGCAAGAACGCAGCCACCGAACCCCTTCCCGGGTATCGGGAGCCGAAGCCCATGGTGTGGTCGGGCCTGTTCCCAGCCGAAGGCGGTGATTACTCGGATCTGCGCGAGGCGCTCGACCGGCTCAAACTCTCAGACGCGGCTCTTCACTACGAGCCGGAGACCTCGACGGCCCTTGGGTTCGGGTTCCGGTGCGGGTTCCTGGGTCTCCTGCACATGGACATCGTGAAGGAGCGGTTGGAACGTGAGTTCCGCCTGGAGCTCATCGCAACCGCGCCGAACGTCGAGTTCCGCCTCTACCGCGGCAACGACGTCGAGGTCGTGCACAACCCGGCGGAGATGCCGGCGCCCGGGACGTTCGACAAGATCGAGGAGCCGGTGGTGTTCGCCACGATGCTCACCCCGGCCGACTACCTGGGAGCGGTGATGGAGCTCTGCCAGACGCGGCGGGGCGAGATGGTCGACATGAGCTACCTCACCCCGACGAGGATGGAGATCCATTACGTCCTGCCGCTGGCCGAGATCGTCTTCGACTTCTTCGACCAGCTGAAGTCGCGAACGAAGGGTTACGCGAGCCTGGACTACGAACCCTGGGGCCACCAGGAATCCGATCTGGTTCGGGTGGACGTGCTGCTGCACGGCGACCCGGTGGATGCGTTCAGCAGCGTCGTCCACCGGACGAAGGCCTACCCCTACGGCAAGCAGATGGTTGAACGCCTGAAGGTGTTGATCCCCAGGCAGCTCTTCGATGTCGCCATCCAGGCGGCGATCGGATCTCACGTCATCGCGCGCGAGACGGTGAAGGCAAAGCGCAAGGACGTCCTGGCCAAGTGTTACGGGGGCGACATCACGCGCAAGCGGAAGCTCCTGGAGACCCAGAAGAAGGGGAAGGCGCGGATGCGCCGGGTCGGGAAGGTCGATGTGCCGCAGGAGGCGTTCATCGCCGCGCTGCGCATCGACGAGGGCGCCAAGAAGGAGAAGAAGTGACGGATGCGGGCATCTACGTCCACGTGCCGTTCTGCCTGACGCGCTGCGGCTACTGCGACTTCAATGCCTACGCCGGGATGGATCACCTCATGCCGCGGTACCTGCATTCTGTCCTGGCCGAAGCGTCGCTCGCGGCCCCCGCGTGGGCGGGGGAACACGTGGTCAGCGTCTTCCTGGGCGGCGGCACACCCACCACCATGGCGCCGGCCGATCTGCGGTCGCTGCTCGTCCACATCCAGGATCGCTTCTCGGTGGATCCGGCCGCGGAGATCACCACCGAGGCCAACCCCGACACCGTCGATGAGGCCTCGCTCGAGGCGCTCCTGACCGCTGGGTTCGGGCGGCTGAGCATGGGGGCCCAATCGTTCGACCCATCGGTCCTCCGCCAGCTGGAACGCGTGCACACCCCCGACAGCGTTCGCCGGGCATTCGGGGCGGCGCGCGATGCGGGCTATATGAACGTGAACCTGGACCTCATCTACGGCGCCGACGGCGAGAGCGCGGAGTCATGGGAACGAACCCTGTGGGAGACCATCGCCCTCTCGCCCGAGCACATCAGTGCCTACGCCTTGACGGTCGAGCCTGCCACCCCGCTCGGCCGCCGGATCGCGTCCGGTGAGACGCCGGAGCCCGATCCCGATCTGCAGGCCGACATGTTCGTGGCGGCGTGCGAACTCCTTCGTGGCGCCGGCTACGCGCACTACGAAGTCAGCAACTGGGCGAAGCCGGGGTATGAATGCCGCCACAACCTCGGCTATTGGGAACGCCGCCCGTATCTCGGACTCGGAGCCGGCGCACACAGCTACCGCGACAACGCACGCTGGTGGAACGTCAGGCCGCCCGAGGAGTACATGAGCACCGTGGAACGCGGCGAACTCCCGATCGGTGGCAGCGAATCGCTCGAGCCCCAGGACGCGTATCTCGAAGAGGTGTTCCTGCGCCTCCGTACCCTCGAAGGGATCCCGGCCAGTTGGATCGACGACGACCGTGCGCTCCCGTTCCTGGCCAGTGGGCTCCTCGAAGAGGACTTCGGCAATCTGGTCCCGACCGAGCGCGGGATGCTTCTGCTAAATGAGCTCGTCCTGGCGCTCGCCGGCTCCTGAGCCATGGTCCCGCATCGCCGGTTGGCCGGTTAGCACTCCCACCTTGGGAGCGCTAGTAGCATGGAGCGATGGCGGAACAACAGCCACAACTCGGTCCTCGCAAAGGAGCGGTGCTCCGCGCGGTGGTGGAGGAGTACGTGCGTTCGGGCGAGCCGGTAGGCTCGGAGACGATCGCCGAACACGCCGGCCTCGGGGTCTCCAGCGCCACCATCCGCAACGAATTGGCGGCCCTGGAGGAACTCGGCTACCTCAAGCATCCGCACACAAGCGCCGGGCGAATCCCGACCGACACCGGATACCGGTTCTATGTGGATTCGCTGCCCGCGGGCGGCGGGCTGAAGGACGCACAGCGCCGGGCCATCGCTTCGCACTACGCCGAAGCGATCTTGGACCTGGAGGAGGTGCTGAAGGGGTCGGTCCAACTGCTCAGCCGACTCACGCGGTACGCGGGTTTGGCGGTGCCGCCCAACGCCTCCGAGGAGCCGGTCGTGCGGCTCGAGGTCATCGACATGGGGCCGTCGGTCATGGTTCTGGCCGTGGGACAACACGGCCGCGTTGACAAGCGCGTGCTGGACCGGCCGGACGGCGCGGTCCCGTCCACGTTCGCGAGAGCGGAGGACAGGCTCGCGGGCCTGCGCGGACTCACGTATGCCCAGGCGCAGGCGCGCCTCCTCCAGATGGCGGCGGAAGGACCGGCAGACGAGCACGAGCTCATGCTGCATGTGGCGGAAACACTTCGAACCGCTCAGCAAGGAGATCGGCACGCACACATGGTGTTCGGGGGAGTGGCGAACCTCGCCGACGAGGCACAGGCATGGCGCCGCGAGACGCTCCGCCGCCTCTTCGAGACGCTCGAACATGAACAGGAGATGCTCCAGGTGTTGAGCGACGTCACCGCGCCCGGGAACGCTCTGTCGGTCACGATCGGCGGCGAACACCCGACCACCGGAGACCTCGATGCCTCGATCGTGGCGGCACCGTTCAGGTCGGGTGAAACCACCATCGGGACCATCGGCGTGGTCGGCCCCACGCGGATGGACTACGTGAGCGCGATGGCGAGCGTTCGAGCGGTGGCGAAGCGGCTCAGCGAGCTCGCGACGGAGCTCGACCAGTAGCCATGCCGCCTGCCAAGGATCTCTACGATGTGCTGGGTGTTGCCCGTGATGCCAGTGCCGACGATATCCGGAAGGCCTATCGAGCCCTGGCGAGAGAACACCATCCGGATGTGAATGCCGATCCTGAGGCGGAGGAGCGATTCAAAGAGGCGGCCGGCGCCTATGAGATCTTGTCCGATCCGCAGAAGCGTGCCCGGTACGATGCGTTCGGCGCGTCCGGGCCCCAGGGCCAGCCGTTCACCGACATCCAGGACATCTTCGACATGTTCTTCGGAGGGGGCGGGCGGCGCCGCGGGTCCCCCCGCAGCCGCTCGCATCGAGGGGAGGACCTCCGGATCGCCACGCAGCTGACGTTCCACGAAGGAGCCTTCGGCGTGAGGCAGGATCTGAACCTCGAACGGTTGGCCGCCTGCGAGCGATGCATGGGCAACGGCGCGGAGCCGGGCACCGCGCCGTCGACGTGCGGAACGTGCGGTGGCAGCGGTCAGGTGGAGCAGCTGCGCCGCAGTGTGTTCGGCACGCTCATGACGGCTGCGCCCTGTGCGACGTGCGAAGGAACGGGCCAGCACATCACCAGCCGGTGTTCGTCCTGTATCGGCCGGGGTCGGAAGCAAGAGCCGGGGACGGTGACCGTGGACATCCCCGCCGGAGTGTCCGACGGGATGGAGCTTCGCGTGGGCGGCGCCGGAAACGCAGGCACATCGGGCGGTCCGTCGGGCGATCTCTACGTGGTGCTGCGGGTCGAGCCCTCCGAAACGTTCGAGCGGCGCGGGCAGGATCTGTTCACGGTTCTGGACATCTCGGTGACCCAAGCCACGCTCGGCGCCGAGCTGGAGGTCGAAGGGCTGGATGAGCCCGAACACGTGAAGATCGAGCCCGGCACGGAATCGGGAACGGTGATCAAAGTGAAGGGCAGGGCAGTTCCGAACCTGAACCGCCGCGGACGAGGAGACATCTTCATCACCTTGCACGTCGTGACGCCGCGCGACCTCAGCCGTGACGAACGCAAGCTCTATCAACAGCTGGCGGAACTTCGCGGCGAGGATGGGAAGCGTCAGGGGACCCGGGCGGATCTACGGCGTCCAGAGTTCCGCTAAGCTCCGGCGGTGACGCAGATCCTTGAAACGGATTGCCCATTCTGCAAGATCGCGCGGCGCGAGATCCCCGCGGAGATCCTGCACGAATCGGACCGGGTGGTCGCCTTCCGAGACCTCGATCCCAAGGCCCCCAGCCACATCCTGCTCATCCCGAAGGCCCACCTGGATTCCGTGGCCGCGGTGACGGAGGCGGACGGTGCCATGCTCGCCGATCTCTTTCGGGCGGCGGCGCACCTCGCCAACACCGAGGGAATCGCGGCCAGCGGCTGGCGGCTCGTGACGAACGTGGGGGCCGACGCCGGGCAATCGGTCTTCCATCTGCACTTCCACCTGATGGGCGGCCGGCCCATGGCCTGGCCGCCGGGCTGAACGCAGGGAGCGCGTGCCGCCTACGGCCCGAAGGGCGTGGGGTCCAGAACGTAGGGCGGACGCGGTGGTTGCGTGAAGTCGAATTCGTTCGCGAGATCGCCCAGGATGGAGACGTTCTCCCTAACCAGCAGACGAGAGTCCGGCCTGGACATCGTGGTGGGGTCGAGCCTGGCGCTCCCCAGGAACCGATCCTCGATGAGCTTGAGGAACGCGTCGAACGAGAGCGTCTGCGAGTCGACATACCCCGTCTTCGCGTAGGGACTCATCATGATCATCGGGACGCGGATCCCGTAGCCACCCGGCTCGTCCACGAACGCAGGGGGCACGTGGTCGTAGAAGCCGCCCCAGTCGTCCCACGTTAGGAAGATGGCCGTGGAGTTCCAGTCCGGGCTGGTCATGGCGGCGTTGATCATCCGGGTCACGAACGCCATCCCCGTCTTGATGGCGCCGCCACCCTTGGGATGCTCGCTGTTGTGGTGGCCGGGAACGATCCACGACACAGAGGGGAGCGTGCCCGCAGCCGCTGCCGCGAGGTACTGCGTGTGCGTCTGGATGTTGCCGAGCGATCCGTTCTGATTGACATCGGTGAATCCCGGCAACGGGTTCTTCACCGGTCCGCTCTGGTTCGTGGTGGGGTAGGTGCACGGCGGGGTCATGCAGGTGTCGTCATCAACGTAGTAGCCCCAGCTCACGTGTTGTTCATCCAGAAGGTTGGTGATGTCCGTCCACGCGTACACGGGTGCCTCGCCGTAGCGGTACTGGTACTGCGGCCCCTTGAGCTCCACGTTCGACGCGCAGCTCATCGGGTCGTTGGGATCGGTACAGGTGGCCGACCAGGCCGACACCAGATACAGGTGGGAAGGAAGCGTCCAAGAATCCGACGGCGCGAACATGCGATCGGCCAGCACGAACTGATGGGCAAGCTTCCAGTAGTTCGGGATCTCGCGCTGATCCATGTAGCTCATGACGTCCGGCTGCAGCTGCGGTCCGACGAAGGGGGCGCAGGCAGGTTGGCGGGGCGCCTTCCAGCACTTCCCGGTCACGTCCGGGAGTGAGCTGATGAAGCCGTTCATCGCTCCGCGCGCGATGTCCAGGTCCGAGTGGATGTCGTTGTGACGTCCACCGAGTTGGATGGGTTGATCCGTGTGATACGGCGTGGAGCAGTGGCCGAGATAGGGGTTCGGGATACAGACGTTGATCTTGCCGGTGACGGGGTCGCGCGGGAAGCCATTCGCACCGGGGAACGTCCCGAAGTAGTGATCGAAGGAGCGGTTCTCTTGCACGATGAAGATGAGGTGGTTGAGCTTGAAGATGCCTTGGGGCGCAGCCGCGGTGTGCTTGCCCGCCTGTGCAGGTGAGGGGAGCGTCGCGAGGGCGGCCGAGAGCAGCGCGACCAAGGCGAAGAACCCGACGGATGTGTGGCGATACCTCATAAGCAGCGGAGTGTAGGCCACCGGAGAAACACCGACTACCCCTTCTTGCCGAACGGCGTCGGATCCAAGATGTACGGAGGCCGGGGTGGCTGTGAGAAGTCGAACTCGCTCGTGAGGTCGCCCAGCAGGGGCAGGTTCTCCCGCACCACAGGGCGCGAGTCCGGCCGGCCGTCGGTGGTGGGATCGAGCCGCTGGCCGCCCAGGAACCGGTCTTCGATGAGCTTGAGGAAGGCGTCCAGCGAAAGGGTCTGATGGTCGACCACACCGGTCTTGGCGTACGGGCTGATGAGGATCATGGGCACGCGGATGCCGTAGCCTCCGGCATCGACCGTCGGCGGCTGTACGTGGTCGTAGAAGCCGCCCCAGTCGTCCCACGTGAGGAAGATGGCGGTCGAGTTCCAGTCCGGCCCCGCCATCGCCGCATTGATCATCCTCGTCGTGAACGACATCCCATTGCGGATCGACCCGTGCTTGGGATGCTCGGCGTCGTTCTGGCCGGGCACGATCCAGGACACGGACGGGAGCTTCCCGGCGGCGGCTGACGTGAGGTACTCGCTCTGGTGGCGGATGTTGTCCGTGTACCCCTGGGCCTGGGTGTCGGTGAAGCCGGGGAGGGGGTTCTTCGCGGCGTCGGTCTGACCTATGGTGGAGAAGCTGCACGGGGGATCGATGCAGGTGCGGTTGTCCACCCAGTAGCGCCAGCTCACGTTGTTCTTGTCCAGGAGATAGGTGATGTCCGTCCAGGCGTAGATGGGTGGCTCCCCGTATCGGAACTGCGCCGCCGCACCTTTGAGTTCGACGTCCGTGGAGCAGCTCGTCGGGTCGTGTGGGTCGGTGCAGGCCGCCGACCATCCCGACACCAAGTAGAGGTGCGACGGCAGCGTCCATGAATCCGAGGGCGCGAACATCCGGTCTGCCAGCACGTAGTGCCTGGCGTAGGCCCAGTAGTTCGGGATATCCCTTCCCGTCATATAGCTCATGACGTCGGGCTGCTTCTGAGGACCGACGTAGCGAGCGCACGAGGGCAGATCCGGTTCCCTCCAACAGACGCCGTGCCCGTCCTGGAGCGACCGGATGAATCCATCCATCGCGCCGTTGTTGATGTCGATCTTGCTGTGCACGTCGTTGTGTCGTCCGCCCCAGTTGTACGGACTGGACGTGTGATACGGCGAGGAGCAGTGGCCCAGGAACGGGTTCGGGATACAGACGTCGACCTGGCCTTGCGCGTTGGTGGGGAAGCCGTGCGCGCCGGGGAACGTGCCGAAGTAATGATCGAACGACCGGTTCTCCTGCACGATGAAGATCAGGTGATCGATCTTGTCGAGGCCGGGCGCGGTGGCGCGGGCCCGATCGGGTCCGCCGTTCGTGCCGGGGAGGGCCGTGGTCGCGAGCAACACCAGGACAGAAGCGATGATCGCCCTGGCGATCTTCGTCCTGACCACCCGGTTCTTCACGGGGTCGGATCCAGCACGTAGGGTGGGCGCGGTGGCTGCGAGAAGTCGAACTCCTTCGAAAGGTCGCCCAGGATAGGCAGGTTCTCCCGGACAGTGGGGCGCGGATCCGGTCTGCCGTCGGTCGCTGGATCCAGGCGCTGGCCGCCCAAGAACCGATCCTCGATCAACTTCAGGAAGGCGTCGAAGGAGAGCGTCTGGGAGTCGATGAACCCCTTCTTCGCGTAGGGGCTGAGAAGGATCATGGGAACGCGTATGCCGTAGCCGCCGACGTCTACATTCGGCGGCTTCACGTGATCGTAGAACCCACCCCAGTCGTCCCAGGTCAGGAAGATGGCCGTCGAGTTCCAATCGGGGCCTTGCATGGCGGCGTTGATCATCCTGGTGACGTAGGCCTGGCCGGCATGCAAGCTTCCACCACCCACGGGGTGCTCACTGTTGCTGTTCCCCGGGACCACCCATGAGACGGACGGCAGCGTTCCGGCGGCGGCTCGGCTCACGAAGTCCCGGTGGAACTGCACGTTGCTCTGCGTCCCCGCGGCTTGGACATCCGTGAACCCGGGCAGCGGGTTCTTCACCGAGGTGGTGTACCCGCGGGAGGGGAGGGGACCGCACCCGCCCTGCAAACACGTCTGGTCGTCGACGTAGTAGCCCCAACTCACAGCCGCCTTGTCCAGGAGGTAGGTGATGTCGGTCCACCCGTACCTGGGGCCCTCGCCGTATTGATACTGCTGCGAAGCACCGTCCCGGAGCCAACTGTCGCTGGTGCAGGTGCTGGCACGCTGAGGATCGGTGCACACCGCCGACCATCCAGACACCATGTAGAGGTGGGACGGCAGCGTCCACGAATCCGACGGTGCGAACATCCGATCCGCCAGCACGTAGTGCTTGGCGTAGGCCCAGTAGTTCGGGATCTCGCGGTTCGTTACGTAGCTGAGGACGTCAGGTTGCTGCTGCGGGCCCACGTAGGGTTGGCACCACTGCTGGTCGGGTCGGACCCAGCAGCGCCCCGGTGCGTCGGGGAGCGCTTTGATGAATCCGTTCATCTTGCCGCCCGCGATATCGATGTTCGAGTGCTTCTGGTCATGCCGTCCGCCGAATTGGTACAGGCTCGACGTGTGATACGGGCGGGAACAGCCGCCCAGGTAGGGGTTTGGCACGCAGACATCGATCTTGCCCTGCGCGTTAGTCGGGAAGCCGTTCGCTCCGGGGAACGTCCCGAAGTACTGATCGAAGGAGCGGTTCTCCTGCACGATGAAGATGAGATGGTCGAGCTTCTGCAGTCCCGGGGGCGCCGCCGCGGCCGGATGCGCGAGGCCCGGCGCGGTGCCGGCGCCTGCGCCCGCCGCGGCGCAGGCGGAAAGGACGATCGTGGCCAGGAACGCGGCGGTTCGCCCCGAAGCAGCCAACGGGCTAGGTCTTCGGCGTTGGGTTCAGGATGTAGGGCGGCCTGGGGGGCTGCGTGAAGTCGAAGTCGTTCACCAGATCGCCCAGGATGCTGACGTTCTCCCGGACGGTGGGGCGGGAGTCCGGACGCCCGTCATTGGCCGGGTTCAGCCGCTGTCCTCCCAGGAACCGATCTTCGATCAGCTTCAGGTAGGCGTCGAACGAGAGCGTCTGGTGATCGATGAAGCCCTTCTTCGCGTAGGGGCTGATGACCATGGCGGGAACCCGGAGCCCATAGCCGTTCACGTCCACGACGGGCGGCTTCATGTTGTCGTAGAAACCGCCCCAGTCGTCCCATGTCAGGAACACGGCGCTGGAGCTGTACTCGGGGCTCTTCATGACGCTGTTGATCATGCGGGTCACGTACGCCATCCCCGTTTGGGGTGTTCCCGGCAGGATGGGGTGCTCGTTGTACGGGGGTGCCGTCACGAGCCAGGAGACCTGCGGCAGCGTGCCGTTGTTCGCCGCGGTGACGAAGTCGGAGATGTGCTGGACCCCACCCACGCTGTGATCGTTGCGAACGTCGGTGAATCCGAGCAGCGGGTTCTTGTCCGGTGAGGTTCCGCCCTGCGCGCCCGTGCACGAGATGCCCAGGCACGTCTTGTCGTTCACGTAGTAGTGCCAGCTCACGCCGGCCTTGTCCAGGAGATAGGTGATGTCCGTCCACGCGTACTTCGGCGGTTGGCCGTAGCGCCAGGACAAGCTTCCGCGGAGCTGGGTATCGGAGGTGCAGCTCATCCCGTTGTTGGGATCGGAGCAGTGCGCCGACCACGCCGACACCAGGAACAGGTGCGAGGGGAGCGACCACGAGTCCACGGGGGCGAACATGCGGTCTTGGAGCACGTAGTGCTTGGCATAGGTCCAGTAGTTCGGGATATCGGTTGCGTTCAAGTAGGAGAGAACGTCCGGTTGGCCCTGCGGTCCGACGTAGGGGGCGCACGCTGCGGGCGTCGGATCGGTCCAGCAGTGCGTCCCGTGGGGCGACATCGCCTTGATGAAGCCGTCCATCTTCCCGCCGTTGATGTCGATGTGCGAGGCGATGTCGTCGTGCGGTCCGCCCCACTGGTGATAGCTCTTCGTGTGATACGGCCTGGAGCAATGACCCAAGAAGGGGTTGGGGATACAGGTGGTGATCTGTCCCCTGGCGTTGGTCGGGAAGCCGTGGGCGCCCGGGAACGTCCCGAAGTAATGATCGAAGGAGCGGTTCTCTTGGACGATGAAGATCAGGTGATCGAGCTTGTCCAGGCCGGCCGGGACGGCGGCCGTTCCGGATGGGACCGTGGCCCCGGAGGACGACGTGTGCCCAGCACTGGCCCCGGCCGCCACGCAGGCGGTGAGCGTGATCGAGGCGAGAAGGGTGAGAGCTCGTCGCATCGGCGCAGTGTACCGAGCTAGTTCCACGGTGTGGGGTCAAGGATGAGCGGCGGCTGCGGGGGCTGCGTGAAGTCGAACTCCTTGCGGAGATCGCCGAGGATCGGGACGTTCTCCCTAACCGTCGGACGTCGGTCGGGCCGTCCGTCGGTCCGGGGGTTCAGCCGTCGCCCGTGGAGGAAGCGATCCTCGATGAGCTTGAGGTACGCGTCGAACGAAAGCGTCTGATGATCGATGTACCCCTGTCTGGCGTAGGGGCTGATAAGGATCCCGGGCACGCGGAGGCCGTAGCCGTTCGCGTCGACCACCGGGGGCTTGACGTGGTCGTAGAACCCGCCCCAGTCGTCCCAGGTCAGGAAGATGGCCGTTGAGTTCCAATCGGGGCCTCGCATGGCGGCGTTGATGAGCTTCGTCACATACTTCTCGCCCGAGCGGACCGTCCCCTTGCCTTCAGGGTGTTCGCTGTACGAAGAGGCTGGGACGACCCACGAGACGGAGGGGAGCGACCCGGCGGCTGCGGCGTTGAGGTAGTCGGTGTGGGTCTGGATCTTGTGCAGGTCGTGGTTCTGGCGAGCCACGTCGGTGAAGCCGGGGACCGGGTTCTTGCTGGGCGCCGTCCCGCCGTGGTTGACGCACCCGGGGAGCCAGCAGGTGCGGTCGTCCACGTAGTAGTGCCAGCTGATGCCGCCCCTATCCAGGAGCCACGAGATGTCCGTCCAGGCGTACTTCGGCGGCTGCCCGTATCCCCATTTCAACGATGTGGACTTCAGATCGATGTTCGAGGTGCAGCTCATCGGGTTGGAGGGGTCGGGACAGTACGCCGACCAGCCCGAGAAGAGGAACAGGTGGGACGGCAGGGTCCACGAGTCGGTCGGTCCGAACATCCGATCCTGCAGCACGAACTGCTTCGCGTAGGCCCAGTAGTTGGGGATGTCGCGGCCGGTGAGGTAGCTCATCACGTCGGGTTGGCCCGCCGGTCCCACCGACTGCGCGCAGCTGGGCACGAACGGGTTGGTGAAACACGGGTTCGAGAACTTGTAGAGCTCGCGAACGAATCCGTTCATCTGGCCGTGGTTGATGTCGGCGACCGCATCCGGGTGGTCGTGCGGACCGCCGACCTGGTTGATGCTCGAGGTGTGATACGGCCGGGAACAGCCCCCGAGGAACGGGTTGGGCACGCAGACGGTGATCTTGCCCTGCGCGTTGGTCGGGAAGCCGTTCGCACCGGGGAACGTCCCGAAGTAATGATCGAACGACCGGTTCTCCTGCACGATGAAGATCAGGTGGTCGATCTTCGCCATACCCTTGGGGCCCGAGGTGGCGTGGCCCGGAGCCGATGATCCGCTCAACCTCGGCGGGGCGGGTACCGGCGAAGTGCCCGCGGCGCTCGGGGCGACGCATGCGACAGCGGCGAGCGTGGCCAGCAGCGCCAGTTCCACCCTCCCCATCCGCATCCGGCGGAGTCTAGGCGCTCGAAGGTCGCCGGTCACCCCATCTGAGCGGCTAGAATCCCCCCGTGGCCGTCCGAAGGGCGGCCCTCGAGTCTAGGAAGGGAACGGGGTAGCCCCCCAGAGAACGAACTTTTGGCGACCGCCACTGCGCAAGTGAAGATCCTGGTTCCGGGCAGTCAACCGATGGTTGCGCTGCTGGGCCAGCGCGATTCCTTCCTCAAGCTCGTCGAGTCTGCGTTCGACTCGGGCATCTTGGTGCGGGGCAACGAGATCACCATCTCGGGGTCTTCCGTCGATGCCGAACTGGTCGGGTTGGTATTCGAGGAGTTGCTCATCCTTCTGGAACGCGGAACCGAGCTGTCCGAGACCGCCGTGCGGGAGACGATCGCCATGGTTCGCGGGATCGGGATGGACCCTGCGGAATCGGGGATCCGCCCCAGCGACGTCCTGGGGGACAAGCTCCTGTCCGCTCGCGGCAAGGGCATCGCTCCCAAGACCATGGGGCAGAAGCGCTACGTGGACGCCATCCGGAACTCCACCGTGACGTTCGCCATCGGCCCGGCCGGAACCGGCAAGACCTATCTGGCGGTGGCCACGGCCGTCCGCGCGCTCCACGCCCACGAAGTCAGCCGGCTCATCCTCACCCGTCCGGCGGTCGAGGCCGGCGAGCGGCTCGGATTCCTGCCGGGAACGCTCTACGAGAAGATCGACCCGTACATGCGCCCGCTCTACGACGCGCTCTTCGAGATGACGGGGGCCGAGACGCTGCCCAAGCTCATGGAACGCGGAACCGTCGAGGTCGCGCCGCTCGCGTACATGCGCGGGCGCACGCTCAACGACGCCTTCATCATCTTGGACGAGGCGCAGAACACCACGCCGGAACAGATGAAGATGTTCCTCACGCGGCTCGGGTTCGGTTCGAAGGCCGTGATCAACGGCGATGCCACGCAGGTCGACCTGGCCACCGGCGCCCCCAGCGGGTTGTCGGTGGTTCAGGAGATCCTGGCGGACATCGACGGGATCTCCTTCGTGCATCTGGGAGGCAGGGACGTGGTGCGGCACAAGATCGTGCAGGACATCGTCG
Source organism: Actinomycetota bacterium (assembly GCA_038244455.1). Lineage (GTDB taxonomy): Bacteria > Actinomycetota > UBA4738 > UBA4738 > HRBIN12 > JANXVR01. The sequence continues at coordinate 34,695 of JBBRTK010000006.1, forward strand.
AGGCCTACGGGCGGTTCGGGCAGCAGCGCCTCCAGGTCGATCCGCCCCCCGCGCCATGAGCGGCGGCCATCCGTCCGTCCTGGTCTCGAATCGACAGCCGCTGCCGGTGGACGAAGCAGGGTTGATCGCGCTGGCTCGCGCCACGCTGGAGGCCCAAGGCCAGACGAAAACGGAACTCTCGGTCTCATTCGTGAGCGAGCGCGAGATGGAGGACCTCCATGTTCGTTACATGGACCTCTCGGGTCCGACCGATGTGCTGTCGTTCCCGCTCGGTGACATGGACGAGAACGGCGTGAAGCTCCTCGGCGACGTGATCATCGCGCCGTCTGTGGCGGCGCGGAACAACCCCGGCGACCCGGCGGCCGAACTTCGGCTCCTCCTGGTCCACGGGATCCTCCACATCCTGGGCTACGACCACGAGGAGGACGCCGCGCGGGCCGAGATGTGGGCGCTCCAGGAACGCTACAGCGGGGTGCGGACGCCGTGACGCCGACCGATTGGTTCGAACTCGGCATCGTCGTCGTCCTCATCGTCGTGGTCGGCGTGATGGGCGCTTCCGAGGTTGCCATCACCCGAACGAACCGCGTTCGCGCTGTTCGGCTCAAGGAGGAGCAGCGGCGTGGGTCGGCCGCCCTGGTA
>JBBRTK010000007.1:0-34073 GCA_038244455.1 Actinomycetota bacterium
AGGCCCGGCCGTCGGCGCGACCTCACCGCCTCGACAACGGCCCGTCGCACGAAGATCGCCGTCGAGCTGTTCCCGTCGGCCGGGTAGAGCTTTCTGGACGTCCCCACCACGCTGCCCGTACCCCTACACTGTGGCCTCTCATGGATGCCTACGCCGCAGACATCGAAAAGGTCTTGGTCAGCGCCGAGGAGATCCAAGCCAAGCTCGCCCAGATGGGCGAGCAGATCACCAAGGATTACGCGGGCAAGTCCCTGCTCCTAGTGGGGGTGCTCAAGGGCGCGTTCGTGGTCATGGCGGACCTGGCGCGTCAGATCGGCCTTCCGCTCGAGTTCGACTTCATGGCGGTCTCGTCCTACGGCGCTGCCACGAAGACATCGGGTGTGGTGCGCATCCTCAAGGACCTGGACCACGATCTGAAGGATCGAGACGTCCTGATCGTCGAAGACATCATCGACTCCGGACTAACGTTGAAGTACTTGCTGAAGAGCCTGGCCGGACGCAAACCCGCGAGCCTTGAGGTCGCGGCGCTCCTTCGCAAGAAGGGCATCCAACAGGTCGAACTCGACCTTCGCTACGTCGGGTTCGATATCCCGAACGAGTTCGTGGTGGGGTACGGGCTGGACTTCGCGGAGCGGTATCGGAACCTGCCGTACGTCGGGACATTGAAACCCCAGGCTTACGAGGGCCTGTGAGGCGGCTCGCCTTCGCCTTGGTGGTGGTGATCGGGCTAGCTGGGTGCGCCAAGACCTCGCCCCAGGGCGGCGCGAACTCCGGCATCCAGGGCACGGTCACGGTCGGTCCGCAGTGCCCGGTGGTCCAGGCGGAATCTCCGTGCCCCGACACACCGTTCGATGGGAAGGTGCAGGTCTCGCAGGGAGGAGGCGTGATCGCGCAGGTGCAGGTGGACGCCCAGGGTTCCTACCGGATCGCGCTTGTTCCGGGGACCTACGTGGTGCTCCCGCTGGTCGGCGGGAACGGCGGTCCGCCCACCGCGACGCCGCACACGGTCGTCGTTCATGACGGCGCGTTCACGCAGGCCGACCTCACCATCGATACCGGCATCCGCTGAACCCGGGGTTCCCGTGTCGGTGACCGGTGCTACCATCGCGAACGGGCTGGTCGGCGTGATGTGTCGGCGGCCCTGACCCATCTTCACACCCAGGGAGCGCGCCGCTGAGTACGCCCGAACCCCCGTTGAAACGGATCGCGAAGATCCCCACCGTGTGGATCTTCGGAGGACTCATCCTGCTCGTCATCGGGCTCTCGTTCGTGAGCCGTCCCGCAGCCGGGAAGACGCTGACCATGACGCAGTTCCAGGACGCGTTGCAGAGCGGGCAGATCAAGACGGCGACCTTCTACGAGGGCGACCAGGTCATCCGGGGTGAGTCCTCGAGCGGCGCGTACGCCGTTCCCTACCTCGCCCTCAACGGGACCCGCCTCACCGTGCAGATGGAGGCCGCCGGCGTCATCCCCGACACCAACCCGCAACACCAAGGCGCCCTCCTCGGGCTCCTCTACTACCTGCTGCCGGTCGCGCTCATCGGCGGGCTGATCCTCTTCATGCTGAATCGGAGCCAGGGCGGCCCTGGGCGCCGAGTCATGCAGTTCAGCCGGAGCAAGCACAGGGTGGTCAACAAGGATCAGCCCAAGACTACGTTCGCCGATGTCGCCGGGGTCGACGAGGCCATCGAGGAACTCGAGGAGATCAAGGACTTCCTCCGCGAGCCGGCGAAGTTCCAGGCCATGGGGGCCAAGATCCCGCGCGGTGTGCTCTTGTTCGGCCCGCCCGGTACGGGCAAGACGCTGCTTGCTCGCGCGGTGGCCGGGGAGGCGGGGGTCCCGTTCTTCACCATCAGCGGTTCGGACTTCGTCGAGATGTTCGTCGGTGTCGGGGCCGCGCGCGTGCGCGATCTGTTCGAACAGGCGAAGGAGTCGGCGCCGGCCATCGTGTTCATCGATGAGATCGACGCCGTCGGACGCCATCGCGGCGCGGGCCTGGGCGGCGGCCACGACGAACGTGAGCAGACGCTCAACCAATTGTTGGTGGAGATGGACGGGTTCGACCAACGGTCCACGGTCATCCTCATGGCGGCGACCAACCGCCCGGACATCCTGGATCCGGCGCTGCTCCGGCCAGGGCGGTTCGATCGTCAGGTCGTCATCGACCGGCCCGATCTGGAAGGCCGCAAGGCCATCCTCCAGGTACACGCCCGCGGCATGCCGCTGGACGCATCCGTGGATCTGACCGTGCTTGCCCGCCGAACACCCGGGTTCACCGGAGCGGACCTTGCCAACGTGATCAACGAGTCGGCGCTGCTCGCCGCACGCAGGTCCCGGCGCGACATCTCCATGCAGGAGGTGGAGGAGGCCGTCGACCGCGTCATGGCTGGCCCCGAGCGCAAGACGAAGATCATGGACGAGAAGGAGCGGCGTCTCATCGCCTACCACGAAGGCGGTCACGCCCTGGTTGCCCACGTCCTGCCCAACACCGACGAGGTCCACAAGATCACCGTGATCCCACGCGGCCGGGCACTGGGCTACACCCTCACGCTCCCTCAGCAGGACAAGTTCCTCATGACCCGCGAGCAGCTCCGCGACGAGCTCGCGATGCTCATGGGTGGCCGCGTGGCGGAGGAGATCATCGCCGGCGACATCACCACCGGCGCCGGCAACGACATCGAACGCGCGACCAAGGTCGCCCGTCAGATGGTCACCGAGTACGGCATGTCGGACACCATCGGACCGCGCACGCTCGGCCAGAAGCAAGGCGAGGTCTTCCTCGGGCGCGACTGGGGTTCCACCCCCGACTATTCTGAGGCGGTCGCGTTCGAGATCGACACCGAGGTCCGTCAGCTGATCGACGAGGCGCACGACGTCGCTCTGGAGATCCTCAACGAACACCGGGCCAAGTTGGATCAGCTCGCCGACCTCCTGGTTCAGAAGGAGACCCTGGGACGGGAGGAAGTCGTCCAGTTCTTCTCGGACATCGCCAAACGGGCCCCGCGCACGCCCGAGATCCGGGGGGCCGGCCTGGCCGTCTCACGCCGGGCGCAGCGCCAGGACCCGCCTCCATCGGGCTATCGCACCTAGCCGGTAGCATCCTGACCATGGCCTTCGACGAGAAGAAGATCGAAGACGGGGTGCGGCTCATCCTGGAAGGGATCGGCGAGGATCCATCCAGGGGGGGGTTGAAGGACACGCCCTCGCGCGTTGCCCGGATGTATCGCGAGATCTGCGGCGGGATCGACGTAGATCCGGAGACGCTGGTCACCGTGGTGGAGGGCGCGGACTTCGACGAGATGATCATGGTTCGCGACATCCCGCTCAGCTCCCTGTGTGAACATCACATGGTGCCGTTCAACGGCCGGGCACACGTCGCCTACATCCCGAACAAGTCGCACCAGATCACCGGACTGTCCAAGATCGCCCGGGTCGTGGATACGTTGTCCAAGCGGCTCCAGGTTCAGGAGCGGCTGACCACGCAGATCGCCGACGCGATAGACGCGGCCCTCAGCCCGCGAGGCGTCTTCGTCGTCATCGAGGCCGAGCACCTCTGCATGACCATGCGAGGCGTGAAGAAGCCCGGGTCGACCACCGTGACCTCGTCGGTCCGAGGGTTGTTCCGAACGGACGCCCGGACGCGGCAAGAGGCCATGGACCACATCCGCATGCACTGAGGTCTTCGGGCCGGGCTACCATGCACCCCATGACGGGGGCTCGCATCTGGCGATGTGGTTCGCATGATCTGGTATTGGATGTGCGCACGCTCGTCATGGGGATCGTGAACGTCACCCCCGATTCCTTCAGCGACGGCGGGATGTTCGGCGACGATCCCGATGCTGCGATCCGCCACGGCGCCGGGTTGGCGGCGCTGGGCGCGGACATCCTTGACGTGGGCGGCGAGTCCACCCGTCCCGGCGCCGATCCGGTCCCAGAAGCCATCGAACTCGAACGGGTGGTCCCCGTGGTCCAGGGGCTGGTCGAGGCGGTCGACATCCCGGTCTCGGTGGACACGCGCAAGCCCGCGGTGGCGCGGGCCGCGCTGGATGCGGGCGCCGCCATCGTGAACGACATCTCCGCCGCCGCGGCGCCTGGGATGCTCGACATCGTTCGAGAGACGGGCGCGGGGCTGGTCATGATGCACATGCAGGGCCAGCCCAAGACCATGCAGGCTACGCCGGCCTACACCGATGTCGTCGCGGAGGTCCGAGGCTTCCTGGCCGAACGCATCGGCGCAGCCGTCGGAGCGGGCGTGCCGCGCACACATATCTGCGTCGACCCGGGCATCGGCTTCGGCAAGTCGATGGAGCATAACCTGGCCCTACTCCGCGGGATCGCCGGCTTCCGCGAACTTCGCGTTCCCGTGATGGTCGGCGTGTCGCGCAAGCGGTTCATCGGCGAACTCTCGGGGGCAGAGCTTCCCGAGGACCGGGTCGAGGGGACGGCCGGCGCGGTGGCCTGGTGCGCCACGCAGGGCGTCGACCTGGTTCGGGTGCACGATGTCCTTGAGATGACGCGCGTGCTCAGGGTCGTGGACGCGCTCTCCCGAGTGGCGCCCCAGGAGCGCGAAGACTGATGCTGGTCGAGAAACGGCGGATAGCCACCTCCGGCGGCGAACTGGCCGTCCTGGACGTCGGTGATGGGCCGGCCGTGGTGCTCCTGCACGGGTTCCCGTTGTCGTCGTTCCAGTGGCGAGAGTTCATCCCGTTCTTGGCACCGAAGTTCCGCGTGATCTCGCCAGACCTGCTCGGGGCCGGGGATTCGGACAAGCCCCAGGATCTTGCCCGGCTGCGCCTTCGCGGGCAAGCCGCCGCCATCCGGGAACTGCTGGACGCCTTGGACGTGGATCGGTGCGCGGTGGTGGGGTCGGGACCCGGCGGCGGCGTCGCACAGCGGCTGGCCGTGGACGATCCCCGCGTCGAGGCCCTGGTGTTGCTGAACTGCGTTGCGTTCGACCTGTGGCCTTCGGAGGTTGCCCTCGACGCAGGGTCGGTGCCGCCGGATCGATGGTCGGAGGATCTGGCGAACGCCATCGCACGCACGGCGTTCGACCTGGGGATGCGACACCGCTCGCGGTTGGGCGAGGACGCGCTGTCGGAGTACCTGCGGCCATACGCCGGCCCCGAGGGCGCCGCGGCGTTCTTCCGCCTGTTGCAGGCCATCGACGGCACCGGGCTGGAGGACATGGCCGAGGCGTTGCCGAAGCTTGCGTGTCCCACGCTCATCATGTGGGGTGAAGAAGAGACCTTCTATCCGGCCGAGGCGCCCGAGCGGCTGAATGAGGCCATCATGTCGTCCACGCTGGGCCTGCTGCCCGGATGCGGGCACTACGTGAGCGAGGACGCGGCCGACACGTTGATCCCGATGATCTCCGAGTACCTCCGTGCGAAGTACCTTGGCCAGACCCATGGGCACGACGACCCCACAGGCGCCGTGTTGGTGCAGCTGGAGCGGCGCCCCGACTGGGTGGACGCGGCAGAGTTCGAGCTCGACGAGGAAGAGACGCTGGGAGAGGACGGATGATCGCCAGGCTATTCCTGTCCGGGATCCGCGCGGAAGGCCACCACGGCGCCCGCCCCGGCGAGAAGGATGCGCCCCAGCCATTCGTCGTCGATCTGGATCTCGAGGTCCAGGTCGGCGGTGATGTCATCGACGCGACGGCCGACTATCGCGGGGTGAGCGAGGTTGTTCGCGCGATCGTCTCGGACCGTTCGTTCGATCTGATCGAGGTGATGGCGGCCGAGATCGCCGCGGCGGTGCGGGCGATGCCCAATGTGGTGAAGGCGACCGCCGTGGTCCACAAGCCGAACGCCGCCACCCGGCTGGACATCGACGGCGTGGCGGCGGCCGCCACCGCCGAGTGACGCGGCGGTGAGCGCGCAGGCGTTCCTGGGGCTCGGCTCGAACCTCGGCGATCGTCTCGCGAATCTCCAGTCCGCCGCAGATCTTCTGGACGCGGAACCGGATCTGGCGCTGGTCGCCTGCTCGCGCGTGTGGGAGACCGATCCGGTCGGTGGCCCGGCGCAGCCCGACTACCTCAACGTGGTGATCCAGGTCGAGACGGGCCTGGCACCTCTCGGGCTCCTGGAAGCGTGTCGGCGCACCGAGGCAGCGCTCCACCGCGAACGGGCCACCCGATGGGGCCCGCGCACGATCGATGTCGACATCCTGTTGTTCGACGACCGAGCCATCGACGAACCGGATCTGACCGTCCCACACCCCCGGCTCCCGGAGCGGGCGTTCGTGGTGCTGCCGCTCTTGGAATTGGCGCCCAACCTCGTCCTGCCGGGGGGCAGGAGCCTGCTCGCGTCCGCGATGTCGGGCGGCGCGCGCCCGTTCGCCCCGCCGCTTCGGATCGCAGACCTCCCATGACCCGTCAGGCGGTGTGCCTGCGTTGCGATTGGGAGGGCGACACCCGTGCGGCCACCTGCCCGAACTGCGGTGTCCAGCTCTACCGACCGTCAGGAGTGACGGATCGATCTCGTCCGCGGCGCACCCAGCTGCGCGAACGCTTCGCTCGTAGGGGGGGGCAGCCGTCGACGGACACTGCGCCGGTGGTGGCGCGGGCGCCGCTGGCTTCACAGCGCGTCCCGACCGGGGAACCCTCGGTTGAGGGCGAACGGGACACACGGCGCGGCGCCGGCTCGGCGCTCCTCGCGTTCGCCGCCCTGGCGTCGATCGTCGCGGTGTGGTTCGTCCACGGGCATACACCCGCGAAGACGCCCGTGGGCCCCCGCACCGGGGAGGTCGGTTCGATCGTCTATGAAGCCCGCTCGCCGAGCGGGCAGACGCGTCTCTACCGCTGGGATCTCTTCCCGAACACCGTTCGACCCGGCCCTGTGGTTCACGGTCTGCTGGACCTTGTCGACGCTTCGGGCGCTCATCCCGGGTGGGTGGGCGCGACCTGGAGCGCGCCCGGCGGCGGCGTGGACATCGGCGTGTTCAAGTTCTTGGGGCCCGCCGACCAAGCGCTTCCGCTCGGTCATGGCGACGTGGCGGCGTGGGCGCCGCACGGCGTCGACGCGGCAGTGGGAACGGGCTCTCCTGCCCCCGGAGGATGCAGCCGTCTGTCCGTCCTTGCCATCCGTGTTTCGCCTCTCCGGCAGGAACAGACTGCCGGAGAGCGCGTGTGCGCGACGCTGGACGGCATCGCGCTCAGTCAGCGGGTCACGTACCTCTCGCTCCACGGGCCTCATGGTTCGCGGGTCGCGTTCCTCAGCGTGGGGCGGCTGCGGCCGATCGTGGGCCACTACCGCCTGGACAGCCTGTCGCCCGCCAACGACATGGTGGTGACCCCGGACGCGACGGCGGGGTTGACCTGGGCGCAGGCCTCCGCTCTCTACTTCCGGGGACCCGTCTCTCAATCCCCCACCCCATACAGGTCCGACGGCGCGCCGTTCATCCTGGATCGGGTGCTCAGTTGGGGTCCGAACGGTACGGAGGCGTTGGCACTGGGGTCCGCCGCGGGTCGAACAGGGATCTTCCGGCTGGCCGCGGCACCTCCGGCGGGACCAACGCAACCGGCCGTGTATCTCGGGCCGGCGCGTGGCTACTCGGACGGTCTCTACACAGGAGTCGGAACTAGGATCATCTTCTCCGGGGGCATGTTCTCGCGGGTGTTCGATGGGTCGAGTTCGCCACTGCCTCTCCCGGCGGGCGCGCCGGTTCCGATAGGCCCGATGGTCTGGATCGGCTCGTGAGTTGGGATACTCGCCGCAGATGGACGTCGCGGTGGTGGGGGCCGGCAGGGTAGGGACCGCTGTCGCCGTCGCCCTGCGAGCGGCGGGGCACGACATCGTGGCGGTCAGCGGTGGAGCCGCCACGTCGGCTAGGGCCGCCCGTCACCTTCCCGGGGTTCCGGTTCTCGGGTCCGTCGAGGCCGCGGGACGCGCGTTCGTGGTGGTCGTGGCGGTGCCTGACGATGCGCTGGAGGCGGTCATCGGCGAGGTGGCAGCCGGCGGAGGGTTCCGCGAGAGTGGATGGGCCGTGCACGTCAGCGGAGCTGGGGGCCTGGCCACCTTGGATCCGGCCGCCGCCGCCGGGGCGCACCGGCTCGCCGTTCACCCGCTCCAGACCTTTCCGACCGTGGAGGATGCCGTCCAGCGCCTCCGTGGAGCAGCGATGGCCGTCACGTCCGATGACCATGAGGGCGAGGCTTTCGGCATGTCACTTGCCCGCGACATGGGCGGCGTACCGTTCCGGCTGGACGACGCCGCACGTCCGCTGTATCACGCGGCCGCCGTCTTCGCGTCGAACTACCTGGTGACGGTGTCCGCGGTCGCCGCCGACCTGTTCGCCATCGCGGGTGTTCCCGATCCGGCCGCCGCCATGGCGTCGCTCCAGCGGGCCACGCTCGAGAACATCGAACGGCTCGGGCCCGGCGCGGCGCTGAGCGGCCCCGCGGTTCGCGGCGACATCACCACGATCGACCGCAACCTGACCGCGCTTAGATCCGCTCGTCCGGATACCGTGGCCCTCTACGTGGCGCTGTGTCGCGTCGCCCTCCAACTCGGGATCGATGCCGGGCGGCTGGCTCCACAGGACGCGGCCGTGGTATCGGAGGTGCTGGACGCATGGACGTGAGCCGCGATGCCGCGGGATTCAGCTCGATCACGGACGCGGCCCGCCGGAGCGGCCGGGCGATGGGGCTCGTGCCCACCATGGGCGCGCTCCACCAGGGGCACGACGCGTTGATCGCCCGCGCTCTCGACCGGGGTGGGTTCGTCGCGGTGAGTATCTTCGTCAACCCGACGCAGTTCTCCGACGCCGGTGATCTGGCGGCCTACCCGCGTGACGAGGCGGCGGACCTGGCGCGATGCGAGCGGCTGGGCGTCGATGCGGTGTGGGCGCCGTCGGTGGAGCAGGTCTATCCGCCGGGCGTCGATCTTCCGGCCCCCGATCCCGGCCCGGTTGGGAGGACGTTCGACGGGGCGTCGCGCCCGGGGCATTTCCCCGGAGTCCTCATGGTGGTGCACCGGTTGCTCTCGGTGACCGGACCCACGTCGGCTTATTTCGGCGAAAAGGATGCGCAGCAGTTGTTCTTGGTTCACCGGATGGTGGCGTCCGAGCATCTGGCCGCCGAGATCGTGGTGTGTCCGACAGTGAGAGAGGCCGACGGGCTCGCGGTGGCCTCGCGCAACCGCAACCTCACTGCCGCCGAACGGGAGCAAGCGCCGAGCCTGTTCCTGGGCCTGTCAGAGGCGGCGGCGGCCGCCCGGGTGGGGGAGTCCGAGGCCGCGGTGCTGATCGCAGCCATCGCCCGGGAGGTTGGCGCTGCCGGGTTGGCTCGCCTCGACTACGCGGCGATCGTGGACGAGGCAACGTTCGAGCCGCTCACCACGGTCGATCGGCCGGCACGCGCGATCGTGGCCGCGCGGTTCTCCGAGGTCCGCCTCATCGACAACCTGCTCCTTCCTCACCCGGCCGCATGAACGCCGGCGGGCCCGTTCTCCATCGCGTCGACATCATGGCGGCGGCGATGGCCGCGCTCCTGGCGGACGATGTCCGAGCGGTGGGGGATCCGGATGCCGTCGGGATCGCCCGTATCCGTTGCACGGCGCCGGGGACGGTGGTCGGACTTCCGGTGCTGAAGGAGGTGTTCGGGCGGATAGGCGCGCGCGTCCGCCCGCTGGCCGAAGACGGCGAGGTGGTGGCCGCCGGCGCCGCGATCGCCGAACTCGGCGGTCCGATCGCGGCGATCGTGGGGGCGGCCCCGACGGCGCTCCGGTTCCTCACCAGGCTGTCGGCGGTGGCGTCGGGGCGGCGCGGCGCCGACCCTGCCGACCCTCTTGAGATGTGGGCGGCGGAGGTCGGGCGGTTGTCGCCCGCTACGCCCGTGGACGATGCTGGACCCTCGTTCGAGTTGGAGGTTCATCCGTAAGTGCTGCTCGCAGCCGATGTCGGCAACACAGAGATCGTCCTCGGGGTCTTCGACGGCCTCTCGCTCGCGCATACCTGGCGCCTGTCCACGCGCCCCGAGCGCACCGCCGACGAGCTTGCCCTGCACTTGGAGTTCTTCCTGGAGCACCGCGGGCTGACGTTCACCTCGCTGGACGGATTCGTGGTCGCGAGCGTGGTCCCGGACGTGACGCACGCCGTCCGCGACATGGCGGAGCGATACCTGGCGTTCTCGCCCCTGATCGTCGGTCCCGGAACGAAGACCGGCGTTCCCGTTCTCACCGACAACCCGCGGGAGGTCGGGGCGGACCGGGTCGTGAACTCCTTGGCCGCGTTCACCAGGTTCGGCGGTCCCGCCATCGTTGTGGACTTCGGCACCAGCACGAACTTCGACGTCGTATCGGACAAGGGCGAGTTCCTGGGCGGCGTGATCGCGCCGGGTCTGCAGGTGAGCGCGTCCTCGCTGGTTTCGCGGACGGCCCGGTTGACCCGGGTCGATCTCACGCCCCCGCGTTCACCTATCGGCCGGTCCACGGTCGAGGCCATCCAGTCCGGGCTGCTCTACGGCACGGCGGGCGAGGTCGACGCCATCGTGACCCGCATCCGGACCGAGCTCGGTGCCCCCGCCGCTCCAGTGGTGGCCACCGGCGGCCTGGCCCCAACAGTGATCCCCCACTGCACCACCATCGATCATCACGAGCCGTGGCTCACCCTCGAGGGACTCCGCATGGTCTACGAGCGGAACGTCGATGAGTGACCCGACCGACATCCCCGAGAAGTTCGACGCGCGCGAAGGGCTGTCGCGTGAGGACGAGGTGCTGCGCGCCCGCCGCGAGAGCCTGGAACGCCTTCGCGCCGCCGGTATCGAACCGTTCGCCGTCGACTTCCAGCAGGACACCCACGCCGCGGACATCCACGCCGAGTTCCCCGACGGCGTCCTGGCGAACGAGGAAGGCTCGGACCGACGGGCGTCGGTCGCCGGCCGGGTCGTCCTGGCGCGCCGTCACGGCAAGCTCACCTTCCTGGTCATCCGCGACCGCACGGGCGACCTTCAGCTCTTCTGCGAGCAGGCCACGTTGGGGGAGGGCTACGCGCTCCTGGACGAGATCGACCTGGGCGACATCATCGGCGCCGCCGGCACGGTGGTCCGTACGCGCCGCGGCGAGATCAGTTTGCGGGCCGATTCCGTGACGATGCTCACGAAGACGCTTCGTCCGCTGCCGGAGAAGTGGCACGGGCTCAAGGACCCCGACCTCCAGCAGCGGCGGCGTTACTTGCACCTCATCGCGGACGAGGCTCCGCGCCGCGCGTTCCTTGCGCGAGCGGCCGTGCTGAAGACCATCAGGGCGGAGCTGGACGCGGTGGGATACCTCGAGTTCGAGGGGCCGATGCTTCAAACGGTAGCCGGTGGTGCGAACGCCCGGCCGTTCACCACCTATCACCACGTGCTGGACCAGGAGATGAAGCTCCGCATCAGCCTGGAGCTGTTCCTCAAGCGGATGCTGGTCGGCGGCGTCGAGCGCGTCTTCGAGCTCGGCCGTAACTTCCGCAACGAGGGGATCGACCGAGACCACAACCCCGAGTTCACGATGCTTGAGGCCTATCGCGCCTACGGGGACTACGACACGATGATGACGCTCACGCAGGATCTCATCGTGGCCTGCGCCCGTGCCGTCGCGCCGATCATGGGGCGCGACCAGGAGTCCCTGGTCCTCCCGTTCCGCGAACACCAGATCGACCTGACCCCGCCGTTCCGCCGAATCACGATCTTGGGCAGCGTGTCCGAGGCTACGGGCGAGGTCATCACCCTGGATCGGCATGACCTGCGCGAGATCGCCGAGCGGTTCGGTGTCGCGCACGAGGACGCGTGGGGTCCCGGCAAGATCATCCAGGAACTCTTCGAGAAGCTCGTCGAAGGGACCATCGTGGAGCCGACGTTCATCTGCGACTTCCCGCGCGAGGTCTCGCCTCTCGCCCGCCCGCACCGGAACCAGCCCGGCCTGACCGAGCACTTCGATCTGGTGATCGGCGGCCTGGAACTGGTCACCGCGTTCAGCGAGCTCACCGACCCCGATGAACAACGAGCCAAGTTCGAGGATCAGCAGCGGGCGAAGGCGGCGGGGGACGAGGAAGCGCATCCGTTGGACGAGGACTTCCTTCGCGCGCTGGAGCACGGGATGCCTCCGACCGGAGGGATGGGGATGGGGATCGACCGGTTGCTCATGCTGCTCACCGACGCGCCGAGTCTCCGCGATCTCATCATGTTCCCGAGCCAGCGACCCGAACAGCCAGCCGACTGACCAGCCGACCGCTCACTCCTGCGCCGGGTCGTCCTCGTTGTCGGCGGCCTCGTGGAGCACGATTACCAGGTCATGCAGTCCCGTGCCCTTCGCGAGGAACCCGGAGGCGCCGGCCTCTCGAGCTTCGCGCTCGACACCCGGATCGGCGTGGGCCGTCAGGATGACCACCGGCATGTCGGGTGAGGATTCGTGGATCTTCTTCATGGCCCCGATGCCGTCGAGATCCGGCATGGAAAGGTCCATGAGCACGACGTCGGGCCGAAGCTCGGCGGCGCCTTCGCAGGCCGCGACGCCACCGCCGGCCTCACCGGCAACTTCGATGTCGTCGACCAAGCGGAGCGCCGATGTCAGCGCCTTGCGGAACGCAGGGTGGTCATCGACCACGAGCACTCGCACGGTCATGATCTCCTTCTAACGGCGGTTCGGGAGGGCCACGCTCACGAGGGGGAGAGCGTGCTACCTCCTCCGGGGGGGTGAGGAAGTGCACGTCATGGTGCCACGAGCATCCGGCGCCTGCCATCTCCCGTAAGGGGGAGATTCGCTGACCCATTCGGGGGATATGTCACATCCGCCGTGTGGTCCCTCATCTTCGGGCGTCAAGCGACCGAAGACCTAGGCGAGGTGGCATCCATGCACGGGAACAAGTCACACTGCTTCAAAGGTTATGAGAGGGCACGGGTATACTCGGAACGAGTAGGCGCTGTGGCCGTGCCCCGACCTCAGCGCCACTTGTACCTCGGGGGTAGGACGGGGTCCGATGATCCCCGAGGAACTGCAACATGCGGGTCTCGACCCGGAGGACGATGACATGTTCGAACGGTTCACGGATCGCGCGAGAAGGGTTGTGGTCCTCGCTCAAGAAGAAGCGAGGATGCTCAACCACAACTACATCGGGACCGAGCACATCCTGCTCGGGCTCATCCACGAGGGCGAAGGTGTTGCGGCGAAGGCGCTCGAATCGCTGAACATCTCCCTGGAAGCGGTGCGCCAGCAGGTCGAGGAGATCATCGGCCAGGGACAGGCGGCGCCGACCGGGCACATCCCGTTCACCCCTCGTGCCAAGAAGGTCTTGGAGCTCTCGCTTCGCGAAGCGCTGCAGCTCGGCCACAACTACATCGGCACGGAGCACATCCTGCTCGGTCTCATCCGTGAGGGCGAGGGTGTGGCAGCCCAGGTTCTTCAGAAGCTCGGCGCGGACCTTAACCGTGTTCGCCAGACGGTCATCCAGCTCCTTTCCGGGTACACCGGGGGCAAGGGTGAGCAGACGCCGGGAGGTGCGCCCGGTGAGGGCGGTCCGCAGGGGTCGATGGTCCTGGACCAGTTCGGCCGGAACCTCACGCAGCTCGCGCGCGACGGCAAGCTCGACCCGGTCATCGGGCGCGAGAAGGAGATCGAGCGTGTCATGCAGGTCCTGTCCCGCAGGACCAAGAACAACCCCGTCCTCATCGGCGACCCCGGCGTGGGCAAGACGGCCGTGGTCGAAGGCCTCGCGCAAGCCATCGTCAAGGGCGAAGTTCCCGAGACGCTGAAGGGCAAGCAGATCTACACGCTGGACCTGGGCGCACTGGTCGCCGGTTCGCGGTACCGGGGCGACTTCGAGGAGCGCCTCAAGAAGGTCCTCAAGGAGATCAAGACGCGCGGTGACATCGTCCTGTTCATCGACGAGCTGCACACGCTGGTCGGCGCGGGCGCCGCTGAAGGTGCCATCGACGCAGCCAGCATCCTCAAGCCCATGCTGGCTCGCGGCGAACTCCAGACCATCGGCGCCACAACGCGTGACGAATACCGCAAACACCTGGAGAAGGACGCGGCGCTCGAACGTCGGTTCCAGCCCATCGAGGTCAAGGAGCCGTCGGTCGCCCACACCATCGAGATCCTCAAGGGTCTGCGCGATCGCTACGAGGCCCACCACCGGGTGAACTTCACCGACGATGCGCTCGTCGCCGCCGCGAACCTAGCCGATCGCTACATCTCCGACCGCCAGCTCCCCGACAAGGCCATCGACCTCATCGACGAGGCCGGCAGCCGCATGCGGATCCGCCGCATGACCGCGCCGCCCGACGTTCGCGAGATCGACGAGAAGATCGCCGAGGTGCGCCTCCGCAAGGAGAGCGCCATCGACGGTCAAGACTTCGAGAAGGCGGCGAGCCTGCGCGACGAGGAACGTCAGCTCCAGGAGGAGCGCACCCGTCGCGAGCAGGCGTGGAAGTCCGGCGAGATGGACATCCTCAGCGAGGTCGATGAAGAGGAGATCGCCGAGGTCCTCTCCATCTGGACCGGCATCCCCGTCTTCAAGCTCACGGAAGAAGAGACCGAGAAGCTTCTTCGCATGGAGGACGAACTCCACAAGCGGATCGTGACGCAGGACGAAGCTATCAGCGCTGTCAGCCGCGCGATGCGCCGCACGCGCAGCGGCCTTAAGGATCCGCGCCGCCCGGCCGGCTCGTTCATCTTCCTCGGACCTTCCGGGGTCGGGAAGACGGAACTGTCCAAGACGCTCGCCGAGTTCCTGTTCGGTGACGAGGATTCACTGATCCAGCTGGACATGTCCGAGTACATGGAGAAGCACACGGTGTCGCGCCTGATCGGTTCGCCTCCCGGCTACGTGGGATACGAGGAGGGCGGCCAGCTCACCGAAGCCGTCCGTCGCAAACCCTTCAGCGTGATCCTGTTCGACGAGATCGAGAAGGCACACCCGGACGTGTTCAACACGCTGCTCCAGATCTTGGAGGACGGGCGCCTGACGGACTCGCAGGGCCGTGCCGTGGACTTCAAGAACACGATCATCATCATGACGTCCAACCTTGGAACCCGGGACATCCAGAAGGGACCGGGGATCGGGTTCGCGACCAGCGGGAACGAGCAGGTCACCTACGAGCGCATGCGTGACGGCGTGAAGGACGAACTCAAGAAGAGCTTCCGTCCCGAGTTCCTGAACCGCATCGACGAAGTGATCGTGTTCCGTTCGCTCAGCCAGGAGGACGTGAAGAGCATCGTCGACCTGCTGATGAAGCGCGTGACCGAGCAGCTGAAGGCTAAGGATCTGGACATCGAACTCACCGACGCCGCGAAGTCCCTGCTGGCCAAGGAGGGCTACGACGTGTCCCTGGGTGCCAGGCCGCTGCGCCGAACCATCCAGCGATTGGTCGAAGATCCGCTGTCCGAGAAGCTCCTATGGAAGGAATTCCGCTCGGGCGAGACGATCCTGGTCGACGCGGTCGACGGCGAGATCACGTTCGAGCACGCCGGCGGCGTGATCCCCGACGACGTGCTTCCTCCCGACACACCCCCGGTCGAACTCGCCGGCTCCCCCGAGTAGGCGCCCTCAGCTGAAGTCGCGGAGTTCGTCGGGGACCAGGGCGGCGAACTCCCAGCTGATCCACAGGTCGTCGGCGAAGCGCGCGGGGTCCGGGGTATCGGCTCCGCGCTTTGCCGCCCATTCGCACAGCCGCAGGACGTCCCGGCGCAGGAACTGCTGCGCGCTCGAGTTGAAGCGCGCATCGACCGACTGTGGGAAATCGATGATCCACGGCTGGTCCTCCCACCACAGGACGTTGTAGGGCGAGAGGTCCGCGTGGATGACGTCGCGAAGCAGGAATCGCTCGATGGTGCGGAGCAGCACGGCGAGGATCTCCCCGGCCTCCTCGGCACCGGGCTTGAGTTCGCGGAGCTGCGGGGCGGAGGCGTCGCCTTCGCCGAGGTACCTGAGTAGCATGCCGCGATCTGCGCTCGCGATCGGGCGGGGGACAGGACAGCCCGCTTCATGCAGCGTGGTCAATGTGGCGAACTCGTGGGCGACCCAGAAGGTCTGGGAGAACTCGCGGCCGGGCTTGTTCTTCTTCTCCATGGCGCGGACCTGGCTGGTGACCTTGCGGAAGCGTCCGTCCAGGTAGGCGGCACCGTCCGCGAAGTCGCGGACCTGGGTGTTCCGATAGGTCTTGGCCACCACGACGTCCTCGCCAGTCAAGCGGCGGTTCGCGCGGCAGAGCCAGATCATCGCTTCCTTGCCGCTGGCGAGCGGCCGGATCACGTCGTGGATGAGCCCTTCATCGAAGAACGGCTCTAGTGCGGGATCGAGCAAGGTTGTCTCCTTCGGGATCGCAGGGATGAACGAACGACGCTGCGTCCCTCAGGAGCCGGGGTTCGCCTGGGTCAGGCGGAGGCGGAGGAACGCAGGGTGAAGACCGGGGCAAAGGTCACGGCCATCTCACGTCCCTCCTTCGTGTCAGGCCGGCGCGGGCGCGCCGACTCGTGAAGCATACGCGGAGCGAGGCGCCGGGTCCAGCGGTTGGGGTCGTCCGGCCGGTGTCAGCCCGCGGTGGGCTCGGGCATGGAGAAGGGGCCGGGGTACAGGTTCGTGAGGCTTTCGACGATGGATCGCGGGATGTGCGTGACCGCACGGAAGCCGTCTTCGTCGGGGAGCACTTCCTGCGCGATGGAGAGGAACCGGGGGCCCTCGTTCACCAGGTACCCGACCGTGCGAACCATGTAGTCCTCGCGACAGTCCTCGGGATCGGAGGATTGGAAGTCGAAGAACGCGTCGTGCCACAGGCAGAGCACCAAGGGGTAGTCGGGGGCCTGGTCGGCATCCGGCCCGAGGCCCTTCGGCTCCCCGGTGGGGAACGGCGGCTGCGCCTGGGTGGGACGTGGGACTGCTCGCAACGTGGCCTCCTTCAACTCCGTAGGTATCGGCAGGTTCTTCTGCGGGATGATGGTCCCGCGGCACTTCTCAACCTGCAGCGGTCGAACTAGCCTGAGGGCCTAACCCGAGGCCCTCGACGCTACCGGCGAGGGCTGACATCGGAACGCTCAACCGTGTCAGTAGCGCCCGCTAGGGTCGGCCCATGGCCAAGAAACGCACGTTCGAATGCACGGCCTGTGGGGCCCGCGCGGAGCAATGGGCTGGCCGATGCCTCGGGTGTGGCGGGTGGGGCTGCATCGAGGAACTCCCGACGTCGATGGCCGGCCGCGGCCCCGCCGGTGCCCAGCTCGGACCCGTTCCCCTGCTTTCCATCTCGGCAGACGCCTCCGCGGCCAGGGTTTCCACCGGGATGGAGGGGATCGACCGCGTCTTGGGCGGCGGGCTCGTGCCCGGCTCCGTTGCCCTCCTCGCGGGCGAACCGGGTATCGGGAAGTCCACACTGTTGCTCCAGATGGTCGCGAACCTGGCCACAGCGGGATCACCCTGTCTGGTGGTGTCCGGGGAGGAATCCCACGCGCAGGTTGCGGCCCGAGCCCGGCGTCTTGGTGTCGCCGCCGAAGCCATCACCTTCGCCCCGGGCCGTGATCTGGCCGCGGTCCTGCAGAGCGCCTCGGAGGCCCGGCCGTTCCTGCTGGCGGTGGACTCGATCCAAACCATCCGCGATACGGACGCCGCCCAGATCCCCGGGGGTGTTTCCCAGGTGCGGACGTGTACGGACGCGCTGGTTGGGTTGGCCAAGGGCCAGGGGATCGCAGTCCTGCTTACGGGGCACGTGACGAAGGATGGCGACCTTGCCGGCCCCCGGGCCTTGGAGCACGCCGTCGACGTGGTTCTCACCTTCGACGGCGATGCCCGATCGGGTCTCCGGGTGCTGGCCGGCGGCAAGAACCGCTTCGGCTCGGAAGGAGAGACGGCCTGGTTCGAGATGGAGCCCTCCGGGCTGCGAGAGATCGACCCTGCGGACCTCCTGCTGTCCGGCGAACGGGTCGCAGGGGCCGCGACGGCGTTGCCGCTGGCCGGCAGGCGTGCGCTGGCGGTGGAGGTTCAAGCCCTCGTCGGAGCCACGGAAGGCCCGCCTCGCCGGCAGGCGACGGGCTTGGATCTACGGCGATTCCAACTGGTAGCCGCGGTGCTCGATCGGGCCGTGGGGTTCGGTCTGGGCCGGGCCGAGCTGTTCGGCGCGTCCGGCGGGGGGGTTCGGATCGAGGATCCCGCGTGCGATCTCGCGGTGGCAGCGGCGCTCGCCTCCGCCGCCACCGGCGTTCCGCCCCCGCCGGGTGCCGCGTTCGTAGGTGAGGTTGCTCTGACCGGGCTCGTTCGGCCCGCGCCCGGCATGGCGCAGCGGCTGGCGGCGGCCCGGGCGGCGGGCTGCAGCACGCTCTTCGCCCCTCGCGGGGAGACGAACGTCTTGGAGGGAGTTCGGATCGTCCCGGTGGGACAGGTCGCCGAGGCGCTCAGTTGGGCCCGCCCACCTGCAGGAACGCGGGCCGAGCGGCGTTCGGCCTAGACCGTTCGGGCCCCTGATTCCCGCCAATCAGGCCTCTGACCTGCGGTTTTGGGTTGCGTCGCGACCAGGCCCCGTGTTACCCTTACGACTAGTCATCGCACAGGGCTCTTTCTCGCATTCTCAAGAAGGTTCGCTAAGGAGGGTTCGTGGGGTTCCGTAAAGGCGACACCGTTGTGCATCCCGAGCATGGGGCTGCGGTCATCCAAGAACTCCGCGACAAGGAATTCCTCGGTGAGAAGCGTAAGTACCTCGTGTTGAAGGTTGTTTACGGCGATCTCACGCTCCTGGTTCCGGCAGATTCGGCCGATCAGGTGGGCCTCCGGCAGGTGGTCAGCAAGGCTGAGGTGAAGAAGATCCTGAAGGTCTTGACCGAGGGTGAGTCCGTGATGGCTGCCAACTGGTCGCGTCGCTACAAGAACAACCTTGAGAAACTGCACTCGGGCGACCCGTACGAGGTGGCAGAGGTGCTCCGTAATCTCTCCATCCGCGATCGTGAGAAGGGCCTGTCGGCGGGCGAGAAGCGCATGATCCAGAAGGCGCGGCAGATCCTGATCTCCGAGCTGCACTATGCGACGGGCAAGACCGAAGAGGATGCGGAGATCATGATCGACGAGGTCTTGGACGGTGCCCACGGCGAGAAGCTGGCCGCCCAGGCCTAGACCGCACCGGCCCGCCGCCCCGTCGTTCGTCCGTCCCACCAACTCCCTCCCAAACGTTCAGTCACGCCCTGGGACCGCCGATGGGTTCTCCAAGGGGTATGGCGCCTTCGTTGCCTACCCGAGGATCGGTAGGGACCGGAGGATGCCGTCGTGAGGAAGGATGCCCCAGACCGCGAGAAGAGGGCTCTACGGGGCCGTCTGGTCGAGGGCGTCCGTCTGATCTTCATCCCGGTCCTGGCCACCGCCGGCTACGAGCTTGGCGCGAGGCGCCATCCGAGCGGGGGCCAGACGCTCCTGTGGGTCTTCCTCGGCGCTGGCGTCGGGTACGTGATCGGAGGGGTCGCCGGGCGTCTCACCCTGCGGGCCGTGACCGGCCTCGAGCGGGAGCTCGGCCGCACCCCCGCTCCCCAGCTGGCCGGTGGCGTGGTCGGTCTGGTCATAGGGCTCATCGTCTCCGCGCTCCTCATGGTGCCGCTCCTGTTCCTGCCTCCTGCGGTCACTTGGCCCTGCACGCTGTTCATCTACCTCGTATTCGGTTCTCTGGGCTTCCGGCTGGGAGAGGCCAAGTACGAAGACCTGTTCGGACTCGTAGGCATGAAACCGCGCGCCACCGCATCGGCGCGCGGCGACCTCCACGTGATCGACACCAGTGCCCTCATCGACGGGCGTGTGGCGGACCTGGTCGCCACCGGCTTCGTCAGCGGCACCGTCTTGTTGCACGACGGCGTCCTGCGCGAACTCCAAGCCATCTCCGACTCCTCCGACCCCAGGCGCCGCCAGCGGGGACGCCGCGGACTCGATGTGCTGGTCGAGCTGCAGAAGGCCCCGACGGTCCAGTTCCAGCTTGTCGAAGAGGTGGGCGTCATGGACGTCGACGCCGCCCTCGTTCGTCTGGCGCGCGAACGCGGCGCCTCGCTCATCACCGTCGATCACAACCTGGCGAAAGTGGCGGAGGCGCTCCGCGTTCCGGTCGCGCAGATCAACGCGCTGGCCTCGAAGTTCCGCGTGCCGTACACGGCCGGCGACGAGATCTCGGTCAGGCTGGTGAAGGAGGGCCGGGAGCATGCACAGGCGATCGGCTACCTGGAAGACGGGACGATGGTCGTGGTGGAGCAGGCCGACGACCAGATCGGTTCGCAGGTGGACGTGAAGGTGAAGAACGTGATCCTCACCACCACCGGCCGGATGGTGTTCGCGCAGTTGGCCGACGCGGAGGTCTAGCCCAGCCGCACGCGCGCGCCGCGTCTGCCATCCTTGCCCGCATGGAAGCGGTCGCGATCGTGCTGGCGGCGGGAGCCGGGCTTCGCCTGGGGATCGGAGAACCTAAGGCGTTCCTGCCCTTGGGGGATGCGCCGATCCTGGTGTGGGCCGCACGTTCGGCGCTTGCCTGTCCGCAGGTGGGGGCGCTCGTGGTGACCGTGCCCCTCGGGTTCGAGGAAGAAGCGCGAACAGCCCTCGAAGCACTCGGTGGCACGGTCACGGTGGTCACGGGAGGTGACACTCGTCAGGCGTCCGTTCGGATCGCCCTGGCCAAGGTGCCGCTCGATGTGCCGTTCGTGCTGGTGCACGATGCCGCGAGGCCGTTCGCGTCGCCGGATCTGTTCAGCCGGGTGCTGGAGGCCGTCGACGGCGACGCTGGTGGAGCGCTGCCGATCCTCCCGATGACGGACACGGTGAAGCAGGTCGTCGACGGCTGGGTCATCGCAACGCTAGCCCGCGACGAACTCGGCCTGGCCCAGACACCGCAAGCCTTCCGCAGTGACGTCCTGCGGGAGAGTCACGACGCAGCGGTATCGGAGGAACTCACCGATGACGCGGCGGTGTTGGAGCGCGCAGGGCATCGCGTGCGCGCCATCGCGGGCGATCTCAACAACGTGAAGATCACGACCATGCTAGACCTCATCACCGCGAGGGAACGGGTGGGAGGCGCCGGTGGGTGAGTTCAGGATCGGCCAAGGATTCGACGTGCACCCCTGGGCGCCCGGGCGCACGCTCTGGCTGGCCGGCGTGCTGTTCGAGGGCGAGGTGGGCCTCCAGGGGCACTCCGACGGGGACGCGGTGTGCCATGCGGTGGCCGACGCGCTCCTGGGCGCCGCCGTGATGGGCGACATCGGCGCGCACTTCCCCGAGAGCGATCCTGTGATCGCCGGCATCACCGGGGCGGACCTCCTTGCCCGAACCGCGGCGCTCCTGGGCGCCGCCGGGTTCGCACCCGTCTCCGTCGACCTGACCGTGATCTGCGAGCGTCCTGCCATCGCGCAGCGGCGTGACGAGATGCGCACGGCGTTGGCGGCCGTACTGGGTCTGTCCGCCGAGCGCGTGTCGGTGAAGGCGACCAGGCCGGAGGGGCTCGGTCTTTCCGGTGAAGGCGTCGGGTGCATGGCGCTCGCGACCATCTCGGAGGTTGGGTGAGCGGGAAGGACCGGGAGGCTCCGCGGCGTGGGCACCAACCTTCGAAGCCGCGCAGGCCGTCCGCGCCTCCCCGCCCACGTGAGACAGGGACCGACGTGGCCGGCCGGCGGGCTGTTACCGAGGCCATCCGTGCGGGGGACGTCATAGACCTGTTCATGGTGCCGAACGCCAAGGCCACCGAGGGGCTGCGGGCCGTGCTGGAGGCCGCCGCCGCGGCCGGCATCCCCGTGCAGACCCTGGAGCGCTCGGAACTGGATCGGCGTGCAACGGCGCACCAGGGGGTGCTCGCCCGGGTGCGCGAGCCCACCGTCCCCAAGGAGCTGTCCGAACGAGACCTCGACACGTTCCCGTTCACGCAGGATGCGGTGGTGGTGATCCTCGACGGCATCACCGACCCACAGAACCTGGGTGCGGCGGCGCGGTCGGCCGAGGCCGCGGGCGCTGCCATGCTGATCACCCGCACCCGGCGTGCGGCGGAAGTGACGCCGGTTGCCGTGCGTGCGTCGGCCGGCGCGCTGCTGCATCTGCCGCACGCCCGCGTCGCCAACATCGCTCGCGCCATCGAACGGCTGCAGGACAACGGCTTCTTCGTGACGGGGCTCGACGGTGACGCCGAGACCACCGTGTTCGACGAACCGTGTCCGCCCGGTCGTGTGGCGGTCGTCATCGGCAGCGAGGGCGAAGGGATGGCGCGGCTGACCCGCGAGAAGTGCGATGTGCTGGTCTCACTTCCCATGCGGGGACGGGTGGCCTCGCTCAACGCATCGGCCTCCTTGGCGGCCACGCTCTACGCCTACGTGCTGGCGTCCCGGGCCTGAACGCCCGCCCAGGTTCGCCCCGCGCTGCTAGCGTCTCCCCATCCGAAGAGGGAGCGTCAACCGTGTCCGAGGCGCCGCCACCGCCACCGCGAACACCGCCAGCATCGACGCCGCCGCGACCGGAGGTGGAGGGGGTGCCGTTCGTCATCCCGACGCCGATGGCGGCGCCACCGAGGCGGCCGCCCGTCCTGACCACGGCCGGGGTTGCGCTCCTGGTCCTTGCCATCCTCCACGGCACGGTCGGCGCCCTCGGCCTCTCGCTCGGCACCTCGCCCGCGTCTTCGCACCCGCTTCCGGCCGTCACGGCGACTGGCTTGACCGCGACCATCGGGATCTTGCTCCTCGCGCTCGCCGCACTGGAGCTGGTGGCCGGCGTGTTGGTGCTGCGCCTCAACGGAATGGGCCGCATCCTGGGGCTCATCCTGGCGGGCGTGGAGCTGCTGCAGGGTCTAAGGATCGTGGGCGATGGCCAAGGCACGGCCATCTTCGCGGTTGCGGTGGCCTGCTTCCTCATCTATGCGCTCGCCACCACCGGAGATGTCTTCGCGCGCGCACGGCGGCGGTAGACTCGGGCTTCGGCCGGCGTGGCGCAGTCCGGTAGCGCAACCGATTTGTAATCGGTAGGTCGTCGGTTCGAATCCGACCGCCGGCTCTCAGTGGCGCAGGATCGCTCCCGCGCGGGCTCGCATGCCCGCCGCGTCCAACGCCACCCGGCCGTTCACGACGACCAGTTCGATCCCGTCCGGGAAGGTGTGCGGCGCATCGAATCCGGCGGTGTCCAGCACGCGCCCGGGATCGAACATCACCAGGTCGGCGAACCCTCCGACCTCGATCGCGCCACGACCCTTCAAGCCGAACCGGATCGCGGGTAGCTGTGTCATCTTGCGAACGGCCGCTTCGAGTGACAGGACCCCTTCGCGCACGTACGGACCCGCCACGCGCGGGAAGGTTCCGTAGTTGCGGGGGTGCACCGGCTGGGTTCCGAGCGGGCCGCCGGGGCTCATTGCCATCGCGTCGCTCGCCACCATGATCTCCGGATCTGCCAAGATCGCGCGCACGTCATCCTCGTGCATGGCATGCCCGATGCACCCCGTCTCCCCCCGCGCATCCAGCAACCGAACGAACATGTCGAACGGTTCGCAGGAAGCTTCCGCAGCGAGCGCCGCGACGCTTCGGCCGTCCCAGTCCGGGTCGGCGCTTCCTTCCACCACGATGCCGTCCCACCCGACGCCGTTCACGCCCGACTGGAACGTCGGCTCACCCACCTCGACGGCTATCCGGAGTCGCTCACGGTCGGCTGCGGCGATGTCGGCCACGCGTTCGACCGGTGCCCACTGGGGCAGGAGGGAGGACAGGACGGATTCCCAGGCGGTGTAGGGGTACTGATCGGCCGTGATGTCCTCGCCCCGGTGAACCTGGGAGAGCAGTTCGCTCGCCTTACCCCACATCGGCCGGGTTTCGCACTTGAGGTGGCTGATGTGGGCGGGGAGCCCGGCCTCCCGGCCCACCCGGATCGCCTCGTCCACGGCGGCGAACAGTGGCTCGCCTTCGCCCCGGATGTGGCTGGCGTACAGGCCTCCGCGGCGCGCGGCCTCTCCGGCCAATGCAACGATCTCTCCGGTCTCCGCGAAGATCCCCGGAACGTAGATGAGACCGGTGGAGAAACCGACGGCGCCCTGATCCATCGCCTCGGCGACCAGAGCCCGCATGGCCCGCAACTCGTCCGCGCTCGGCGGGCGCGGGGCGAACCCCAGCACCTCGGCGCGCACCGAGCCGTGGCCCACCAACGCCGCGATATTCACGGCCGGCCCCAGCGACGCCATCGCATCCAGCCACGCACCGAACGACGGCCAGCCGAGCCCCAGCTCCTCGGGATCACCACCCACCATCTGTGCGCATTCCACGGCGCCCGCGTTCGGCCAGGGTGAGATGCCGCAGTTGCCGACCACGACGGTGGTCACCCCTTGGTGCACGGTGCTCGCGAACCCCGGCTCGACCAGGGGAGCCAGGTCGGAGTGGTTGTGGACGTCGACGAATCCCGGCGCGAGCACCGACCCGCGGGCATCGATCGACCAGGCCGCTTCCTCCGGCGGCGGAACCTCGGCGCGCTCCACCGCCGAGATCCGGTCTCCACTGACCCCCACCCAGCCGTTCCAGGCCGGAACCCCGGTTCCGTCCACGATCCGGGCATCCTCGATCACCAGGTCGAACACGAAGCGGATGGTATCGGCCCGAAGCGCTAACGTGGAGGTACCCGAGAAGGAGGTCCGGTATGGGATTGCTCGACAAGGCGAAGGATCTGGCGTCGAAGGCGGCGGAAGAGGCACAGAAGGCCGCCGGCGCGGCGAAGGACAAGGTGGACGACGTCCAGGCGCGCCGCAAGGCCGACGACCTGGCCAAGCAGCTCGGCTATCTCATCGTGGCGGAGCGCACCGACGGCAAGGCAGCGGGCGAGGAAGCCGATCGCCTGGTCGCCGAGATCACCGTGATCGAAGCCTCGCTCGCAGCTGATGCCCCGGCAGCCGGCGCTTCGCCCGCGGAGGGTGACGGCCCGGCCTCTTGAGCGCACATGTCTGAGGCGCTGCGGATCCACCACGTCACGCTCACGGTCACCGACCTGGACGTAAGTGTCGCCTGGTACGAGCAGGTCCTCGGGCTCGAGAAGGCTGCTGTTCGCACGGGAACCGGCTGGATTCGAGCGTTGTTGAAGGATCGGCACGGACTGGTGATCGGGCTCACCGTGCACGAGGCAGCCGATCCGGGTGACCGCTTCGACGAGCGCCGAGTCGGGCTCGACCACCTGTCCATCGCGTGTGCGGACGCCACGGAGGTGGCAGCCTGGCGAGAACGGCTCGATGAGCTGGGTGTCGCGCACGATGGGGTCGGCGAGCTTGCCTACGGTTATGTGCTGGTCGCTCGGGATCCCGACGGTATCGCGATCGAGTTCTTCAGTCCTCGCGTCTAGGCGTAGGCTGCGCGATGCTCAGCCGCCCGGAAGGAACACGTGGAACGACGCCCCGCCCCCGGGGCGCTCGTCCAACCACGCTCGGCCCCCGTGCAGTTCGGCGAACCGCAGGACCAGCGAGAGCCCGACGCCCACACCAGGTGAATGCTCGGCCGCGGAGCCCGGTGCTTGGCGGAACGGCTCGAACACGGCTGCGCGAAGGTCACCGGGAACTCCCGGGCCGTCGTCTTCGACGGTGAAGAGCACGCCGCCGTCCTTCGGCTCGGCCGTGAGCCACACGTTGGCGCCGGGCGGCGTGTGACGCAAGGCGTTCGAGAGCAGGTTCTCGACGATGCGTTCGACCTTGGCCCCGTCGATGGACACCGTCATAGGACGAACATCCAGCTCGAGCCTCCGGCCTTCGGGGATCTCGAGTTCGGCGACGCAGCGCTCCACCAACTCACGTACGTCAGTCGGTCGCAGCTGCGGAGAGACGATCCCGCGCTGCAGGCGGTCCAGGTCCAGGAGGTCGGACAGCAGGCGCTCGAGCTTCCGCGCGTTCATGGCGATCCGCCGGATCAGATCCTCGCTGTCATCGCGCGAGAGGTCGGGCCCGGATTGTTCCAAGGTGAGCGCCGATCCAAGGATCGCGGTCAGCGGTGTTCGCAGGTCGTGTGACACGGCCTCCAGGAACGTGTTCTTCATCTCGTCGAGGTTGCGCAGGCGCTCGGTGGCCTCCTTCTCCCGACGGAACGCTTCGGAGAATTTGCGCTCGGAGCGGCGAAGCGCTTGTTCGGCGGCCTTGCGTTCGGTGATGTCCACCATGAGGCCGCGGAGCAGGCGGGTGCCTCCCTGCGTCGCGCGAACCGGGTGGATCAGGTCCCGCATCCACCGCACGCTGCCGTCGTTGGCTCGCGCTCGGTACTCCAGGGCCACGTCCGTCACGTCTGCCACCGACCCCAGCAGCGCCACCTGGGCGCCGGCCCGGTCCTGATCCGCGATGTGATCACCCCACGTCCGTTCGTCGACCTCCGACCCGAGGGCACCGGCGCCCAAGAGTGCCTCCACCCTCCCACCCACGAACTGGAACGCGAACGTGATCGGGTCTGCCTCCCAGAAGATCGCGTCGAGGCTCTCCACCAGGTCGTGGAAGCGCTCGAGTTCGGTGATCCGCCGGGCGTTGCCGAGGGCCAGCGAGGCCGTGTCCGCGACGCCGCGGGCCAGCCGGACGTCGGCGGGGCTGAAGGTGTCCTCGGCGGTGGGCGCCATCAGGATGATCGCCCCGAACCCGTCCGGCTCCCAGTGCAATGGAGCCACCATGGTCGCCCGCGCTTCAGGGATGAGCCAATGTTCGACCGGAACCTGGGTGATCACGTCGAGGGGGATGACGAACGGCTCCGTGTCCGAGACGATCATCGCCGACGCGAGCGCCGCGTCCACCGGACCGACCTCATCGAACGGCTTGACCGGGACCTCGTCGGTTGACAGGACGGCCATGGGCCGGAAGTCGCCGCTCTCCTCATCGCGGACGTAGGCGGCGAGCGGCCCGCTTCTGACCAACGTGCTGACGGTGGCCAGCGCTTCGGTGAAGATATCGGTGGCCGACGACATCCCGGTCAAGACCTGTGACAAGCGAAGGAGTGCAGCCGACGTGTCGGCCGCTCCTCGCTCGGCTTCCAGGAGCTTCGCGTTCTCGAAGGCCACAGCTGCTTGCGAGGCAAGCACTTCCAGCAAGCGCTGATCGTCCTCGTCGAACTTGCCGTAGCCCAAGGAAGACAGCACGATCACGCCGACCAACTTGTCGCTCGCCGTCATCGGCACGGCAAGCATGGACTCGAGGATGTCCTCCGTGCCCTCGATGAGCACGGCGTAGTCGACCAGGCGCGCATCGGGGGTGAGCAGTGATTCGCGACGTTCCGCGACCTGCCCCGTGATGCCTTCCCCCATGAGCGTGACCAGATCCTGGACGGATTCGCGTTCGTAGTCGGAGAAGAGGGTGCCGTGGAACGCGACCGGCAGGAGCGTGATGCCGTCGCTTTGGAGGAGGTACACCCGGCAGTTGTGGTAGTCGATGATCGTGTGGAGTTCGCTGGTGATCGCGGCCCCGATCTCGCCGACGTTGCCGAGGCTGTTCAGTTTCGCGGCCAGACTGTGGAGCATGTCCAGCTCGGCGCCCGAACGGATGGCTTGATCCCGTTGGGGTTGGGGTTGGTCGGCGAGCGCCTCGCTCGCATCTCCGCCTTCGACCGGTCCGGTCATCCCGCCTCCCTAGACGTGCCGCGACACGGATTCTCTCACGGGCCCCCCAGGGGGCGTCCCCGCTCTTGCGGCTGCCCCCCCAACCTCGGCAGTCGGCCCCAGATGCTTGAACCGTCAGAGGTGAGCGCTAGCCTCGCGCGTATGGATCACATCGAACCGTTGGACCCGCTCGCCCGCGATCTCCTGGACTTCGAACGTGAATGCTGGAAGCTCACCATCTCGAAGGAGCGCGCCATCCGCGAACGCTTCGGGTTCTCCCCCACGCGGTTCTACCAGTTGCTCAATCGTGCGGTCGATCTGCCCTCTGGGCTCGCCTACGACCCCATGCTCGTGCGGCAGCTCCGGCGGCTCCGGGCCTCGCGCCGACGCAAGCGGGTCGTCGACCAGCTGGGGCTTCGCCTCTAGCACGGGCATCGCGGTAGGATTGGCCGGTGAATCTCGGCGCCGCACGGCTCGTCATCGTCATCGCCCTGGTCGTGACCGGTATCGCCGTGTTGTCGAACGCATTCGGCGCCGGCACGTCGGTGCTGACCCCGCTGGACGGGGGCGGGTCACCGGCACCGTCGGGGTCCTCCACCACTCCCCCCCCGCCGAGCCATTCGCCGAAGCCGCTTCCCTCTCCCGAAACCACTGGGGTCCGGGTGTCCGTGTTCAACGGGATCGCCGCCCCGGGGTGTGCCGGGAAGGTCAACACCCTGCTGGTAGGGGACGGGTACGTCGCCGCGGACCCAGCCGCGGACGCCACAAGCGGGGTGCCGTGGGGGAAGAGCGCCGTGTATTACCGACCCGACCCTCAGCACCAGAATCAGTCCGACGCCGCGTACCTCTCCACCCACTACTTCAACGGGGCTCGGGTCGCGAAGCTGCCCGCGAGCTTCCCCGGCGCCGTGAGCCCCACGGCCCAGGCCGTGGTCCTGATCGGCAACGACTACCGGACCAGTTGCTGAGGCAAGCCCGTCTCCATTGACGTGCGCGCCGTCCGATACCTAGGCTGACCTGCGGAGGAGCACATGCTCAAGATCTCGCAGAAGCTCGAATACGCGATGCGCGCCATGATCGAACTCGCGCAGCGCAGGGATGAAGGCGTCCTGGTTCCGGCGCGCAAGATCGCGGAGCGCCAGCAGATCCCGTTGCGGTTCCTGGAGCAACAGCTGGGGGCGCTCTCCAAGGCCGGCCTGGTTGAGAGCTTCCGGGGGGCCGGCGGGGGCTGCAAGCTGGCCCGCGAGCCCCAGGCCATCACGGTGGCGCAGATCGCCGACGCGATCGAAGGGCAGATGTTCCCGGTGTTCTGCTTGGAACCCTCCGATCACACGTGCTTCCAGGACTCCAAGTGCGGACTGCAGGGGTTCTGGGGCGACGTGGCCAGAGCCGTGGCCAAGGTGTTCGATGAGACGACGGTGGCGGACCTCGCGGCCCGCCACCAACAGATGACACCCGGGCAGACCTTGATCAGCCCGGAGTCGCTCCTGTCACGCTTGAACTAGTTCCTGCCTGCTACTTCCCCTCGGCCTCGGCCTTGCTGAGGATCCGGGTGAGCTTCGTGCCGCAAACGCTGCACAGCCCCTGGGCCGCGGGGCGCCCGTTCTTCAGCGTCACCACCGAACCTTCGAACTTGCGCTTCTCACGGCACTTCATGCAGTACGCCTCGTACTCGGCCACGACTGCCTCCTTCCCCAAGGTCGCGCGGGCGACCGCCCTTGCCGGGACGCTTCTCCCAGCTTCAAGGCCGCCCGAATGGGCGGCCCCTTCGTGCGATGGTGGCCCCCCCGTAGTCACGATGCAAGCACATCCCCGTACGTGATGCGTCGCGCGGGCGAGCCCTTCCCCCGTACGATGGACCCGTCGACGACGTTCCCGAGCCGGAGGAGCACCCGTGACCGAGATCGAACCCAACATCGAAGCCCTCCTCTCCGAGCACCGCGTCTTCGAGCCGCCCCAGGCGTTCCGCGAGGCCGCGGTGGTCTCAGACCCCGCCATCTACGAGCGCGCGAACGCCGACTACCAGGCCTTTTGGGCCGAGCAGGCCGCCACTCTGACCTGGTCCCAGCCGTGGGACACCGTGATGGAATGGACCCCTCCGTGGGTCAAGTGGTTCGCCGGAGGGAAACTCAACGTCTCGGTGAACTGCCTTGACCGGCACCTGGAGAAGGGCGGGGGGGACAAGGTCGCCTACTACTGGGAAGGGGAACCCGGGGATACCCGGACCATCACGTACCGGGATCTCTACGAGGAAACCTGCCGCTTCGCGAACGCGCTCCGTTCGCTGGGGGTGGGCAAAGGGGACCGAGTGGCCATCTATCTCGGGATGGTTCCCGAGCTCCCCGTTGCGATGCTCGCGTGCGCGCGGATCGGGGCTCCGCACAGCGTGGTGTTCGGCGGGTTCAGCGCCGAGGCCCTGAAGGACCGGATCAACGACGCGCAGGCCAAGGTGCTCATCACCGCCGACGGCGCGTGGCGCAGGGGTTCGGTGGTCCCGCTCAAGGCCAGCGCCGACGAAGCCGTGAAGGACTGCCCCTCCATCGAGCACGTCATCACGGTCCGCCGAACGCAGAGCGAACACTCGTTCACGCCGGGCCGCGACCTGTGGTGGCACGATCTGGTGGCCGAACAGCAGGCCGAGTGCGAGCCGGAGGAGATGGAGGCCGAGGACGTGCTCTACCTCCTCTACACCAGCGGCACCACCGGCAAGCCGAAGGGGATCGTCCACACCACCGGCGGCTACCTGACTCAGGTCGCAGCGACGCACCGGATGATCTTCGACATCCACGAGGACGACGTGTACTGGTGTGCGGCCGACATCGGATGGGTCACCGGGCATTCCTACATCGTGTACGGCCCGCTCGCGAACCACACCACCGGGATCATGTACGAGGGCGCGCCCGACCAACCCGACAAGGACAGGTTGTGGTCGATCGTTGAGAAGTACAAGGCGACGATCCTCTACACCGCGCCCACCGCCATCCGCGCGTTCATGCAGTGGGGTACGCACTACCCGGAGCGCCACGACCTGTCGTCGCTTCGCCTGCTGGGTTCGGTGGGCGAGCCGATCAACCCGGAAGCATGGGTCTGGTACTGGACCCACATCGGCGGCGGACGCTGCCCCGTCGTCGACACCTGGTGGCAGACGGAGACGGGCGCGATCCTGATCTCGCCGCTCCCGGGCATCACGCCCCTCAAGCCCGGTTCCGCCACGTTCCCCTTCCCCGGGATCGAGGCCGACGTCGTGGACGAGAACGGCGCGTCGGTGCCGCTGGGCGGGGGCGGCTACCTGGTCCTTCGTCACCCGTGGCCCGCCATCAGCCGAACCATCTACGGCGACCCCGACCGCTACGTGGCCACCTATTTCGGGCGGTTCGGCAGCGACGTCTACCTGGCCGGCGATGGCGCGCGCAGGGATGAAGACGGCGCATTCTGGCTTCTGGGGCGTATCGACGACGTGATGAACGTTGCAGGGCACCGGCTCTCGACCTTCGAGATCGAGAGTGCGCTGGTGGATAACCAGAAGGTTGCCGAAGCGGCGGTGGTGTCACGCCCCCACGAACTCAAGGGCGAGGGGATCGTGGCGTTCGTGACGCTGAAGCACGGGATCGTTGGGGATGAGGCAACGGTGAAGGAGCTGCGCGAGCACGTGGCGAAGATCATCGGGCCGATCGCCAAGCCGGACAACATCATCTTCACGCCGGATCTGCCGAAGACGCGGTCGGGCAAGATCATGCGCCGGCTGCTCCGTGACGTTGCGCGCGGCGAGGTGCTCGGTGACGTCACCACCCTGGCGAACGCCGAGATCGTCGACGGCATCAGGGCGCAGGCCGCCGCGTCGCCGCAGGACGACTGACGTGGGCGCGTTCACCGAGGCCGAGCGGGCGTTCGTAGCGCCGCGTCCGGTCGCCCGCGTGGCGACGGTCCAGTCGGACGGATGGCCCCACGTGGTGCCAGTGTGTCCCGTTGTGGACGGGGACCGCGTGATCTTCGAATCGGGTGCGGGAACAGGGAAGACCAAGAACCTCTCGGCGGACGCCCGCGTATCGATCTGCTGGGACGAGTACCTCGAGGATTGGGATGCGCTCTCCCAGGTCATCGCGTTCGGCCGGGTTCGCGCGCTCGAGGGCGCCGAGCGGGCACGCGCAGCGGCGCTGCTGATCGAGAAGTTCCCGCAATTCCTGACGCAATCTACGTTCGATGATGCTGACGCCGTCTACGAGACCGTGATCGAGCGGGTATCCAGCTGGGGGCTCTGAGCACCGGGGCGACTGGCTTGTGTTCCGGCATCGTGAGGATCAGGCTGGGAAGGTGACACTCGGACCCGATCCGAAGAACCCGCGGCTCACAACCCTCATCGTGCAGGCGGAACATCGTTTGCCCGAGGCGGAGGGTGAGCCGCCGGTCGAAGATTCCGCTCGGTACGTGAAGACGGGGCTGCCGCGGTGGCTCGCCCTGGCGGGGGTCGTCGCCGGTTTCGCCCTCCTGATCGTTCCGGGGATCTTCGCGCAGCGTTCCTACCGGCGCTGGCAGGAAGGCTCGGCGTCCGAGCCGCGGGCCGCGTGGTCAGTGCTTGCGCTCGGACTTGGCGTCGGTGTGGGCGCCTTGCTCTGGGAACGGTCGACGCCTGTCGCGGCTGTGGCGGCCCTGGTCGTGACTGTGATCGGCCTGAGCCTTTCGGCTCCGTAAGGCTCGATGAGGCGCGGCCCGGCTTGCCACTCCCCCTTTACGCGACCAGACAAGTCCTGCCTGACGTGACTATCGGTCGTGGGTTGTGCCCTGATTCGCGAACTCATGCTGCGCCCGGACGCTCCCACGGGACACCGAACCGCTCGAAGTCGTTGTCGAACGTGACCACGCGCGCACCGTGGGCCAGCGCCAGAGCCGCGAGGTGCGCGTCGTTCACCAAGTTCCCCGCTGCCCCGGTCTCGGTTAGGAGTCCGTGCAGGAGGTCGAGGTGGCGGATCCCCGGTTCGAGAAGCACGCTCGCAGAGCGTCCGATGAACCCCCGGGCGACGTCGACCGCCTCCCCCGGCGTCACGGGATGCGGGAAGATCGCGGGGCTCGTGATGAGTCTGATGAAGGCGAGCAGCACCGACCAGGCGAACCCGACGGGCTCCCCCCCGCTCATCGCCTGATCGAGCCAAGAGCGGGCTGGTTCGTGGAGCGGTGAGTCCTTATCGACCGCGTAGATGAGGACGTTGACGTCCACGACGACCACGGACTACTTCCTCATGGCGAGCTTGCGGGCGGTCTCTTCGTCCTCGAGAGCACCCGCCAGTTCGTGGGCGCGGGTCAGCGGCACCAGCGGCGTCCCCATCGAGAACGTGGGCGTGCGGAACGGTGGTTCGCTCACGCCGATCGCCCCCCCTCGGATCGCGTCGTTGACAGCCTGTTTGAAGCCAACCCCGCGTTCCTTCATGAGTCGCCGAACTACAGCTTCCGTGTCGGGGTCCAGCGTGACGGTCGTTCGCATCGAGGCATCATAGCATCACTCTAGGCGATGGCATGATGCCTGCGGTGCTTCGACCCGCCTCTTGTCATGCACGGGGGGTTTGCGGCTACAATCGTTAGCACTCAGGCACCGCGAGTGCTAACAGTCGGAAGCCAAGGCTGAGAAGCCCAGACCACAAGGAGGAAGGGATGGCTGCGAAGATCATCTCCTTCGATGAGGAAGCGCGGCGCGCGCTCGAGCGGGGAATGGACCAGCTCGCCAACGCCGTGAAGATCACGCTCGGCCCGAAGGGCCGCAACGTCGTCCTCGAGAAGAAGTGGGGAGCCCCCACGATCACCAACGACGGGGTCTCCATCGCCAAAGAGATCGAACTGGACGACCCGCTCGAGAAGATCGGCGCGGAGCTCGTCAAAGAGGTCGCGAAGAAGACCGACGACGTTGCCGGTGACGGCACGACCACGGCCACCGTGCTCGCCCAGGCCATCGTGAAGGAGGGCCTGCGCAACGTCGCGGCCGGCGCCAACCCGATGAGCCTCAAGCGCGGCATCGAGCGCGCCACCGAGCTGGCCGTCGAGGCCATCAAGAATCAGTCCAAGGAGGTCGACGGCAAGGAAGAGATCGCGAACGTCGGCGCCATCTCCGCAGCCGATGTTGAGATCGGTGCCGTCATCGCCGACGCCGTGGATAAGGTTGGCAAGGACGGGGTCATCACCGTCGAAGAGTCGAACACGTTCGGCATGGAACTCGACTTCGTCGAGGGCATGCGGTTCGACAAGGGGTACATCTCGCCGTACTTCGTCACCGACCCCGAGCGCATGGAGGCGGTGCTGGAGGACCCCTACATCCTCATCGTCAACGGCAAGATCAGCGCGGTGAAGGACCTCCTTCCCGTTCTTGAGAAGGTTATGCAGTCCGGCAAGCCGGTGCTGGTGCTTTCCGAGGACGTCGAGGGCGAGGCCCTGGCCACGCTGGTCGTGAACAAGATCCGCGGCACCTTCCGCAGTACGGCCGTGAAGGCCCCTGGCTTCGGGGACCGTCGCAAGGCAATGCTGCAGGACATCGCGGTCATCACCGGCGGTCAGGTCATCAGCGATGAAGTCGGCTTCAAGCTCGAGAATGCCCAGGTCAGCGACCTCGGCAA